>NZ_BMWM01000015.1 GCF_014651235.1 Leuconostoc lactis KCTC 3528 = DSM 20202 | reverse complement strand
CACCATTAAAGACCTTGATGGGTTTTTCTGTCCACTTAAATGTTCAACTTAAATTTTACAATCTGCCTTATATAAATTGAAATGCTGGAACACCATGCCAACATTCTTACGGATACGGTTCATATCTGTTTTTGGATCGTGTAAATCAAAATCGTTAACCAGCAATTGGCCTTCTTGAATTTCTTCTAATCCATTGATTGTCCGAATCAACGTTGACTTTCCTGACCCAGATGGGCCAATCAACACGACGGTCTCGCCTTCATCAATTTTCAAATTGATATTTTTTAATGCGTGAAAGTTGCCATAGTACTTCTCAACATTTTTGAATTCAATCATTGACATGAATAAATTTCTCCTTTTTTCTCGCAAGTGCTTTAACACGGCACACGGTCCCGATACAAAGAGGGCGATTATCGTGCAATACGCAGGCATATTACACGATTCGCCCCAGTCTGCTCATACTTCTATTCTACGTGTCACCCGCCAGTTTAAATTAATCCATGGCAGGAAACATGACATAAAAATGTGTGTTTCTTAACATTACACCCGGTCAACTAACTGCCGTCTCATCATCTGTCATCCCTTGCAAACGATATAAGTCATAGTAACGGCCGCGTTGCGCCAGTAACGCATCATGCGTCCCCCGCTCGACCACTTCGCCTTTATCTAACACGAGAATTAAGTCGGCATCCTTGATGGTCGACAAACGGTGCGCAATCGCAATTGTTGTCCGATTCTGACGCATTTTCCGGAGTGATTGTTGAATCAATACTTCCGTCTCTGTGTCCACATTGGCGGTCGCTTCATCTAAAATTAAAATTTTTGGATCTTTAACAATCGTTCGGGCAAAACTAATCAACTGTTTTTCCCCAGCCGAGAATCCTGAACCGCCTTCTTGTACTTTGGCATGATATTGACCGTCCAGCTCATCAATAAAGCTATCTGCCCCAACAAATTCAGCAGCCTTAATAATTTGGTCGTCGGTAATCGTATCATCATACATCCGAATGTTAGAGGCGACATCCCCATAAAACATAAACGGTTCTTGCAACACCAACCCCATTTTTTGACGCAAATCAACGGGATCAATATCGCGAATATCCTGCCCATCGAGCAAAATTCCCCCACTTTGAAAATCGTAAAAGCGCATCAATGTGTTAATCGTCGACGATTTACCGGAACCGGTGTGGCCAACCAAGGCCACGGTATCGCCAGGGTTCGCTGTGAAGGTCAAATCCTTTAAGATTGGATGCTGCCCATCGTAACTAAAGTTGACATGCTTAAATTCGATTTTCCCTTGGGTAATTTGCTTATCTGCGCCTGGATTTTGCGCTGGGGCATACGTGTCATCGTCCAAAATGCCCAAAACGCGATAACCCGAAACCAATCCTTCTTGGAAAGGACTAAACAAATTCATCACATTTTCTAATGGACTAAAAATATTGTTTAAATAGGTAGTAAACGCATAAATTACCCCAGCTGAGACAGCAGTGGTCATCGACAAAACCCCGAAGTACCAGAGGACCAGCACCATTGCGCCACCCAACATTAAATCAATCATCGGCTCTAATAACAGCGCATCGGCTTTAATCATTTTAAAACGCGCATTAAAATATTCACCGTTGACCTTAGCAAAGGCCTTTTTAAACCGATCTTCTTGATAAAATTCTTGAATAACATCAATCCCAGTAATACTTTCGGCAATTTTAGCATTCAAATGTGAAAGCCGTTCACGCATATGACGGAAAAGACTTGATGAGAAACGCTGGTATAACACCACCGAAATGACAATAAACGGTACCACGACTAGCATGAGCAACGTGGCTTTCACACTTACCGTCAGCATCCCGATATAAGCACCAATCATGCTCATCACCACAAAGGTTAATTCCATGAAAAAGCGCCAAAAATCCGCTAATGACGCCGTATCATTGTTCACCCGCGTCACCAAAGACCCCGCCGGCACGCGATCAAAAAAACGCATCCCTAAGGTGTGCAACTTCTCAAAGACCTTGACGCGGATATCTTCTAACGCATATTCTGCGGCCACCGTGAAATAGTAGGCATTCAGACCATCCGTAATGGCTTGACAGACCCGAATAGCAGCGACTAACAGAGCAAAGCTCCACATGATTTGGATGGTGATATTATCCCCTTGATGCAGGTACGTCGTCATATAGTAAGCAATCACACGTGGTGCGGCTGCTTGCAAGAGCGCAAAGACACCACCGATTGCAAGGGCGACAAAAAACATCTGGCGAAAGGGCTTTGCTTGTTTCATCAACGTGGTAATCACCCGAATTTGTGTTTTGAGCGGAATACTTTTCGCCCAGACTGATTCATTATTTTCAGACATCAGCGCCCGCCTTTCCATCTAATTTTTCTTCTAATTCTGTTGCTAATTGTTGTTGGCGGTACATCTCGGCATACCAGCCGTCTCTGGCCATTAACTCGGCATGCGTGCCGCGTTCTTTAATACGGCCTTGATCAAACACAATAATCTCATCAGCATTCATCACCGAACTCATCCGATGTGCGGCAATAATTGTCGTTTTCCCTTGGCGATCAGCCTTCAAGGCTTGTAAAATTTGCTTTTCCGTCCGCGCATCAACGGCTGACAAGGCATCATCTAAAATTAAAATTTCCGGATCAATGATTAACGCACGCGCAATCGCCAAACGTTGCTTTTGCCCACCAGACAAGCTCACCCCGTGCTCACCAACTTCGGTGTCGTAACCGGCTGGCAACGCTAAAACATCGTCATGAAAAGCGGCTTTTTTAGCGGCGGCTTCGACCACCGCTTGTGCTTCATTAATATTGGCAAACCGAATATTGTCACGAATCGTTGTGGAGAATAGGAAATTTTCTTGCGCAACATAACCAATCGCGCGTAAATACGCTGCAAAAGTGTAATCCTTAATATCAGTACCGCCCACTTTAATCGTGCCTTGATAGTCATCAAATTGCCGCAATAACAACTTCAATAATGTGGTTTTCCCTGAACCAACACGCCCGACAATTCCCAACGTTTCACCGGCTTTGACCGTAAAGTTAATGTGTTCTAAGGCCAAATTTTCCTCGGCATCATCAGGATAACTAAAAGCTGTCACATCAATGACCAAATCACCCGTTGCCCGCGTTGTGACCGCATTCGGCTTTTCGACCACAGCAGATTTTTCAGACAAAATGTTTTGGACACGAATATATGACGCATTCCCACGTTCCAAGACGTTAAATAACTGCCCCAAACCAAACATTGGCCAAACTAATAAGCCAAGATAGGTGGAAAATGAGACCAGTTGCCCAATCGTAATGGCTTGATTAACAACCAGCGAGCCACCATAGGTAATCATAATCACATAACTAATGGTCATAATCAGTGTTGCCATTGGGCCAAACATCGCGTCAATTCGAGCAACCCGCTTATTAATTTGAATCGTTTCTTGGACTTGGGCCTCAAAAGCAGCGGCATCTTGTTGTTCTTGACCCAAAGTCTTAATCGCTTTAATCCCAGCAATTGATTCTTGGGATTTGTTAGATAAGCGCGAAAAGGCTTCTTGCGATGCTGTAAACGCTGCACGAATTTTCGGCGATAAGTAACGCACCCCAATAATCAACAATGGTAAGGGCAAAACACCAATTAACGTCAGACGCCAATCCACCACCAGAATCATCGAGGCCACCGTGAAAATAATCACCACGACAGAGTCAACCAGCATTAAAATACCACCCGACGCCACACGCTGGATCGCTGATAAATCATTGGATGCGTGCGCCATTAAATCACCCGTACGATGCCGTTGATAAAACGTCGTATCCATCGCCATATAATGGTCGAAAAGTTGTTGCCGTAATGTTTTTTCTAGTAACGCTGATCCCTGAAAAATGTGGGTAATCCACGCGTAGCGAAAACCATACATTAAGATCGCAAATAACAAAATCCCACCAGCATAAAACACCAGCCCCTCAAATGTTAATTCTCGGCGTACAACTTTATCCGTGAATTGCCCAATTAGTGCCGGTGACACCATTTGTGAAATTTCTGTTAAGAATAAAAAAGACAACCCTAAAATATAAAGCCGTTGATGCGCTTTAAAAAACCACATCAATTTTCCAAAAATACTCATGTACACCTCCCTTTTCAACCATTGTTATATTATTTAATCGTCATTTTTCACATAACAACATCATAAAAGGCATTATAACACACTATTTTATGAGAAAAAAATCACGTTTAAACCTGCCACAATGACCCACAAAATGCCAAATAGCACCTGTCGCCGTTTGTGCAAGCTCATCACGCCAGCAAACTCGCGCAAAAAGGCCGGTATGCGATGCCGCCAAACCGACACCCCACCACGGCCACGCGCTGAAATACCTAATGTTTGCGCGATCAACGCCCCCCGAAAAACGTGGTAATCACTCGTATAAAACGTTAACGGTTGCCCATCAAGCAAAGCCGCACTATAACGAAAATTTTGAATGGTATTCCGTGACTGATCTTCTAATCGGGTTTGCGCCAGCGGGACGCCATAGCGCAAGACGGCATGTTCCCGCATCGCTGCAGCCTCACTCCGTCGCTGATCATCACCTTGTCCACCCGAAAATACGATAATCGGGAAAGGGGACATCTTTTTGGCATCTAACACCGCCGCTCGGATACGTGCATCCACGATTTTACCAACGTGATAGCCATCCGCTAAACCACCGCCCAACACCACGAGCGGGCCAGCTTTCGGTGGCCGACTGACGATCCCATAAGCCACACTACTGATTAAAAAGCGGCTAAATTGCCAGACAAAATAAAACAGCAACCCCGGCGCAGCCATTCGCCATAATGACCACGGGGATAACAAAACTAAACTGATTAAATAGCCACCAATAATACCTGATACCAGCACCCGCCGTGATTTTTTCCAACTGTACCACGCAATGCTCAGCATTAAAATAACACCCATGAGTATAGCTACACTATAGCTACAGACACGAATAGCTTGCCGGCTGGCTGGCGATAAGTTAAGCCAATGCTGACACAATAAAATCACGCTCAATACAATAAAAACCCCATACGTACCGATTGTCATCGTCGCGGGGTTTTTCTGCAATTGGTAGCCAAGCGCTACCAATAATAATCCAATTGTTACACGATAAATGAGGGTTATCATAGCCTTATTGTATCACGTTACGCAGTCGTAAATGGATTTGTTGCTGTATCTGAGACGCGCACTAAGTCAAGTGCCACCAATCGCTCAGCAATTTGCACGGTGTTCCAGGCTGCCCCTTTGAGGAGGTTATCTGACACGACCCACATATGAAAAGCATCGTCAACTTCCAAATCCGGCCGGACACGACCGACAAACGTCTCGCGCTTGCCCGCTGCATTAACTGGTTGTGGATAAAGTTGCTCGGTTGGATTATCTTCCAGCACGACCCCTGGTGCTTGGCTTAAGACTTGTTGAATCCCTTGCGCCGTGGCCCCAGTACCAGCCGCTGTTTCAAAGTAAACCGTTTCCCCATGCCCAATTGGCACCGGCACACGCACAGCCGTCCCTGTCACTTTTACCTCACGAGAATCCTTGTCACCAAACATAATTTTCTTGGTTTCGTGAATCATTTTCCATTCTTCATGCGTGTACCCATCATCTTCAAATACATCAATTTGGGGCAGTAAATTGTAGGCTAATGGATAGTGCTTAGCCGCACCACGGACTGGCAAAACTGATGCCGTGACCGGTTCATCAGCATTATAAGCCGTTGTTTGCGCGACTAATTCATCCCAACCTAATTGGCCTGCCCCAGAGGCGGCTTGATACGTTGACACAATCACCCGTTCTAAGCCATAGGCTTGGCGAATGGGCTCCAAGGCCACCACCATTTGAATGGTTGAGCAATTTGGATTGGCAATAATGCCTTGATGCGTTTGTAAAGCAGCTTCATTGACTTCGGGTACCACCAGTGGCACGTCATCATGCATGCGCCAATAACTTGAATTATCGACAACAACGGCACCGCGCTTAACTGCCTCAGGCGCAAATCGCTTTGAAACCGATCCGCCGCCTGATGCTAAGACCAAATCAACACCGTCAAAACTTTCTGGCGTGGCTTCTTCAACCGTCACTGGTTCTCCTTTAAACATTAAAGTCGTACCAGCCGAACGTGCTGAAGCCAATAACTTAAGTTGACCAACCGGAATCGTTGATTGTTCCAATTGTGATAGTAAACGTGTGCCGACTGCGCCAGTGGCGCCTAAAATTGCCACATGATAAGTTTTTTCTGTCATTTTGTTCTCCTCAATGTTAAGTTTGTTACGCGGTGTGTCCTAATCAACGAGTACGCGGTGCAAGCGATCTTGCATCCCAGTCATGATTTCCCAAGGGGCCAAGCCCGCATATTGCGCGACATCTTCCAAGGTATTTTCTAACCCACCATCACGACCAATCAAGGTCACTTTTGTTCCCACAGGATATTCATGCGGCAAGCGAATCATCATTTGATCCATGGCGATTTGACCAACAATGGGTGCATATTGCCCATCAACAATCACGTTAAAGCCGGTCAATTTGCGTAGCCACCCGTCGCCATATCCAATCGGTACTGTGCCAATCCATTCGTCGCCCGTCGTGGTGTATTTGTGGGAATAACTAATGCCTTCCCCCGCCGGCAGTTGCTTCACAAAGTTGATTTCACTACGCAAAGCCATGACCGGTTGTAACTCATGGCCATCGGCCAATTCGCCACGGGAAGGTTCCACGCCATACAGGACTGTCCCCACGCGAATGACGTCGTGTGGCACTTCGTCAGCGTGATACATGGCAGCCCCGGAGTTGGCCACATGATAGTATTCTGGTTCCGGTAAGCCATCCGTCAATTCATGCCAACGCGCCAATTGCATCTCAAAATAATCAGTATTAGCCGAATCGGATTCAGCAAAATGCGTCGCTAAACCAACATAGTCAAATAAATCATGATGTGCTTGGACATAAGCAATGGCTTCGGCCAGCGCTGCACGATCACGGAAGCCAATTCGACCCATTCCCGTATCAACGCCTAACGAGACATGTAAACGTTGTTCACCGGACAAATAAGTTGCCGCCTCTTTTAACCAATCAAGCGACACAACCGTAGCCATAATATGTTGGACGGCCATCAATTCAGCATATTGCGCTGGTGAAATGCCTAAAATTAAAATTGGTGCCGTCAATCGCTCATGGCGCAAGGCCAAAGCTTCATCAATAATGGCTACCGCTAAACCGTAGACACCACCCGCAATGGCCGCTTTTGACGTTGGGATTAACCCCAAGCCGTAGGCATTAGATTTAACAGCCAAAAAGATTTTGTCTGCGCCTGATGTTTGCTTCACGACGGCGACATTATTTTTTAAAGCTTTTTGTGATATTTCAATTTGTGTTGGCCTTGTAATTGCCTCTACCATAGTCACACCTTTTTCTCATAAAATAAAAATCCGTGGCTGCTTGGGGGCAGTCACGGATTGCAATAAAAAACGCTTATCTCCGTCATAGCACCCCGCATCCGCGACAGTCCATTGGCTCTTAACCAATGGCCCAGCTAACTGACATGATAGTGCCAACGCTTCGGCCACATCCCCTTTTGCTTGCTTCAGCGTATCTATCAATACTCCACAAGTGACTCTTGTCTATGGCAACCTCTATGATTTTCTCATTGTTTTTATTTTATTCTAATACTTTTATTTTGTCAAATGCATTTAAAATGACTGTTTTAACCACTGTCGATCTCCAGTGGCCAGTCACTCCCAGTTAAGCTCACCCAAGGACGTTACTGGCAGTTCCGTACGTACACTGATTTGATTAGCCAATGTTGTCTTACCACTACCAGCAGGACCAATAAATCTAATTTTCATGCGCACACCGCAATGCCACCTGACAGAAGACATCTGAATCATTGTTGTTTAGGATATGTTCCACACTCACTGACGCAATGGTCGTCATGATTGTCAGTGGTGTTTGACCCAATGCTGCGATTAACTGTTGCGCCTGCTCTGGTGTCGCACCTTGTGCAATTGTCATGTGGGGTATATAGGGGATATCTTGTCGCAGGTGGGCAGCAAATATTGGTGCCTGATATAACGCATCATGCATAGCCGTAATTATGGCAGCGCCTTGATCAATAACTAGCCAAACGTACCCATTGTCAGGCTCACCAGCAACTCGGTTCAATGTGATATCAAACGCCGAAAAATGCTGCATCACATTCGTGACAACCTGTATCACTGTATCGTCTGACATGTCACTCTCAAAAGGAAAAACCAGTGAGATGTGTGGCGCAACATGCTGATACAGCGTATCATACTGTTGTCTCACGTCATGGACAAGGTCATGATTAATACGTGGTAATAATAAAATTGATCGCAATCCCATCACATTTCCCGTCCTGTTCGTTATGATGAATCATTCAACATTAAAAATTGACTTTGGTTACTTCGCCACTCATCAAAGCATGTGAACTACCACTGTCATCAACTAGTAGTAATTCTCCACATTGCCCAACCCCAACAATTTTACCAGTGATAACCGTTTGCCCAACTTGTACTGACACGTAACGGCCTGTTAAATAAGCATGTGCTTGGTAATAGGCAAGATGTTGCCCTTGTTGATAACCTGAAAAATCAGCTTGCAAAGCTGTGAAAATCTGGCGGACTAACCTATTTTTATCCACATCGACATCAAGTGCGCCGATTTTATCCCGCAGTTCAGGTGGCACAACCGTGGCTAAAATATTCAAACCAACACCGATACTGACTTGCGTGAGCTGACCTGCGGTCAGAATACCCTCAGCAAGAATGCCAGCAATTTTGCGATCCTGATAATATAAATCATTCACCCATTTCATAGCTACTTGAATACCAGTTACTTCAAAAATGACCCGCGCAATCGTTGCGGCCACACCGGTGGTCAATAGTCCGGCATCAAAGCTACCAGTTGGCACGTCAAAAACAAACGTCATATACACACCGCTCCCTCGCGGTGAGAAAAATTGACGTCCGAATTTTCCGTACCCAGCAGTTTGTTGATTGGCAACCACAGCAAAAGGCCGAGCCACGCCTGTATTCAGCATGTCTCGACCCTTTATCATTGTTGACGCAACCACATCAAAAACTGTCATGTTTTTCGGCATGTTGTTTTGTGTCAGTAGTTGCACCATACTAATCTGTTTCTTTCTTATAGGATAGCGCCGCAACGTTTAATTCACGGTCACCAAAGCCCTTTGTAAAGCTGACTTCGTGGGAAACGATGATGACATTTCCTGGGAATTTGTCAATCGCTGCCCGTAGGGCATTTTTCGTCCCTTCATCCAAATGGTTGGTTGGCTCATCTAAAATCAAGAAATTACTTGGCTTCATTTCCATAATGGCCAACTTCACTTTTGTCTGCTCACCACCAGAAAGTTGTTGCAACGGCTTTTGCGCGTTTTCAGCGTTAATCCCTGCCGCAGCCAATCGGGTCCGCAACGCCTTTGGTTCTAGCGTTGGGAAACGATCTTGCATTTCTTGTAATGGTGTCTTTGTGTCATCATCCCATGCCAAGTCTTGGTCGAAGTAGTTAACGACGGCAGACGGTGAGAATTCAGCTGTCCCGTGTAAGGCAGGAATCACACCGAGAATTGACTTAATCAATGTCGACTTACCCGCGCCGTTAAAGCCTTTGAAGACAATCTTTTGTCCCGTTGTCACTGAGAAAGTTACTGGCTCCAAGACTGGGGTCACGTAACCGACGGACAAATCATTGACTGTCAATGCGTTGGCAGATTGTGAGTTCACATAAGGGAAATTGAATTTTGCTTGTAATGTTTCTGACGGTGGATCAATCTTTTCCATGCGCGCCAGCATCTTTTCACGTGACTTCGCTTGCTTTGACGTTGAGGCACGCGCTTTGTTCTTAGCGATAAACTTTTGGGCCTTTTCAATTTCACCCTGTTGCTTTTCATATTGTCGCAACTGTTGTTCCGTACGCTCTTCTTTTTGACGCATCGCTTTCGTGAACGAGCCACGATATTTGGTAATCTTACCAAATGACACATCAATAATCGCGTTGGTCACTTTGTCCAAAAAGTCAAAGTCATGGGAAATAATCAAAGCCGCGCCTTCATAGGTTTGCAAGAAATCTTGCAACCACGCAATGTGGGCAACGTCCAGATAGTTCGTCGGCTCATCCAAAATGATGACGTCATCATTTTCCAGCAACAACTTGGCCAAAATGACTTTGGCACGTTGGCCACCAGACATTTGTTCCAATTCACGATCACGACCGATAGCTTCTAAGCCCAAACCGGAGATAACGCGTTCGATTTGCGTATCCACATCATAAAAACCGGCAGCATCCAGCTCTTCTTGCATGCGACCAGCGCGATCCAACAACTTGTCGTTCATGGTTTCCGCGTACTCATTGTAGAGTTCGGTAATGCGGTCTTGCTTATCATATAAGTCTTGATAAGCAGTGTGCAAAAAATCAACCAAATTCATGCCGTCAGGAATTTCAGCATACTGGTCCAAATAGCCAATTTTTAAGCCTTTTTGCCAGTCGATTTTCCCAGACAAGGGTAATTCTTGTCCGGTAATAATCTTAATTAAGGTTGACTTGCCGGCACCATTTTGACCAACAATCCCCATGTGTTCGCCTTGTTGTAGTTCAAAGGCTGCGTCTTCATATAAAGTTTTTTCTGCGTAGGCCATTGTAAGGCCACTGACTTCTAATAATGCCATAAGTTTAAGTTTACCATACTTTAAATCAACATTGAGTAAATATGTGGTATTTTATCCCGCTGGTTGGATTCAATGGCCGATTTTGTTTGGGCAATCGTTTGGCGTGTAAAATTAGCCATTTCCTGCATGCCAATCATCTCATAGACTGAAACCACTGACATGATCTGTTCATACCCAGCCGTAACTTGGCCCTGCAACATCATCAGTAACCCTTCATCTAAGCGTAAACGCAACCGTTCACTCGTCCAATCAATCATAAACTCATCGGCTGCCTGAATGACTTGTGCTTCAAGGGCTAACATCTCAGCTGCCCCCGCTTGATCAACATACATTAGGCCGTTAAATGCCGTGTGAATAATATCAACTAACCGCTTTTTCTCAGATCTTAGTGCCGTGTAGACCCGTGCCCGTTGAATTGCCAATCGTCCCAAGACAAGCAGATCATCCGGCTGCATGCCAATATAAAAAAGGGTAAATAAATCAAGTTCCAACCGTCCCCATGTTTCCGCCTTTTTTAAAAATTGTACGGCTGGTTTAACATGTTGCTGAACACCAGGATACTCATACATCTCCTTTTTGACCCCATCATCTTCGGCTGTCAGGCCGATTTTGATCAACAGACCAAAATCACGCATAAATCTGGCACTTAAGCCACCACGACCACTTGTCAAATCACGGGTCGCCCGCGCAATCATCCGATCCAGTTGCTGGCGTTCGCGTATTTTACCAGACTGCACCCCCATCTCATACAACAACGTGTACATATAATTATCCCCAGGTTCCCCACCAAGAAATAAGAATTCATCATGACTCACACCCATGTCAGCTAATAAGCGATCCAATCGGTCTGCTGATAGCCGTGATTGCCCTTTTTCAAATTTGCCAATGAGTGAGCGTGAGATGTTTTCTTGTTCTAAATCAACAATTTTTAACCCTTTGTCTTCACGTATTCTTTTAAATGTTGCCCCGTAATCCATTTGTCACCGCCAGAAAGTAGCATATATTCGCTTTTTGATTTGTTGTTCAGTTTACTGGATAAAATGAATTTACACAATTCAAAGGAGCAAAACATATGACATTACTTAAAAGCAATCGCGCTTTTCGCATCACGATCACCGCCCAACTATTTAATAATTTAGGCACTAGTCTGTTTAACATTGTTTTTCTCATGATCGCAGCATCACGTCCTCATGCCACTTTAGCAGTCACCGCTGTCGCGTTCATCACCTTTTTACCTAACCTATTTGCCATTTTACTAGGCAATTTAGCCGACAAAACGCACGATCATTTGCGCGCTTGGTCAATCACCAGACGTACCCAAGCCACTATTTTTCTGGTGATGTCCGGCTTACTATTTGCCTATGAAACCCATGCCATGACCTTCATTGTGTTGCTGTGCTTAATTTTTATCAATGATATTTTAGGGCTTTATAGCAATTTATTGATGAAGCCTATCTCACGCTATATTTTAGCTCAAAAGAACATGCAGACCGCCATGAGTCTCGAACAAGCCGTTAGTATTACCATGGCCATGATTGGTGGTTTTTTCGGCGCTGGCTTGTTTAGCCTCTTAAACAACAACGCGGCCGTATTCAGTTTCATTAATGCTTTACTGTTTATCATTGCATGGCTCGTGATGACCACCCACCAGTCGTATTTTACCGAGGCCCAGCACCAAATTAGCCAAAATCTCGCCCACCGTTCCCGAACCACACTGTTTTCTGATTTCAACATTACCTTTATGTCAGTCTACCGTGATCATCTCTTTTTCCAACTTATTGTACTTGCTGCCGCTGTTAACTTTGTGAGTACATCATTAGCTGGCCTGTTTAATTTAACTTTATTACAAATGCATCAGCTTATGATTGGTAATTTTGGCACTACCGTGGCCATATTTGGCGCTGTGGAAACCGTCAGCATGTTACTGGGTTCCATTGTGGTACATGATATTTTTCAGAATATGACCACTAAGCAATTAATTGGGACAGCTTGCGGCCTATTACTATTACTAGGCTTGGTGCCAAGTATTTGGCCAAACCGTCTTGTCTGGTTGCTCCTAATCGCCGGTATCGGCTATGTTTCTGCTAAAATTAATCCACGGATTGGGGCTATTATGATGCAACGTGTCGCACCTGATCGTTTAGCCAGTGTTGGCGGTCTGATCAATACTTTAGTCCTCGCCACCGCACCATTGGGCCAACTCTTATTTCTCAGCTTAGCCAATGTCATCACACCCAGTTTTGCTTGGTTGACCATGTCAACCTTGTTATTCATTATCGTTGGCTATACGATTTACACCCGCCAGCGTGACCTGGAACGAGTTGAAAATTAGTGAAATTCAGCTATACTTATTAATATGAAACCACGTAAATTAAACATTAAAAAAATTCCAGCAACTGATACGAACCGTGCCTACCGTTTTTGGCGCGATGTTTTTGACTTGCCCCAATCAGGCCATCAATCCGGCCGCCATTTAACACTCGATGGCGAAGATATTGTTTTTGTAACGGGTGAGCCAACCGATCAACTCGAATTATTGGTCCGAGATCACCAAGTAGACTTGCAAAAGCATTTGAAAAATAACTTTGTGACGTTAGTCGGTGAACCCGAAGCACGTTTTGGCAACAAGATCGCCATTAAAATCAAAGATTCTGAAGGTAATCTGATTACCATTGAAGCCAACCAGTAAAAAAGCCTGACACGATGTGTCAGGCTTTTTTACTGGTTTTAGGTTGTAACACGAGACGCGATACAGCAGTCGCAATTAAAATACCAATCGTTAATGGTAGAATCGCTGAACCATCCAGATGCGTGATTTCAATCAACATAAACATGGCCGCCAGCGGTGCTTGTTGTGAAGCGGCCAACAACGTACCAGCACCTAAAATCGCCCCTTGACCAATGTTAACGCCTGGGATCCAGTAAGAAAGTACCCAACCAACAACCGCGCCTAAAGCGCCACCAATTGAAATTGATGGTGTCAATGTACCACCGGATGCGCCCGACCGAATAGTCAAAACTGTCACAATAGCCTTTAAGCCCGCACCAACCAATAACACAATGATAATTTGCTGATAACGCGCACTACCGCCAATTGCTAACTGTGCCAGTGACCGACCATTACCCATAATTTCTGGGAAGAAGTAAGCAATGCTACCCGTTAAGAGTGAGACAACAGGTAATTGCCATAAAATATGACGTGTCTGAGTCTGATTTTTTTCAGCCCATCGGAAGCATTTTCTAAACCAGCTACCCGCAAAGCCGCACAACGGTGCCAAAATAATCACAAACAAGACACTGCCAACAGGGAATTTCACATTATCCAGTAAATAATAAGGGTTAAATCCCTTCACTAATGACCCAATTCCCATAGCGATGGTTGACATCGCCAAGCTCACGCCAATTGCTTTTAAATCATATTTTTTATACATGATTTCAACGGCAAACAGCATCCCCGTAATGGGTGCAATATAGATACCGGCAAAACTGGCGCCAGCGGCTGAAGCAATTAATAGTCGGCGATCATCACTGGAAAGTGGTTCGATGTGATGACGGGACAAGAATGCTGTCCACCTTTCAGCCATTACGGCACCGACTTCACGAGGCGCCAATTCACGACCAACTGAACCACCCGTTCCAACATAAAAGATCTGGGTAAAGTCATGCAATATAGTTTGCCAAAAAGGCATCTTTTCCCCAGCAAGCGCTTTGTTGACACTGACCGTTGGGGTCATTTTCGTCCGTAAGAGCCACCAAAAAAAGGCAGCAATCATACCACCTATGACAACCGATAGTAGTCGCACTAAAGGCACTGTCGTTATCGGTGCTGGCATTTTAGCCGTTTCACCATAACCTAAAAATAGCTGCTCAACGCTTTCTAAAAAGAACGACAAAACGAGCGCCCCCACGCCCGACATTATCCCCAAAACAATGGTAGAGAGTACCAGTATACTCGTATTTTTTTTAAACCATGGTGTCTGATAAGGGTTTTTTGATGATAACTGAGTTTCCATAACATATCACCCCTAAGCTGATTGAATTTTTAGCCTTTTTCAAAAAAAGGCACAACTTTTTATATTTTAACATAAACAAAAACGTATTTTTTCACAAATTCGATCTATTAATGCTAAATTAGACAACAACATCCCCCATTATAGCGCTTCCACTGATTGCGCTGGCTTTTTTTCGGCAAATTCTTAAAAAGTTTATTTTTTTCTATTACTTTTTTGATACTTCTTAAGCAATTGTTAATCGTTTGTAAAAAGATATACGTTTAACATTTGCTCCGTTATAATTCTCTCTTGTTCGCTATAACACAAATCGTTAATGGGAGAAAAGAATATTGGAAAACGCAACACAAGTTAGAAAAAAACTTTATAAAGCCGGTAAAAACTGGGTCGTCGGTGGTGTCATCACAGCCGGTGCTGCCCTAGCCTTTGTCGCAGGGTCAACGACTGCTTCAGCTGATAGTAGCCAAAACACAACCAGTTCACAGGTGATAGTGACGGCACCAGCACCAGAAGCCGCAGCGTCAGCGACAACTACAACGACAACGCCGACGACTGCTGCAGCGACAACAACAGCTGCTCAGGCCGACGCCAGCAGTACAACGACACAACAAACACCTGTCGTGCCTACTACGCCAGTAGCGCCAGTAGCCCCAACACCGGCACAACCTGCCACAACCTGCCACAACCGCAACAACGACTGAGCAACCGCAACAACCAGCAGCTGACACTACCCCAGCCCCTCAAACCGGCTATGTGGAAAAAGCTGGTGCTTGGTACTATGTTAATGCTGATCAATCCTATGCTAAAGGCTTAACGACCATCGCGGGTCACTTGCAATACTTTGATACCACTGGCCGTCAAACCAAGGGCGCCTACGTCACAGAAAACGGCAAGACTTACTATTTTGACGCTAACACGGGTAACGCCTTGACTGGGTTGCAACACGTTGCCGGCCAAACAGTGGCTTTCAACACCCAAGGTGAACAAATCTTCAGTGACTTCTACACGGCCGCTGACGGCCAAACTTATTACTTTGGCGCTAACGGTCAAGCTGCAATCGGCGTGACGAGTATCGCTGGTCACAATTATTATTTCGACGCTGCGGGTCAACTGAAGAAAGGCTATGCTGGCGAAATTGACGGCCAAATGCGGACATTTGATGCCACAACTGGTCAAGAAGTGTCAGCAACTACATCACAAATTACGGAAGGTTTGACTGCCCAAAATGACGACTACACGGCCCACAACGCCGTGCACAGCACTGCCAGTGCGGACTTTGATAACCTTGATGGTTATTTGACAGCATCATCTTGGTATCGTCCAACCGACATTTTGCGCGATGGTAACAAGTGGGAAGCTTCAACAGCCACGGACATGCGACCAATTTTGTCGGTTTGGTGGCCTGATAAGCAAACGCAAGTCAACTACTTGAATTACATGTCACAACTTGGCCTTGTCGAAAATCCAACCTCTTATACCCTTCAAGATGATCAAGTCGCCTTGAACAAGGCCAGTGAAACTTTGCAACAAGCCATCGAAACAAAGATTGGTTTGACAAATAGCACAGACTGGTTGAAGACGGCGATGGCAAACTTCATCACAACACAACCTCAATGGAACCAAACTAGTGAAGATCCAAACAGCGATCATTTACAAAAGGGTGCCTTGACGTTTGTGAACAGCCCCCTCACCCCAGATACAAATTCTGATTTCCGCTTACTCAATCGCACCCCAACGAACCAAACCAATACACAAAATTATACGGTTGACAATTCAAAGGGTGGCTACGAATTGTTGTTGGCTAACGACGTGGATAACTCAAATCCGGTCGTGCAGGCCGAACAATTGAACTGGTTACACTACTTGATGAACTTTGGCTCGATTACTGCAAACGATGCTGACGCGAACTTTGACGGCATTCGTGTCGACGCTGTCGATAACGTCGATGCCGACTTGCTACAAATTGCCGCTGATTACTTCAAAGCGGCTTATGGTGTGGACAAAAACGACGCGACAGCAAACCAACATTTGTCAATCTTGGAAGATTGGAGTCACAATGATCCCCTTTACGTCAATGACTTTGGAGACAACCAACTGACAATGGACGATTACGCCCATACACAATTGGTTTGGTCACTAACCAAGAACTCAGACATTCGTGGTACGATGCAACGTTTCATGGACTTTTACTTGGTTAACCGTAGCCAAGATAGCACGGAAAACACCGCCACACCGAACTATAGTTTCGTGCGTGCCCACGATAGTGAAGTGCAAACGGTCATTGCCCAAATCGTTTCTGATTTGCATCCTGATGTTGAAAACAGCTTAGCACCAACAACAGAACAATTACTTGAAGCCTTCAAAGTGTATAACGCCGACCAAAAGTTGGCAGACAAGAAGTATACCCAATACAACATGCCAAGTGCCTACGCCATGCTGTTGACTAATAAAGACACAGTCCCACGTGTTTACTATGGTGATCTTTACACGGATGACGGTCAATATATGGCCACGAAGTCCCCTTATTTCAATGCGATTGATACTTTGCTCAAGGCCCGTATTCAATATGTCGCCGGTGGGCAAGCCATGGCTGTGGATAACCACGACATTTTGACTTCTGTCCGTTACGGTAATGGTGCCATGACTGCCACTGATAAGGGCGACGCCGATACACGGACACAAGGTATCGGGGTTATCATCAGCAACAACAAAGATTTGGCTTTGCAAGCTGGAGAAACGGTCACGTTGCACATGGGTGCTGCCCACAAGAAGCAAGCCTTCCGTCTGTTGTTAGGCACAACGCAAGATGGCTTGGACTATTACAACACCGATGATGCACCAATTCGTTACACAGACAACAACGGCGATTTAATTTTTAACAGCCAAGATGTCTACGGTGTCCAAAATCCACAAGTGTCTGGCTTTTTAGCTGTTTGGGTACCCGTTGGGGCCACAGCTACCCAAGATGCACGCACAGCGTCAGATACAACTAGCCACACTGATGGTAAGACTTTCCATTCAAATGCCGCTTTGGATTCACAATTAATCTATGAAGGTTTCTCAAACTTCCAAGCCTTTGCGACAACCCCTGACGAATACACCAACGCTGTCATTGCCAAGAACGGGTCATTGTTTAAGGACTGGGGTGTCACAAGCTTCCAATTGGCCCCACAATACCGTTCAAGTACCGACACGAGTTTCTTAGATTCAATCATTCAAAACGGCTACGCCTTTACCGATCGTTATGATCTTGGTTTCGGTACACCAACTAAGTACGGCACAGTAGACCAATTACGCGATGCGATTAAAGCCTTGCATGCCAGTGGTATTCAAGCCATTGCCGACTGGGTTCCTGACCAAATTTACAACTTGCCTGGTCAAGAAATTGCCACAGTAACACGGACGAACTCATATGGTGACAAAGATCCTAATTCAGACATCGAAAATTCACTTTATGTGATTCAAAGTCGTGGTGGTGGGCAATACCAAGCCCAATACGGTGGCGCATTCTTGAGTGACTTGCAAGCGATGTATCCCTCATTGTTTGAAACTAAGCAAATTTCAACGAACTTACCAATGGATCCATCAACGCGTATCACAGAATGGTCTGGTAAGTATTTCAACGGCTCTAACATTCAAGGTAAGGGTGCTGGCTATGTCTTGAAAGATGCTGGCTCAAGCACTTATTACCACGTGGTCTCTAACAACAACGATGCCACTTACTCACCAAAGCAATTGATCAATGACTTGTCAGAAACTGGCTTTACACACGACAACCAAGGTATTATTTACTACACGTTGAGCGGTACGCGTGCGCAAAACAGCTTTGTTCAAGACAATTCAGGGAACTATTACTACTTTGACAACACAGGTCATTTGGTCACCGGTGCCCAAACCATCAACACGCATCACTACTTCTTCTTGCCAAATGGCATCGAATTGATGCAAGCCTTCTTCCAAAATGTTGACGGCTCAACCATTTACTTCGATAAACGCGGGCAACAAGTCTACAACCACCAATACATCGTTGACCAAACCGGCGCAGCCTACTACTTTGGGACTGATGGTCGGATGGCTATCAACGGCTTCACGGATGTTGATGGTCACCGCCAATACTTTGATCAAAGTGGTCATCAACTTAAGGATCAGTTCATGACTGATACCAATGGTCACGTATACTACTTTGAAGCGGGTAACGGTAATATGGCCACTTATCGCTACGCACAAAATGCCCAAGGTCAATGGTTCTACCTTGGTGGTGATGGGATTGCCGTGACTGGTTTGCAAAACATTAATGGTGCTAACCAATACTTCTATATCGATGGCCATCAAAGTAAGGGTGAATTCGTCGTCTTAACTGACAAGACAATCTACACGGATGCCGCAACGGGTAATTTAGTCGTTGGTGTGAAACAGCTTGATGGTAAGACTTACGTCTTCACCACAGATGGTGCGATGCTCACAAACCAATACTACGAACTCGCTACTGACCAATGGTTGCACTTAAGTGCGCAAGGTCAAGATGATACTGGTTTGACAACCGTTGGCGACCAATTACAATACTTTGGGACTGACGGTGTTCAGGTAAAGGGTGACTTTGTGACTGATCCAGCCACGCAAGCCACTTACTACTTTAACGCCACAACTGGGGATGCCGTTGCCAACCAATACTTCCATATCAAAGGCGATTGGTATTTGACAGACGATAACGCACGTCTTGTGAAAGGCTTTAAAGTCGTGAACAACAAGGTACAACATTTTGATGAAACAACTGGTGTACAAACCAAGTCAACCCATTGACAAAAGCACAAAAACAATATATTTTCGATCACAACGGTGATCTCGTCAACATGTAATGAAAAAACCTACTCAATTGAGTAGGTTTTTTTACGTTATTTTAAAAGTAATGCCAATAATGCAATCGCTGCTGGCAAGCCTTGTACCAAAATAATCTTGCGGGCAGCCGTCAAACTACCATAAATAGCCGCAATCAGAATGAAGCCCATTTCCAGTGCCAACATCAAAACTTGTTGCTGACCTGACAATAAAAACATCGTGGCAAAGATTAACACACCAAGCAAACCATTATACACCCCTTGGTTACCAAGCAATGTCTTGACTTCAGGAATATCGACAATTTCCGGTTTCAGTTCAAACGCCTTTGCTTGTTGCGGTGTTGACCCAAAAACTTCAACAACCATAATGCCAATTGCTTCAATGGCGACTAGCGCCGTGATGACCAATGCTATCATTTATTCTCCTCCATTTTCTTCTGGTTTAATTTGTACCACAATTTTACCACGCGCGTGGTGCGTTTCACTACGTTCATGCGCTGCTCGAATGCCTGCCGTCGTCAATGGATAAACAGAATCAACGACAATTTTTAAGTCACCTGCGGCAATGTCGGCGGCTAATACGGCCAAATCTTGGCCGTTTGGTTGCAACCAACCTTCACGAACCGTCTTATCTGCTGTGGCCTTTTGCGCATCAGTTAATGATGCAGAAATTGTCACAAAGTGACCTCCAGGCTTCAAAATTGCTAACCCATTATCGACATCCCCAACCATATCAAAGACTGCATCATAATCTGATAACACGTCTTGAATGTTAGTGGTGTGATAGTCAATCACTTCATCGGCACCTAGACCCACCACAAAATCATGATTGGCTTGACTAGCCGTTGTGGCAACATAGGCCCCCATCTTTTTAGCCAGTTGAATGGCATAAATGCCCACACCACCAGCACCGGCTTGAATGAGCACTTTTTTACCCGCACTCACTTGCAGTTGTTGCAACATTTGTAACGCCGTTAAGCCAGCCAAAGGCACCGCGGCTGCTTCAGCAAAGCTCACGTTAACTGGCTTCAATGCCAATTTATCTGCTTTTACTGCCGTGTATTCAGCGTATGACCCATTACGCCCAATCGCGTCAATATCTGGCCGGGCAAAAACGGCATCCCCAACTTTAAAGCCGGTCACATTATCGCCAACGGCAACAATTTTCCCTGCCACGTCCCAACCAAGCACCACAGGAAATGCCCATTGAAACATTCGCTGTAACAAGCCTTCACGAGCCTTATAGTCAATCGGATTAATGCTAGTTGCAATGTTTTCGACCAACACTTCATCCGCTTGAATGGCTGGCACAGCTGTGTCAATCACTGTCAATTCATTTCGATCACCATATTGGTTAATCACTGCTGCTTTCATATCATTATCTCCTATTAAGCTAAATAGTTCGCAATCATTGGCAAAACAATTCCCGTGTGGGTTGGAAAGGCAAAAATTTGATCTTTAATGTCGGCACTCGTATAGCGTTTGTTAATCACTGGCACCAAAGCGTTAATGACTTCCGGTGCAAAATCACCAATTAAAGCAGCACCGACCAATTGTTGCTGTTGGTTCAGCACAATTTTAATGGCGGCGAGGGTATCATTTAACGTTTGGAAACGCATCACTTGTCCATAAGGAATCTCGATAACTTGTAAGTCGTCACGTTGAGCTGCTTCATCAGGCGTCACACCGACTTGGGCCACACGTGGCAACGTAAAGGCCACCGTTGGTACAACCGGATAAGTGATTGGTGTAGGATCTCCCAAGAGTACGCGGGCAATGTAGTGGGATTCAAAGGTTGCCGTTGGTGTCAATCGCGCAATTGGCTTTGAAATCACATCACCACTGGCGTAAATGTTAGGGACATTCGTTTGCAAATGATCATTCACCAAGACGCCTTGGCGGTCGTAGGCCACCCCAATAGTGTCTAAGCCAAGGCCATCAATATTAGCCACGCGCCCCGTGGTATCCATGACATATTCAGCTTCAAAGTGTTGCCCTTGTGCTGTTTCTACGGCATATTGCCCGTTGTCTAATACGGTCACGCTGGCGACAGCTTGACCAAAATTAAACTGAATCCCCTTGGCTGACATATCAGCCACAACTTTTTGCGCATAGTCCGCGTCAAAGCCATTCAACGCGCGGTCACCATATTCAATCAAAGTCACTTGGCTACCCGCTGCATGGGCGATTGACGCAAATTCCATCGCAATGTAACCCGCCCCAATAAAAATCATTGACTTTGGCATTTCTGGCAAATCCAAAAAATCGGTACTGTCATGCGTGAGTTCAGCACCCGTAATTGGTAGCTTTGCTGGGCGTTGCCCAGTCGCAATTACAAATTGATCAGCCTGATATTGGACATCACCCACCGTAATCGTTTGTGGGTCGATAAATTGCGCATGACCAGCAATAATATCAATGCCGTCAACAGATAGCATTTTTGCCAAACCATCGGACAACGGATCAATCACTTGATGCTTGTAAGCCATCAATTCTGGCCAAATAATATCAGGCGTGTCATTAATGCCAATACCGTGATAGTGGTGCAAATGATGCATCATTTCTGCAGGGCCATCTAACAAAATCTTGGCATTGCAGCCAAAGTTCGAGCAAGTTCCCGCGACTTTATTGGCCTCAACTAAGGCAACCTTCTTGCCAGCACGCGCGAGTGTTTGCGCACCGTGCCATGCTGCATGGCCACTACCAATAAAAATAATATCGTACATGATTATCCTTCTTCCTTTTCGGTTAGCATCGTTTGTAAAATTTGATTTAACGCTTGGTTTTCATGTAAAACTTCTTCAAGCGGTCGCCCACTTCGCGCCAATAACTGGTCGCGAATAGCATCGACCTCGGCCAGTATTTGTGCAAATAAAGGTTGTTTTTCAGCTGGCATCGCTAAGACCTTGGCCCGCTTATCAGTTGGACTGGGTGCCTTGTGCAACCATGACTTTTTGACCAGTTTATCAATGACTGGTGTGAGCGTGTTACTCGATAAATCCAGCGCCGCACCAATATCCATTAATTTCAACGGACCTTGTTGATGAATGATTAAAAGACTCATGTATTGCAAGTATGACAAATCATAAGGTTCTAATACACGACTATAAAGCCGATGAAAATAACGATTCGTGTTATAAACGGATAAACAAAGTTCATCATAAAGATAATCAGCTGGTGTCATATCTGTTAACGCCCCTTTCTGTCATGTAATTATATCGCATACGATATAAATTGCAAGTAAAACAAAAAAGGTTTGCCACTAACCCATCAATAGGCCATATTTTTGACAAAAAAAATAACGACAAACGTCGTTATGTGAGATGAATCTGTCGCCAGTCAATTTTTTCAAAATTATCTGCGTTCACGTGACGCAATAATTTAGCAATTGTATAATTCTGTAAACGGTTTTTGAAATCTTGTTCTGCGTCGTTGAAGACACTCAACACGTCGTCAATCGCGATATCCAATGCTTGTTGCACAGCCACTGTCGGTTGCTCGGAAGCTTGACTCAAGAAAATACGATCCGCTAGTTGCGTTGAATGAATGAAACTACCATCGCCCTCAATCGCTTCATAAACATCAAGTAATGTAATATCAGCAATCGGTCGCGCTAACTTAAAGCCACCCTCTTTACTCGCAATTGCTTCAACAATGCCTGCCACCACGAGCTTACGCATCGTCTTCTTCAAATAAGATTCCGACACTTCTAGGCGATTACTCAATAAGTAACTTTTCACTGGTAAACCGCCTTTTTGCAAAGCTAACATGACTAATACCACTAAGCTTTGCTCCACTGCATTTGACATTTTCATAATTCTCTCCATCTCCCCCAAAAATTCCGGCTCTCCACAACCGGCAACTATTAGTTTGTTGTTTCCGTTTGGTTTGGCCAAATTAGCGCATTGTGCTGAAGCTTCCAATGGTAAACGCCCCATGTCAGCACCATTGACACCACACCAATGGTTAATAGCACCGCTAAATCACCACCAACATGACCGCCAATTGAAATGACTTCACGGAAGGCATGCACTGAATAAGTCATCGGCATCCATGGATGAATGGCTTGGAAGAAGCCATTTGATAACTCGATTGGATATGAACCAGCACTCGCACTTAATTGTAGCACCAACGCCACAATCATGAGACCAGAACCTAATTTACCAAACATGATACTAAAGAGCAAGACAAATTGATTAAAGGCAAATGCGACGACTAATGCCACAATGTACAGCATGACCACATTTTCTGGATGTAAGCCATCTACCAACAGCAATAATGTGGTCATAATAAGCGCTTGCGCAATCCAAACGGGGATATTCACCGTTTGTTTATCGGCCCACCAAGCAAAGCCACTGCGTGGCTTCTTAGCAACTGTCACAAAGTCATAAATTGCACTAAACGTAATCATACCGACAAAGAGGCCAACTGACATCATATAAGGCGTCATCCCTGTCCCGTTATTATCCACATTCGAGTAGTTCTTTTGGGTTTGCTTAACAGGTTGTGTCAAGGCCTTCACGTTACTTGGTTGACTATGAATCTGCTTAAGTTGAATAGCTCCATCCGCAAGCTTGGCTGCTAACGTCATCGTGCCATCTTGCGCTTGTCCCAAAGCAGAAACTGCTTGGGCAGTACCCGTCGTTAGCTGTTGCGCGCCTTGGTCCAATTGACCGGCACCCGTCGTCAACTGACCATTTTTAGCTGTCAGTTGCCCAAGAACACGATTTAATTGCGTGGCACCAGCAGCAAGTTGGCCATTTCCTTGTGCCAACTGACCAGCACCTGCTTGCAACTGTGCAGCTGCTGTCGTGACTTGTTGTTGACCAGCATTAACTTGACCAGCACCAATTGCTAATTTTTGCGCTGCTGGCACAAAGTGTTGCGACAAGAATTGGCTGACTTGCGTTAAGCTACCGTTTAAGCCATCAATGGCCGCTTTATTGCCGGCTTGTAATTGCGCTAATTTCGTTTTGAAACCATCAAGTTGTGGTAGCAACGCCTTGAGTTGCGCCAAACTGTCTGCAGCTTGGCGACTTTGCGCTAAATGGCCTTTCAGACTATTAGTCGTTGCGCCAAACAATTGGGCCATATCTGGATTAGTGGCTAGAAAAGCTTGAAATTTTTGATCGTTTTCTAGTTGTGCAATATCTGTGCTTGCCCCCGTCAAGCCAACTTTCAAGTCTTGTCCGGCTTGCATCATCGCTTGGGTATCAGGTGTTTCAGGTAATTTGATGGCATTCACAGACTGAGTCAATCTTGTCAAACCATCTTCTAAGGCCTTTAATTGAGATGCCTTTGCCGTTTGCCCTTTGACAATCCCATCACTCAATTCTTGTAACTTAGTGGCTAATTGTTGTGCGCCATCCGCAACTTGTTGACTCCCAGCTGCTAACTTTGGTGCATTTTGCGCTAATTGCGACGTTCCTGCTGCTAATTGATCGGCCCCATTAGCAGCTGTTGCCGCACCACTAGCAAGTTGACCAGCACCACCGTTAGCTTGGGCGACACCTTGTGTGTACTGTGCTAAACCTGTTGCCAAAGTTGAAGTGCCTTGTGATAAGGCTTGCGCCCCATTGTTGAGTTGGCGACTACCATCAGCTAATTGACCCAAGCCATTATTAAGCTGACGAGCCCCATCCGAACCAGCTAGAAAACCTTTTTGAGAAGCTGCTGTTGCTGACAAAATTGTCTTATTATAGACACTTTGCAATGAGCGGTTGACACTATCTTGAATCTTAACCGCCGCCGAACTCGTCATTTTTTCTGCAATAAAACTTTGGCCGGCATTTTGGGCAATGGCAATTTTAGCATACTTGGGTTGATCACTCAGTAATGTCCCCGCATTACGTGTAAAGTTCTTAGGAATCGTAATGGTCATATAATAATGACCAGATGCTAATCCATCCCAAGCCTGTTGCGAGGAAACTTCCCGCAATTTTAATGGTTGTTCTCGCAGTAACTTATCCGTTAAGTCTTGTCCCAAATGTTGCGTCTTACCGTTAATCTTGGCCGGCTGATCATTATTCACAATGGCTACCGGCAAATGATCTAATCTACCGTAAGTATCCCACAATGATGACAGGAAAATTACAGCATAAATACTTGGAATCATGGCAATTCCAACTAATAATAATTTTAATCCACGCAGCTTACCAATTCGCTGCCATTCTTCACTTTGCCAAAACTTCATGCGCTGCCTCTTTTTTCGTGTACTTTTTTATCTATGGATATATTATATACACGGATAAGACGAATTGCAAACAAAAAAAGCAAAATTTCTTTTGCTTTTCTGTCACTGCTATTAAGTTTAAATCATGTCAATCAAAAGTTGCTTGATTTCAGCCAAGCTTGGTTGGCGTGGGTTACCAGGCGTGCACTGGTCGTTGTAGACAAGGTCTGTCAATTGATCAACACTCTTCATCAAAGTAGCTTCAGTAACGCCGTTTTCTGACAATGTCAAATCAACGTCAATTGACTTAGCCAAATCCTTCACTGCGGCAATCAATGATTCTACCAATTCAGCATCTGTGTTACCCTTCAAGCCAAGGTAGCGGGCGATATCAGCATAATCCTTTTGTGCTGTGTATGTTTCATATCGAGGATATGGTGTGCGCTTAACGTTACCTGTCACAGCGTTGAACTTAATCACGTGTGGCATAGCAATCGCGATTGACAAACCGTGAGCCAAACCGAATTCACCACCGATCTTGTGTGCAAGTGAGTGGTTGATACCAAGGAAGGCGTTGGCAAATGACATACCAGCAAGTGTTGAAGCATAGTGCATCTTCGTACGTGCGTTTTGACCTTCCTTTGTTGGGTTCTTTGGATCGTAGTTGTATGATGTTGTCAAGTTTTCAAAAATCAACTTGATAGCTTCCAAAGCCCATGGACGTGTGAATTCTGACGCCATCACTGAAACATATGATTCAAAGGCGTGTGACAAAGCATCCAATCCTGAGAAGGCAACTGTACGCTTTGGCACAGTCATGACGAATTCTGGGTCGACAATAGCGACTTCTGGTGTCAATTCATAATCGGCCAATGGATACTTCACGTGTGTTTCATCGTCTGTGATAACGGCGAATGGTGTCACTTCAGAACCAGTACCTGATGTTGTTGGAATGGCAACCATTTGTGTCAAACGCGCGTGGTAGAACTTCACGATACGCTTACGGATGTCCATGAACTTTTGTTGCAATTCCATGAACAATTCCTTGATACCTTCTTCGTCTGACAAAATACCTTCGTGACGTGTTGAGTATTCGTACAAGAAGCGACCAATCTTACCGGCATCAAGCGCTGAACCACCACCAAGCAAGATAACAGTATCAGGCTTGAAGTCAGCCATTTGACGTGCAATTTCAACCGCTTGTGACAATGTTGGGTCTGGTTGTACTGAGCCATAGATTGATGTTTCAACTTGTTCTTGACGCAATTCTAATTGGCTCAAAACCTTGCCAACGAAGCCGAATTGTACCATACCTGGATCGGCCACGATGAAGGCACGCTTAACTGATGGCAAATCTTGCAAATAAGTGATTGCGTTAGCTTCGTAGTAAACTTCCTTTGGCAAACGAATCCACTGTGGACGGTTACGACGACGCGCCACTGTTTTAATATTAAGCAAATCGTATGTTGACAAGTTGTGAGACAATGAATTCTTCCCCCATGATCCGGTACCAAGCGTCAATGATGGGCGCATAGCATCTGTATAGATATCACCGACACCACCGATTGAATCTGGTTGGTTAACCAAGATACGTGATGCACCGATAGCATCAGCATATTCCTTAATAAATGGATCATCTTGTGATCCGATTTGAATAGCCGCGTTGTGTCCGGCACCTTGATAGTCTAAGAGTGCTTGTACAGTGTCGATAGCTTCTTCACGTGTGTCGACCTTATAAAGTGACAATAATGGTGATAGCTTTTCTGATGACAAGGCTTCACCAATGTTCTTGCGGTCTAATTCAAACAACAAGACATCCTTACCTTCAGGAATCTTAACACCAGCTTGTTCAGCAATCCAACGACCTGACATACCAGCAACTGGACCAGCAACACCAAAGCCTTCTGCATTTGGCTTGAAGACGAAGTCAGCAATCTTCTTGTAGTCCTTCTTAGGTACCAAGTAAGCACCTTGTTCTTGCAACTTTTGCAAAATTTCATCATAAACAGGGGCTTGGATAACCGCTGAGTTTTCAGTAGCACAGATCATACCGTTATCAAAACGCTTTGACAACAACAAGTCAGATACCGCACGGTCTGTGTCAACAGTTGCATCGATATAAACCGCACCGTTACCGGCACCAACCCCCATTGAAGGGTTACCTGACTTCAAGGCTGCGTTAACCATTGATGGGCCACCAGTAGCCAAGATTGAGGCAATACCTGGGTTTTGGATCAAAGCTGTTGTCGCATAAATTGATGGTGTTTCAATCCATTGGATGAAGTTCTTAGGTGCGCCAGCCTTCACCGCTGCTTCATAAACAATTTGTGCAGCGTGTGCTGAAGCCTTTTGTGCTTGTGGATGGAAAGCAAAGATAATTGTGTTACGTGTCTTTGCTGTCAACATTGCTTTAAAGATTGTTGTTGACGTTGGATTAGTTGTTGGTACGATACCAGCCAATACACCAAGTGGTGCAGCTAATTCAACCTTTCCTTGGATTTTATCTTCACTAATGACACCAACTGTCTTATCAAACTTGATGGCGTTATAAACAGATTCTGAAGCAAAACGGTTCTTTGTATCCTTATCTTCAACAACTCCACGACCAGTTTCGTCGTGTGCTTCGTGCGCCAATAGCAATGAGTTTTCTGATCCAGCCAATGCCATTGCTGCAACAATCTTATCAACTTGTTCTTGTGTATATGTTGAGAATTCAGCCAAAGCCTTTTGAGACTTTTCAACCAATTCTGCTGTCATTTTTTCAGCTTGTGCTTGTAATTCCGCCTTTTCTTCTGGCGTCAAAGCCTTCTTTGCGGGCTTCTTTTCATTTGAGTCTACCATAATGACTACTCCTTTTATCGTTTGCTCATTTATTAACAATATAAGTATATAACAGCCTGGTTTAAAATGCAAGTTTTTCAGAAACATTTTTTAAAACGTTGATTAATCAGAATTTTAAAACAATTTTATCGCTATTATATTTTTGTGCATTTATATACAATGTCAATTAAAAAGGCGAATTGATCACAAAAATTACTGTTAACAACCCGAATAAAACAACATATAAAGAGCGTAGCGCTAAATAGCGCTACGCTCTTTATATAGATATGCTTAATGGAATACCATGCCACCGTCAACAACAATTGTTTGCCCAGTCACATAGTTAGAATCTTCTCCAGCTAGGAAACTCACGACATTAGCAACATCTTCAGGTTCACTCAAACGACCAAGCGCAATCCCATCAGAGAATTGTGCCATCCCCCACTCATCATCTTTGCCAGCATTTTGCCCGACTTCGTGCGCAATGTCCCACATCATTGGTGTTTTAACAATTCCTGGCGCAAAGGCATTCACCGTGATACCAAATTCAGCTAATTCCTTAGCTGTGGTTTGAGTAATACCGCGAATCGCAAATTTCGTTGAACCATACGCCGTCAAATTAGGATTTCCTTGTACGCCCGCTTGAGATGTTGCGTTAATAATTTTACCGCCGTGTCCAAGTGACATAAAGGCATCCGCGGCTGCCTGTGTCCCCCAGACTACACCATTCACATTAATCCCCCAAGTCCAGTTCATATCTTCTTCAGTAACCGACATAATTGGCGTTGTTGGTGCCACGCCTGCGTTATTGACGATAACATTGAATTCACCAAATTTTTCTTTTGTTTCAGCAACTGCTGCAAAAACCTCCGCGCGTTTTGCTACGTCTGCCTGAATCGCAATGGCTTCGCCACCGTTGTCGTTAATCTTATCCGCTACTTTCTGCACTTTGTCTAAATGACGGCCAACAACTGCTACCTTAAAGCCATCCTTAACCAATCGTTCCGCAATCGCTTGTCCAATACCTTGTCCAGCTCCTGTTACTAATGCTACTTTCGTCATCTTTTAATGCCCTCCTCTTGATAACTATTTCACAAACAATATACACCTTATATGTGAATTTGTAAACAATTACGCTTACATGTTGTTACTGCTATAATAAATGCAAGACAATTAATTGGAGAAATGTATGTATTATCTGGATGGTCAATTTTACCAACTTGGGTTGAAGCAAAAAATCAGTTTCTTTGCCATTTCCCTGATGCTTAATTCGTTTGGTAATGGTTTAAGTGTCGCAACAGCCATGGGTTCTGCACCGTGGACAGCTGGTGCGGCCAACCTTGCGCATCTCACCGGTTGGCAAATCGGGATTTTCCTGGCCCTATTTGCCACATCGATTGCCTTTTTAAATATGTTTCTCGCCATGAACTTTAATTGGATCCGTTTTACAGGAAATGTACTCTTTGGACTATCTTTTAGTTTGTTGGTCGGCATCTTTGCGGCTTTTTTCGTTAAATTAGGGGTTGATGCCATTGCTTGGTATTGGCGTTTATTGCTCGATGTTTTTGCCATTTGGACGATCGGGGTTGCCATTTCCATTTATCAACGCGTGAATTGGGTCTTACACCCCCTAGACGACTTAACGAATATTTTGCGTTTTGACTATTTTCATGGTGATGCTTCAAAAGCTCAGATGAGTAATTTCATCGTCGCGATTGGGATTTCATGCGTGGCCTTTCTCATTAGCCATCAAATTGTCGCGCTTGGCCTGGTCACACTCGTCTCATTCTTTTTTCAAGGTCGCAATATCGCTTGGGCTGACCGCCATATCTTTAAACATCTTGTTCACGGCGATGTCCGTGGTGACTAAAAAAGCAACGGCCATCTTGGCCGTTGCTTTTTATATTAACGATAACGCTGACTTGTACTAGTTTTTCCTAGCGACAGCCAAGCTGTCAGTAATAAACTCACCATCCCTGGTAACCACCACATTTTCATCAATATTGGTAATTGCAAGTGATCGATTAACAATAGACTGACAAATAAAATATTCAGGCTCAACGGCACAACTTGCCACCACCCTGAATAACCCATATCATGTAATCTTCTCGTGTATAAAGCTACGGTTGGCAAAACAACAATGGTTGACATAAAACACGATACCATCACAACAAGCATCACCGTTGCTTCAACCGCACTGGTTTCCGTTTGCGCCGCAGCTTGTCGCCCAAAAAAAGCACCTAGCCGAGCGACTACCACAATGATGCTAGCCACAATAACAGACACACTCCCCCAAAACCACACAACCCAATTGAACGCACGACGTGAACTTGTCCCACGAAAATTGGTATACTGCTTAAAAAAGTCAGCTAAGGCCCCCCACGCTGTCATTACCTATTTCCCCCTTTGATAGCTTGCTATTCATTTTACCATATCTTAAAAAATTAAAAAAATTTTTCAATATTTTATTCACCTTGTTCACAGGATTTCAACCGTATCCCGCCATGATAAGATGCGGTTAACCGAGATAAAATGTTAAAATATGAAGATAATCCCTATGAATAAAATCACACAACCAAAGGCAGCAACTATGACCACAACGCCAATTGAAAAACCACGCATTACCATCACAAATGTTATCTGGAGTCTCGACCCCGAGACGCTAGCGGTGAAACTCCTATTAATCAAACGTGCAGACAGCCCTTTCCAGAATTTTTGGGCATTACCTGAGACTTGGTTACGTGTCGATGAGAGTGCCCACGAGGCCACTTTGCGGCTTGTTAAAGAAAAACTCGGTCTCGACTTGCCCAATGTCCACGCTGAACAGCTGGCAACATTTACCGAGCCTAACCGCTCGCCCGGCGAACGTGCCTTGTCACTCAGCTATATGACCTTCTTACCAAGTTATCCGACGCTCCAACCCGGGCCTGGTGCGCTGGATGCCCAGTGGTTTACGCTGAAAAAACACCCGTCAGGCTTATTTAGCTTCAAGTATCAGGATTTAGCTTTCCAAACACTCGTTGCCGATGACTACATCACCCACCAGGATCCAACCAAGCGTCTCGCTTTTGACCACAATTGGATGCTCACCGTCGCTACTCAGCGCATTATCAATAAATTAGACTATCAACCGACCATTTTGCTGATTTTGGGATCGGACTTTACACTCAAAATGGCGCGCCATGTTTTTGAAAGTTTTGGTAAAAAAGAGCCTGATAATTCTAACTTTTTACGGAATCATCAACATTTACTGCGGCCACTTGGTTCAAGTAGCCAAAATCGCCCCGGTCGTCCAGCCAAAAAATATCAGTTGCTTATTCAATAACGCTAGTGTACAATCGCCTTAATTAATAAAAGTAAAAAATACTTTTATTAGCAAAGAAGGAGATTTTATCATGGTCAATTCAAAACGTCTGTTGCTCGTCGTCGGCACTGCCTGGATGATTGATGCGCTAGACGTCGCTTTATTGTCGTTTATGATGCCCCTATTGAAGGCAGAATGGACGCTAAACGAGACCCAACTTGGGTTAGTCGGCGCCATCACGTCTGTGGGGATGATGATTGGTGCGTTGTTGTGTGGTAAATTATCGGATCGTTTTGGGCGCAGACGCGTCCTGATGTGGACGCTCGTCCTGTTTTCTTTGAGTAATTTAGCGCTGGCTTTTGCCCCAAACCTGGCTTGGTTTATGGTGATTCGCTTTATTACCGGAGTTGGTTTAGGTGGTGAACTACCCGTTGCAGCAGCCCTGATTGCGGATCACTATACCGGTACCAAGCGCCATCAAATGTTGGTATTGGTGGATAGCTTTTGGGCTTATGGTTGGATTATCGCTTCACTGATCGCGTTTTTAATTATCCCCCACTTCGGCTGGCGCACAGCGGCACTCTTAACCGCTAGTTTGTCGCTTTATGCCTGGTATCTCAGGCATCATCTCCCAGAAGATACAATCGCGCCCAAGCAACAAACAACACCCGCCTTTCGGACATTATGGTCACCCGAACACCGCTGGCCATTGCTTAATATCAGTCTCGTCTGGTTCATCATCATGTTAACGTACTATGGGATTTTCCTATGGTTGCCAAGTGTGTTGGTTTTACGCGGTTTTTCCGTTGTGCGCTCACTTGGTTATACCCTAGGGATGAGCATTGCCCAATTACCCGGTTACTATTTAGCCGCTTATCTCTTAACTAAAATCAACTTAAAAAAATTACTCAGTATTTATCTGCTGGGAACAATCGCTGCCAGTCTCGTTTTTGGTCTGGCACACAGCACGCCAGTGATTCTGATTGCTGGTGCTTGGTTATCGTTCTTTGATCTTGGTGCCTGGGGCATTCTGATCGCCTTAACACCCAGCCTCTTTCCCCAAACCATTCGTGGTACTGCGATGGGGTCAGCCCAATCTGTTGGTCGTTTAGGGGCAACCATCGGACCATTCTTGGTCGGCTGGTTACTCGATGCCAATTTTGGTATAGGTGGTGTTTTTGGTCTCTTTGTTGGCCTACTATTGATAGCGGTGGCACTTGCTCAGAAGTCAATAAATTGGACTATTTTTATTCAGTTACTTAGGCAACATTTGAGATACGATTGCGATTATAAAAATTGATATACCAACCAATGGCTGCTTGGACTTCAGTTAATGTTTGGTATGCCTTCAAATAAACCTCTTCACGCTTCAATATTGAATGAAACGCTTCCATACGGCCATTATCGTATGGATGTCCTTTGAGTGAATAAGAATGTTTCAAGCCATAATTTTGGCATTTAATATTAAATTCAGCACTCGTGTATTGTGACCCCATATCTGAATGAATAATTAATGGCTTTCGATGCTTATCTAACGCCATCTGTAAGGCACTTGTGGCTAGCTCGGCTGTCATTGTATCGCCAATTTTATAGCCCAATACTTTTCTCTTCTCAGGATCCAAAACGGTCGCTAAATAGACCCATTTGTGGTTAGTCAACTGAATATAAGTGATATCTGTTTGCCAAACACCACTCAAATCATGCAAGTGTCTAATCAGATTGGGCTTTTGATCGACCGTCACCACAGTTTTTGGCTTGCGATAACGTTTTTGCATGCGTGATCTAATCCCTGATTCACGCATTAATTTGAGTGTCATATATTCAGATATTTTTGGACAGTCATTGTTTAGGTGACTATAAGCAGCAATACGACGATAGCCATAAAGTTTAAAGGTTTTCCAAACGTCTAAAATATAAGGTTTCAGGGATTCTCTACGCTTTGCTTGTCGACTGGGCTGCCAATGGCGCCAATTGTAATAGGTACTAGATTTGATTTTAAGTGCACTTAAAATACGCACAAGCGCGTAGCCTTGTGCTAAAAATTGATTAACTAGCGGCAATCCCACATTACGGACTATTTTTTGGCTAGTAAGATGGCCGCTCGCTTTAAAATTTCGTTTTCTTCCTCCAAAATAGCGAGGCGCTTCTCTAGTTGCTTGACGTCTTTTAAAGTCTTTGACTGACCCTTGATCATGATTGGGGTAGCTTGTTTAACCCAAATAGCAATAGAATCTTTTGATGGTCCAAACTCTTCTGCTAATGATTTGAGTGAACGGCCTTCTTGGTGAAGTTTAACCAATGAATCTTTGAAATCTTGTGAATAACGAATTGACATAAAAATACGCCTATACTTTCATTTTACGGACTGAATAAAACTTACTAACATTAAAGGTGAAGATTAATCTCGACGGAGATAGTCTTCACCTATTTTTGATTTATTCTAAAATAGGTTGTGAAGCATAGGTCGCGGATTTTTTTGGCACTGGATGTCGTGAATAAAAGTGGCCGTTTCACTGGCGTTACCACACAATTTGTTCTTAGTAAGTTAGACGCTAGACGTCGTGTATAGAAAATTAGATGGTGATGGCTACCAGTGACTGTTTCAATAAATTATTCTTTGGAGGTGCACTCATGCACGCTGTTATTGGTATTGATGTTTCGAAGGCAACCAGTCAAGTTGCCGTCGCTGTTGATGGTAAGGTTGTACAGAATTTTAAGATCACCCATGATGTCTTTGGGTTCAATCAGTTAAATACGGTCATTATGCAGTTTGATACGTTCCCAGATATCGTGTTTGAGGCGACAGGCGTTTATTCGAGACGTTTAAAAACTTTCTTAGAGGCCCACAATTATCCTTATACTTACCTGAATCCTTTGACCGCTAAAAAGCAATTGGATCAATTACGTCCTAACAAAAATGATCTTAACGATGCCAAGCATTTGGCGGAAACGCAATTCATTTTAAAGCGTGCTAAAAGTTACGTCCAGAATCCGATTTATATTGAACTACAAGATATGAGTCGTTTTTACCAACAGTTAAACCACGATATTGTGTCCGCTAAAAATCGGCTACATCGTTTGCTTCAATTGACTTTCCCAGAAATTGAAACTTTGTTTTCAACTACCGATAGCCAACAATATTGGGAGATTGTGTCGTTAATCCCTCATGCCACAATGGCTAAGCATTCACGACAAACGTTATCCGATACGATTCAAAGCAGCGTCAGTCGTCAAATCGGTGTTGCGCGTTTAACACGACTCGTTGATAAACTAGTGGCGCTTGGCAGCCTATCAGCGCCTGCTGTTGCCGTTGCTTCGTATAATGTCACCGAGGTGCGTTATTATGCGCAGCGCTTAATTGCGTTATCTCAAAGCAAGGCCAATGTCTTAGCGATTATGGTTGATCAGACCAAAGATTTACCTGAATATGACATTTATCAGAGTATACCAGGATTTTCGGACAAAACAGTGGTTTCTCTAATCGCTGAATTAGGTGATTTGCATCGTTTTGCGACTAGTAACAAATTGAATGCCTTTGTCGGGATTGACTTACGATTTAATGATTCAGGTGATTATAAAAGTTCTGGGTTCATCACAAAGCGAGGTAATACAATCGCCAGAAAAGTGCTATTCAAAGCCATTAGTAACATTGCTAGTACGGCAACTTATGGTCATCAAAATCATATCAATGATTGGTATCAAAAGAAAAAGCAATCTTCAATGTCAAAGGGAACAAAGAAAATTGCTATTGGTGCGATGTCACGTCTCTTACGAACCATGCACTATCTAATTTTGAATAACCAATTGTACGATTACGATACAGCGTCAAAGCGCTAGAATTGTACATTTATAAGCCTAACATTTTGCAAAACCAATGTGAAGACATCGGTTTATTTTAGTAGTGCTTGATGACCAATTGCAGCATCATAAAAAGAAGCTAAATGCATTGAAACACTTGACTTCTGGTAGAAAAATAGTCCATTTTTTTAGTATAAGAGCACCATGGGCGGGGGCGTTTTATAAACACAAATATTAGGGGCATATGTACCTGATTTTTTAGTAATATATCATACTTTTTTAGCGAACTGGTCAACTAATTTACCACCCCTATAAATCCTAACGACATTGGTAATGACTTTATGTGATCCAAAAATTTCTATATTTTCATAAATCACTTATTGAATTTCAACTTATTTCTTTGTTTAGTTCGTTACATTTGTGTTTTCTTTCAGCATCAAATCATTGTCAAAGTATTCAATTATCAACAACGAATATCAGTCAGAAACAAATCAACCAAGAGAACAATAAAAAGTTTCTTTGAATCTGACAACAATAAATCTTCTTCCTATCGTTCATCAGGTTTCTTTATTACAAACAAAAAGCACTGCTTTTACTGCAATGCACGATGTCTTAAATGACTAAACTCACTGTTATGTGCTAGAGGCTTTAAAATGATGATGCCATTCAATTAAATTTGACTCTTGGTCCTTATAAATCGGTATATCAGACCTTTTTAAATAATGGTTTCATAATTATGGGTGCTATTATCGTTGAAATAATTACGGCAATAACAAACTCAGCTGACGTATCCTCATTAATAATCTGTGATGATATGCCTATTTGAATAATTACAAGAGCCATCTCGCCTCTAGAAATCATCCCCGCTCCTATTGCGTTTGCAACATTAACGTTTAAACCTGAAAACCTTGCACCCCACGCAGATCCGATAAATTTGGTAACAACAGCCAACGCACTAAATATTATAATAGCTGTTAGCTTGTTTCCTAATCCTTGAATTGCAACTCCAAGGCCAATAGATCCAAAAAATACAGGATAGAATAACCAATTACCAATTTTTGTACTTAAAACGCCAACCTTATCAGAAAAATCAAATTTTCTCAATACTATTCCTAACGCAAAAGCAAATAAGGGCAATAAACTATTTATCCCTAATGTACCGCCGCCTACAAAGACAGAGAACAATGTTACAGCAAACAAAGCAATTATATCGTCCAATACCGCCGCCGAAAGTATAATTGCCCCCATTGAAGTAGCTAATTTTTTTTGTTCAGCTAATACAGCCAATGTGATGGAAATAGAAGTTGCAGAGAAAACAACACCAGCAAATATAGAAGCTTGTATATTATATCCGAGCAATAAAAACGCAATCGGGAAAGCAATTATGGGTAATATCACCCCCATGGTTGCAATAAGTGATGAGGCCTTAATATATTTCTTCATTTCTTTTAAATCAGACTCTAAGCCCGAGTTTAGCATTAACAAGAAAATACCTGTCTCAGCAAACAAGTGAATGAAATAACTTGGTTCTACTATATTTAAACCACTGGTTCCTAAAATGATTCCAGACAATAATTGTCCAACAACTTCAGACAACCCAAACCAAGTGCCTATTTTCCCAAGTATAACCGTAATTATAACAAGCAACAAAATTAATAGATACTCCATTTTTTCTCCTAACTTTAAAAAGCCTCAAAAATAGCTAGTTCCCCGACTAACCATTCTTGAAGCTTACGCCCAACCGTTCAAATGTAATTACATTTACTATATCATATTTTTGATGTTCAAATCAAATTTGATTATTTAGTTAAATTTGACTTCTTTATTCTTGAAATTAATTTTTGTGATGTTCTAACACGACTGAATTCATGCTACTTTATCGACTCACTCATTATACAATCTTGCATATGGTCGCTCTATCTTACTGACTATGGCATTTAATTCGTTATTTAATGCCACAATATAGTTAGTTGGTGCTACAACATTGTAGAACTCTCCAAATGCTTTCTTTTCTCGATATTTGAGCTTGTACATGTCTTTTAACTCTGGTGTTAGTTTGAGACTAAACTCATCTAAAACACGCTTAATGTCACGTATAAACTGCTCATTGTCTCGTCTATACTGATTATTACTATCTGGGTATTCATCCATGTACTCAATCTGTAAATCTATCATCCCCATAAAATAACTTCTCAAAATTTCACGATTAGTCCATTGGTTTGTCATAGGTTGCCTCATTGTAAATACGATCATCTATAAATATTATACTGTATATATACAATTTATTTAAGTATATATGCTATTTATGTACCACATTTTTATTTATGTGCTATTCTGTACCATTTAGCCAAATAAAAAACGGCTTAAACGCCGTTACACTGCTTACTTGCTTATTTAAAATGTTTCCCATTTTGTGTGAAATGCTATGAAATACAGTGCAACGTTTTTCATAAGAAAAGGCGCTACATCAAGGTTTTTACAACCTTATGCAACGCCATGAAATGCTAAATGGAGAAGAAGGGATTCGAACCCTCGCACGCTTTAACACGTCTACACCCTTAGCAAGGGCGCCTCTTCAGCCGCTTGAGTACTTCTCCATAACAGATACTATCATACCAAACATAGCTGATAGTATCAAGCGTTTTCATCGATTTGCGCACGATGATCACGTTACTCAAGTGACAATGACTGACATCGTAGGCTAATTAGCCCGTTCTTAGGCGTTTTTAAGTTGGCGTCGGTAGGCCATTAGGTCATGTGAAATATCCTTTGTTGCCGCATAGACTTGTTGATAAATCGCATACACTTGCTCATAGTTAGCCACTGCTTCGGGATTTGGTTCATAAGTTGCGCCAAATGGAATAATTTCACTCGCCGCGTGCTGAACTGAATCATACCAACCTAATCCTGTTGCCGCAATCATAGCAGCACCTAAACCTGGACCTTGTTCGTTGGCCAGTGTGACAACCTTCTTGTTGAAGATATCAGCTTGAATCTGCAACCACAAAGGACTCTTAGCCCCACCACCAATAGCAACGACTGTATCAAATTCAGCGCCTTCACGATCATAAATCGTCATAATGTCTTTAAAGCTGAAAATAATGCCTTCCAACACTGCACGAATAAAGTCAGCACGTTGATGGGTGCGATCAATTCCAGTAAAGCTACCACGAATGTCCGCATCTGGATAAGGCGTCCGTTCACCAGAAATATACGGCGTAAAGATCAATCCGTTCGCCCCAACTGATGATTCAGCCGCGGCATTCACCCATTCTGCAAACGGGATGTCTTGTCCAAAGACAGACTTGAACCAAGCGTTGGCATCCCCGGCTGCCAACGTCACGCCCATTGAATAGAAAGTATTCGGAATGGCGTGATTAAAGAAGTGAATATCTCCGCGATAATCCACATCTGGCTGTGCTTCAAATTTAGCCACCACGCCTGATGTCCCAATCGATGACATCACCATATTTGGTTGTAATAAGCCAGCACCCACAGCACCCGCTGCATTGTCGGCCGCGCCCACCAAACACTTTTGTATCGGTTGTTAAGCCAGAGAATGAGGCGTATGTGTCTGAAATATATCCAGCTAAGTCTGTTGATTCAATTAATTCTGGGAAGAATGAAGCTGGTAAATCAAATGCTTCTTGTACTTCTTTTGACCATGTCTTACCGGCAACGTCCAGCGCGACTGTCCCCGCCGCATCTGAATAATCCATCGCCAACTTACCGGTCATCCGGTAACGTAGATAATCCTTTGGCAACAAGAATGTTTTCGCTTGCTTGAAAATTTCTGGTTCGTTTTCTTTAACCCAAAGAATCTTAGGTAATGTGAAACCTTCCAAAGCATGGTTACGCGTAATGGCGACAAACTTGTCTGCCATCTTATCCGCAATTTCTTGCGTTTGCTTTGTCGTGCGGGTATCATTCCACAAAATTGCTGGACGCAGCACTTGATGGTGCTCATCTAATAAGACAAGCCCATGCATTTGGCCCGAATAAGAGATGCCCGCAATATCTTCTGGCTTAATGCCGTCCTTTAAAATTAAGTTCACAATGGCAACCGTTGTCCCATTCACCCAATCTTCAGGATTTTGTTCAGACCAGCCGGGATGTGGCTGTGACAGTGGGTAATCAAAACTTTGCTGCGCAACAATTTGACCCTCACGATCCACAGCAGAAACTTTAACAGATGATGTGCCAAGATCGACACCTAATACAACTTGTGTCATAATTTTTCTCCAATTGACTTTAATGACTAAAATTATTCGCATGCAGTAATACTGATAATCATGGTAAATTTTATCCTGCATGCTATGTACAAGGCATCGCAACGTCAGTTGCGATGCCTTTTCCCACACAACCAATTGCATCAGTTGTTGGCTAAATCGGTATATGTTAATTTTGATTGGAAATTTAATTTAAGGAGAGGAAATTATTTTTTAGGGAGGATATATAATCGGATTAATTTAAATGCTTACTTGCCCAACACTGAGAAAATGTAGTTGTTCAATGTGGCCTTAATTTGTTCTTGGCGACCTGACTTCAATGTTGCATTGATTTCGTCATCTGTCTTGTTTTCCGCATAAGCAGCCAGATCCTTCAATGTCACCTTACCAGCTTCAAAGTCTGCGCCAATACCTGAATCAAATGAAGCATAGCGTTCCTTCAAAATGTTTTCGATGACTTGATCTTCGATCAACTTAGCGGCCACCTTCAAACCGGCAGCATACGTATCCATACCAGCAATGTGAGCGTAGAAGAGATCTTCGAATTCGAAGCTCTGACGACGTGGCTTTGAATCGAAGTTCAAACCACCTGTTGGCAAACCACCATTCTTCAAGAATTCATACATGACCAATGTGGCTTCGTAAATGTCATTTGGGAATTCATCGATATCCCAACCAGTGAGCTTGTCACCCATGTTGGCATCAAGTGAACCAAGCAAGCCAGCTTCACGCGCAAAGCGAACTTCATGTTCATAAGTATGACCAGCTAAGTAAGTGTGGTTACCTTCCAAGTTTAACTTGAATGTGTCTTCCAAACCATATGTCTTTAAGAACGCAATCGTTGTTTGCACATCAAAGTCATATTGGTGTTGTGTTGGTTCCTTTGGCTTTGGTTCAATCAAGAATTGACCTGTGTAACCAATTTCATCGGCATAGTCCTTAGCCAACTTGAAGAATGCTGCGATGTGGTCCAATTCACGCTCTGTGTCTGTATTCAAGAGGAAGTCATAACCTTCACGACCACCCCAGAAAACATAAGATTCTGAACCCAAACGCTTGGCGATGTCAAGTGAGTGCTTAATTTGACCAGCGGCATAAACAAAGACTTCGGCAAATGGTGTTGTTGCCCCACCAGCTAAGAAACGCTTGTTAGTGAAGAGTGAGGCTGTGTTCCAAAGCACCTTCTTGCCAGTTTCTTGCATCTTTTGTTCGATCTTGTCGATCACCTTGTCAAGGTTCGCATTTGTTTCGGCTAATGTCTTACCTTCTGGTGCCAAGTCGCGATCGTGGAAAGCAAAGTATTCAATACCTGTCTTGTCCAAAAATTCGAACATGTAGTCGACTTTTGCCAACGCTGCGGCCATTTCATCGCCGTCACCCGCATTATCCCATGGGCGTACTGCTGTGCCTTCACCAAACGGATCTGTCAAACGTTGATCCATTGTGTGTCAGTAGGCAACTGAAAACTTGAGCCATTCGCTCATCTTCTTGCCGGCAACAACTTCATCAGCGTTATAGTAATGGTACCCATCACCAGCTGTTAGTGACTTATTGCCAACATAAGTCACTTTTGGAAATGGCAGATTGCAAGAAATAACTTGAACGAATTTAGTGACGTAGATTAAGTAAGAAGATCTCGATTGGTGT
>NZ_BMWM01000014.1 GCF_014651235.1 Leuconostoc lactis KCTC 3528 = DSM 20202 | reverse complement strand
AACACCATTAAAGACCTTGATGGGTTTTTCTGTCCACTTAAATGTTCAACTTAAATTTTACAATCTGCCAAACTAATTCCTCAAGTAACATTACACAACGGGCTACGCCGAGTGTTTTAGCTTTACCAATTTATCAACCTGGATCAGATATGCAGATTAACCCAAATATCCATATTTATCCTAAAAATGAACAGACGAACGCCTTTTCAAAAGATTTGACCGCACAAAGTAAGGCCGATTTGACGGTGAACTTACCCGATGGCTCAAAAATCTATAATGCCGCTATTGGCCAAACGTTTAGTTATCAATTACAAGTGGCAGTCCCTTGGAATATCCAAGATAAATGAACGTTCAACGTCGTTGATACCCCAAATTTAGGCATTGATGATGTGGTGAGTACCGTCAAAATCGATGGGTTAGTCCAAGGAACGGACTATCAAGTGACGGCAACAACTGGAACGACAAAAGATGGGAAAGGGTGTAGAATCACATTTAATCCAAAAACGGCTTGTATGACAGCCATGGCAGGGAAACAGTTAGACGTTACCTATGATGCCATGTTAACCAAAGCCGCCGCACCAGAAAAATGCTTGACGAACGCTGCTACTTTCACCGTTGATCAGGAAGTCGTCACGACAGAAGGGGACGGGTTAAAAATCTACACTGGCGTTGCTACCTTTGTTAAAGTGGATAAACAAAGTCAAGCCAGGCTGGCTGGTGCTATTTTCCAATTAGTCAAGGTTGATCGTCAAGAAAACATTATAGCTTATGCGAATCAAGCTGCCGATGGCAGCTACCAGTGGGCAACAAATGCCAATCAGGCCACAGGATATGTGACGGATTCACAAGGTATGCTAAGCTTGCAAAATTTGATTTATTCAGCAAAATTACCGAATAACCAACACTATGCCTTGCTTGAAATACAAGCACCAACGGGTTATGCACGTTTGGCAAAACAAGTACCGTTTAATGTGACCAAAGGCAGCTATGCGACTGCGCAAACCATGACCATTGAAAACACCAAAAAGGGCTTGCTGCCAGCCACTGGTGGTGTTGGCGTTTATATCTTCTTCGGTATGGGCGTGGTATTGATGGCTGGGGCTGTTTGGTGGTATAAAAAACAACACACGGTCTAATGTGTGAACCAGAAAGATGACGTTATGACAATGGCACAAAACCAACGACCAGATTGTTTTCGGTGGGTATTTGCTGGTATTTTTATTCTTGGCTTTTTGATTGCGACTTATCCATTTTATGTCAGCGCAATCAATCATTTTATCGATCAGCAACGGTTAACGCCCTTAGCACGACAACAACAGAAAACTAGTCAGCCGAGTCAACCAAACAATCACAGCGACGAGGTGGCAGATCCGTTTGCAAATGCCGCCCCGCCACAACAAATTGCTTTAAAACAACAAGTGCTTGGTAGTATCACAGTGCCAAGTATTGCGTTGCATACGCCACTATTTAAAACCACCAACGAGGTGACCTTAACCTATGGGGCAACCGTGTTACAAAATATGGATAGTCCAACTGGTGGGGTTGGGACGCATTGTGTCATTGCTGGGCACCGTGGCTTGGCTTCAAGAGTGCTATTTACCAATCTTAATCGGGTTAAGTCAGGGGATATTGTGATTTTAACGCTTGGGGATAAAAAATTAGCTTATCAAATTTTTATGACCCGAGTGGTGCAACCGGCTGATTTTCAGGTGCTACAACGTCAACCTCAGCAGGACTTGCTGACATTAGTGACGTGTACGCCGTATATGATCAATTCACATCGCCTACTGGTGACGGGCAGGCGCGTGCCGTATCAGCCGAGCTTTCAGAAAAAAATCACACAAACGATTCAGTCAGAAAATCTTAAGCAAGCTGGTATATTACTAGTCATTGGAGTGGCACTTGGCGGTCAAATCTGTTGGTTTTGGTGGCGTTGGCGACGATCAGCTTGGTACCCGATGGCTCTTGCTGACTGCCAAAAGTTAATGGGCAACACGGATAGGGGGAAAAGGCAATCGGCTCATGAGCTGGTCGCCTTTTTTTCAAGCAAAATGATACAATAATAACATGATGACACCGGTTGACAATGTGGATATTTTACCAGGCGTTGGCCCAAAACGCCTAACGGCTTTGCATGACCTTGATATTTTTACCATTGAAGATTTATTGGGATATTTTCCGTTTCGCTATGAGGATTTAGGTGAGCGGCGGCCGTCCGAAACTTTGGATGGCGAGAAGGTCACCTTCAAGGGGGTGGTGAGTGCTCCCCCAGTGGTGACACGTTTTGGCAAGAAAACGCAAACGCGCTTTGGCTTACTCATTGAACACGAAAATGTTCGTGTGACGTTTTTTAATCAGCCTTGGTTAGCCCAAAATATCGCTGTTGGTCAGGAAGTGGCCGTATACGGAACGTATAATGCTGCAAAAGCAGCACTAACGGGCATGAAAATGATTAATGCCACGGCAAATGCTTTGGATCCAATTTATCCGGCCTCTAAACAAATCACGGCAAAAACTATTCGGCATTTAGTCGAATTGGCCTGGGCGGATGTCCGTGGAACGATGCCGGACCTCGTGCCACTTAGTTTACGGCAGAAGTATCGGTTATTAGACCGCAATACCCAAATTGAACACATGCATTTTCCCACTGATATGCCAGCTGCAAAAGCAGCACGTCGGAGTGCAGCCTTTGAGGAATTCTTCATTTTTCAAATGCGTTTGCAACTGTTGAAGTTAGCGGATCAAAAATTTGCGGGTGAAGGCATTGCCTATGATGCGCAAGCGCTCAAAAAGTTTGAGGCAGGACTACCATTTACACTAACTGCTGCGCAAAAAAAGGTGATTGCGGAAATTTTGCAAGACCAGCATCGGCCACGGCACATGAATCGTTTACTACAAGGGGATGTTGGTTCCGGAAAAACAGTGGTGGCGGCCATGGCTATGTATGCCGTCGTGACGGCAGGGCTACAAGCTGCCATTATGGCACCAACGGAAATTTTAGCGCAACAACACGCGTTGAATTTAGCACAGTTATTTGATCGTGCGGGTGTGCAGCTACGCATTGAGTTGCTGACTAGTGGTTTGCGTGCTGCGGCGCGACGACAGATTCTAGAAGATCTTGAGAACGGCGAGATCGATATTTTAGTTGGCACACATGCGTTGCTACAACCAGACGTGGCATTTCATCATTTAGGACTGGCAGTCATTGATGAACAGCATCGTTTTGGCGTGAACCAACGAGCTGCGTTACGTGAAAATGGGGTTAATCCAGATATTTTGGCGATGACGGCGACCCCTATTCCACGCACATTGTCGATCACGGCTTACGGTGAGATGGATGTATCCATTATTGACCAATTACCTAGTGGCCGTAAAGCTATTGAAACTAAACGGCTCAGTCATAATCAGTTAGATGCCGCTTTGGCATTTGTGAAACAACAACTGGATGACGGGGCACAAGCCTACATCGTGACACCTTTGATTGAAGAATCGGAGTCACTGGATGTGCAAAATGCGACCGCTATGTATGAAGCGATGCAGTTAGAGCTACCAGAATATACGATTGGCCTATTACACGGCCGCTTATCAAATGATGAAAAAAAGCAGTTAATGGCTGATTTTAAGGCGAATCGGATTCAAGTTTTGGTGGCCACAACTGTAATTGAAGTTGGGGTGGATGTGCCCAATGCCAGCATTATGTTGATTTTAGATGCCGATCGCTTTGGGTTAGCGCAACTGCATCAATTGCGTGGCCGTGTGGGTCGTGGTAGTCGGCAATCGTATACGTTGTTGATAGCGGACCCTAAAACCGATTACGGCACAGCCCGTTTAGATGCGATGGTGGCGACGACTAATGGCTTTGTTTTGGCGCAAAAAGATTTGGAATTACGTGGTTCTGGGGATATTTTAGGCACCAAACAGTCCGGTGTCCCAGAATTTGTTGTGGGTGATCCAATCAAGGATCTGACGATGATGGAAATTGCGCAACAGGAAGCGATTGCGTTAGTGAGTCAGGAAAATTGGGACCAACAGCCAGAAAACCAAGCGTTAGTCGCTTATTTATCACGCACGATGGCGCGCTATCGCCATTTTGATTAAGCAAAGTGAAAGAAAAGATGATTGAGGAGATACCTACTGATGGCTAAACCAGCTGATACCCCCATGATGGTGCAATATCATGAGATTAAAGCGCAATATCCAGATGCGTTCGTTTTTTATCGCTTAGGTGATTTTTACGAATTATTTGAAGAAGATGCCATTCAAGGGGCAAAATTTCTGGAATTGACGTTAACAGCGCGGAATAAAAATTCAGAAAATCCGGTGCCGATGGCCGGTATCCCCCATCATGCGGCGCAAAACTATATCGATATTTTAGTTGATCAGGGACATAAGGTTGCCATTGTGGAGCAAATGGAAGATGCTGCCGTAGCCAAAGGTATGGTGAAACGTGACGTTGTCCAACTGATTACACCAGGGACAAAGTTATCGGGTGGGGCTGGTTCAGATAAACAAAACAATTATTTGGCGGCCGTATTACCGGATGGTCAGGCTTGGGCCATGGCTTATATTGATTTATCAACTGGTGAGTTGAAAGCCACAACCAGCCAACAATTTAATGATATCGTGGATGAATTGCGGTCGTTGGAAGTGAAGGAAGTCGTTTTGCGCCAAAATGATCCCGAAACGATCAAGCAACAAATGGCAACGCAATTGGGCGAGCATGGGTTAGTTATCTCAACGCAAGCGGAAGTCGCACCGTCCGCAACGATTAGTTTTTTGACGCAAAATCTCACGCATTCGCTAGAAGTTGCGGTCACGACGATGTTGTTAGGGTATATTTTTGATACCCAACGTCGTAATCTCGAACATATTGTGCCTGCGGAAAGTTATGAACGGCTAGCTTACCTGAAATTTAATCAAGATACTCGGATTAATTTGGATTTAGTTGAAAATACCCGCACCAAAAAACGGGCAGGCTCATTACTGGGGTTAATTGACGAGACGCACACGGCAATGGGTGGTCGTTTATTGAAGCAATGGGTGTTGAAGCCGTTACGCGTGCAAGCTGATATTGAGGCGCGCCTAGATCTTGTGCAGGCTTTCCAAGCCGACTTTTTTACCCGAGGCACGTTACAAGATCATTTGAAGTCTGTCTATGATTTAGAACGTTTGGCAGCACGTGCAGCGATGGGGACCATGAACGCGCGTGAACTCGTCCAGTTAAAACGTTCATTACGCGCAATTCCGGCGATAAAAGCGACTTTAGCAGAATCGGACAGTTTACTTCAGGCAGTTGGGCAGCAACTCGATGATATGGGCGACTTAGCCACTTTAATTGATGATGCCATTATGGACGAACCGCCAATTAGTGTGCGCGAAGGCAACATCATTAAAAATGGTTTTGACGCCAAAATTGATGACTATCGTCAAGTGCTCACCGATAACCAGCAGTGGCTGGCGCAATTGGAAGCCGACGAACGCGCTGCGACTGGGATTGGGTCGTTGAAAGTCGGGTATAATAAGAGCTTTGGTTACTTTATCGAAGTGACCAAAGCCAATATTGGGAAATTAGCGGAAAATCGGTATGAACGCCTGCAAACTTTGACCAATGCAGAACGTTTTGTCACGCCTGAATTGAAGGCACATGAGCGGTTAATTATTGAAGCCCAAGCCAAGCAAACCGAACGTGAGTATGATTTGTTTGTCACCGTTCGTGACCATGTGAAGGCTGAAATTGGACGTTTGCAGACATTAGCTCAGCAAGTCGCCCGTTTAGACGTGCTGGCGGCGTTAGCTGATGTTGCGGATAATCGCCGTTTTGTCCGGCCAGTCTTTACCACCGGTAATCATATTGCCATTGAACAGGGACGACATCCGGTTGTTGAATCCTTATTGCCGGCTGGTGAATTTGTGGCCAATGATGTCATGTTATCTGATCAAACCAATATGCAGTTGATTACGGGGCCAAATATGGCGGGTAAATCAACCTATATGCGGGAATTAGCGTTGATTGTCATTTTGGCACAAATGGGTAGTTTTGTGCCCGCCTCAGCGGCTGAGTTGCCGATTTTTGATCAAATCTTTACGCGCATTGGGGCCAATGATGATATGGCCATGGGACAGTCAACCTTTATGGTAGAAATGGCGGAAGCCAACCATGCGTTGCAAGAAGCAACGGCGCATTCGTTGATTTTATTTGACGAATTGGGTCGGGGCACGGCAACTTATGATGGGATGGCGTTGGCTCAGGCGATTATTGAGTTCTTAAATACGCATGTGCATGCTAAAACGCTGTTTTCAACCCACTATCATGAACTAACGGTGTTGGCTGATCAACATCCAGGCATTGCCAATGTGCATGTCGGCGCTGTTGAAGATGCGGATGGCCAATTACATTTCTTACATCAAATTCAAACAGGTCCCGCTGACAAATCTTATGGGATTCACGTGGCTGCGTTAGCCGGTTTGCCTGATGAACTCATTGCCAATGCGACCCACATCTTGTCACAACTTGAAAATCAAAAATCAGTTGTTGTGGCAAGTGAATCCGTTGCACCAGTGCCTGTTTCATCAGTACAACAGTTAGCCGAGCAGGTGCCGTTGTTTGATGTGGCCACAACTGATGACAAGATACAACAATTGCTAGCGCAACTAGATCAGTTGGATATTTTAAACATGACACCGATTGATGCGATGAATGCATTGCATACCTTGAAGAAAATGCGACAGTAGGAGGCGTGCCACGTTGCACGGACGTTAAATGGGAAAAATACACGAACTCTCAAACTTATTAGCGAACCAAATCGCAGCGGGTGAAGTAATCGAACGACCGGCTAGTGTCGTCAAAGAATTAGTTGAAAATGCGATTGATGCTGGGGCTACCCAAATTGATGTGGTGGTTGAAAATGCCGGCCAATCACTGATTCGTGTCGTGGACAATGGCACAGGTATTGATCCAGAAGATGTGCCCTTAGCGTTCACGCGGCACGCCACCAGTAAGATTACGGATCGGCATGATTTATTTAATATTGTCTCGCTGGGATTTCGTGGAGAAGCGTTGCCGTCCATTGCCGCTATTGCCGATGTGACGCTGAACACGACAACTGAGACGGCGCCTGCAGGTGTGATGTATCACATCAAGGGTGGGAAGGAAGTGCAGGTGACCCCAGCCAATGGCCGCCGTGGGACTGTGATTTCAGTTCGTGATTTGTTTTATAATACACCGGCTAGATTGAAATACCTCAAACGCCCACAAACAGAATTATCGCGTATCACTGATATTATGAATCGGTTGGCCTTGGCCTATACGAATATTGCATTTACCGTCACAGCTGATAATCGGCCCTTATTAAAAACTACTGGCAATGGTAATCAGCAACAAGTGATTGCGGCGATTTACGGGCGTGATGTGGCCCAAAAAATGTTAGCGATTGCTGGTGAAGATGATACATTTAATATCACTGGCTTTGTGTCCTTACCAGAATTAACGCGCGGGTCACGTGAGTATTTGACGGTACTAATTAACGGTCGCTTTATTAAAAATTTTGCCGTTTCTAATGCAATCATTCGCGGCTATGGTTCTAAGTTGATGGTCGGGCGTTTTCCGATGGGCGTCATCAATATCAATACGGATCCCTTATTGATTGATGTCAATGTCCATCCGCAAAAATCAGAAATCCGTTTAGCTAAGGAAGAAGAACTGGCAACGTTACTCGTTGAGACGATTAAGGCACGTTTAGCCCAAGAAAATTTAATCCCAGATGCCTATGAAAATTTGTATGGTCAGCAGTCGGTCATCGCCGCACATGATCGACCAACACCGCAACAGCAACCTACCCAACAAGCACCGTGGGTAACGGCCAGTGATACCGTCATCCAACCAACTGAACCCGTCAAGGCAAGCGAGACAGCAACTGATCGCTCAGCACAGGTGATTCATATTACGAATCGCACTCAACTCACCAGTGACGCTGTGCAAGCATTTGCGACAAAATACGCCAATGAACCGGCACTAACTGTCTTTGAACAACCGGCAGTGGTCAATCAGGTGACAGAACCAGTAATGCCGTATCAAGCACCGACCGAAAAGGTTGTTCAGGAAACGTTGGACGTCACACCAGCACGGCCGAGTGGCTTTCCAAACTTGGCTTACATTGGGCAAATGCATGGGACTTTTCTCTTTGCACAAAATGAGACCGGCTTATTTTTAATTGATCAACACGCCGCACAGGAACGGGTTAATTATGAATACTATCGTGACATCATTGGTGATGTGTCAGCTGATCAGCAGCGGTTACTCGTCCCAATTACCTTGAATTACGCCACGTCAGATATGCTAAAAATCGCTGATTATGCAGCGGATTTAGCTGCTGTTGGGTTACATCTAGAAACGTTTGGTCCCAATACACTCATTGTCCGAGAACATCCGACGTGGTTTGCCAAAGAACAAGTGGCCGAGACGATTCGTGAAATGATTGATTGGTTACTCCGTGATGGCCATCTGACCGTAGCTGAATTTCGTGAACGGACGGCGATTATGATGAGTTGTAAGCGGGCCATTCGGGCTAATATGCATTTATCAGATAGCCAAGCACGCACCTTGCTGGAAACATTATCACAAGCTGAAAACCCGTATAATTGCCCACATGGTCGTCCCGTGTTGACACAATTTACGTTAACTGAGATGGAAAAAATGTTTAAGCGCATTCAAGATGCGCATGAAAAATGGGAAACCTACGATAACCATCCATACTAAACGCAGCGCAGATTTGCGCGGTACATACTAGGAGAAATATTATGAATAATAACGATATTATCATTCGTTTACGTTACGCACTTAATATTAAAAAGACTGACATGCTTAAAATTTTTGAATTGGGTGGCATCACGCTTGATGAAGCGCAATTGACAGCGTTGCTCACCAAGCAAGCCGAAGGAACACCACGTGATGAAAAGGTTGATATGCATACTTTAGAAGCCTTTATGAATGGCTTGATTATTTCACAGCGTGGCCAGAAAATCGGGGCTGATCTCAAGCCAGTACCACCAACTTTTGATATGACAAAAGAAGATGACATCAATAACGTTGTCATGAAAAAGCTGAAAATTGCGATGTCTTACACCAGTGACGATTATCTTGGCTTTTTAGAAACGGCAGGCATTACCATTTCCAATAACGAGCTAAGTGCCGTCTTGCGCCGGCCAGATCACCGCAATTATAAGCCAGCAGGGGACCGTTACCTGCGCAATATTTTAAAGGGCATGGCCATGACTTACCGACCAGAAGATATTAAAAAAACAGCGCGTTAAACGTATTGTAAGCGGTTTCTATTCCGTGTAAAATGGAGATGAGGCACAAGACTTGGAGGAAGTAAGCATGACAGAACGTACCTTTATGATGATTAAGCCAGATGGTGTACAACGTGCTAAAGTTGGTGAAATCATTCGCCGTATTGAGGCCAAGGGTTATCAGATTGTGGCCATGAAGATGTTAACGCCAACACCAGAATTGTTGGCGCAGCACTACGCAGAACATGTTGATAAGCCTTTTTATCCTGATTTGGTCACTTATATGACGTCTGGTCCAGTCGTTGCCATGATTGGTGAAGGTGATGAAATCATCGCTGGTTGGCGGAATATGATGGGCGCTACTGATCCAACTAAAGCCTTGCCTGGTACAATTCGTGGTGACTTAGCACGTGCTTGGGATGCTGCCGCTATTATGAATCTGGTCCATGGGTCAGATAGTGAAGCCGCAGCCAAGCGTGAAATTGCGCTCTGGTTTGATTAATCCAAAAAAGCTTGACTTAGCCAAGTGGCGATATGTCAAGCTTTTTTTGTGCAATGTGCGTGGTGAGGCGCAAAGTTTGGTAGAATAGAACTATAGATTCGGAGTTGAGATTTAGAAAATGACAATAGATAATATTACAATATTAAAAAATCAACCACTAGCGCCTTATGCCCACACCCAGGTGGGCGGCGTGGTGGATTATTTAGCAATCCCTAAAACACTGGCTGAATTACAGGCTTTGCTGGCTTGGGCGCGGTCAGCCCAATACCTAATTCATGTTTTTGGCCGTTTATCTAATTTAGTGGTACGCAATGGTGGACTACGCGGTTTGGTAATTTTATTGCACGAATTGCGCGATATTCAAGTTAGTGGTGAGACAATCACTGCTGATGCCGGCGCTGATTTAATTCTTGTGACAGAAATTGCTCTGGAACATGGGTTAACGGGGATGGAATGGGGCGCAGGGATTCCTGGCTCAGTTGGTGGTGCCATCTTTATGAATGCTGGGGCTTATGGCGGACAAACCGACATGGTTGCCACGTCGGTGACAGCCATTATGCCAGATGGGTCATTGCAAACTTTTGCAGCAGATGCGCTGAATTTTGGGTATCGTCAATCCGTTTTCCAAGAAAATGGGGGCGTGATTGTCAGCGCGACGTTTACACTTCAGTCAGATGAACCAACGGCTATTCAAGCACGCATGGATGACAATAATTTCCGTCGCGCCAATAAGCAACCGTTGAATTATCCGTCTAATGGGTCGGTGTTTAAGCGACCAACGGGTTATTTTGCGGGGAAGTTAATTATGGATTCCGGTTTACAAGGAACACGCGTCGGCGGCGTTGAAGTGTCAAGAAAACATGCCGGTTTTATGGTCAACGTTGCCAATGGCACAGGTAATGATTATGAAGATTTAATCCATTTGGTGCAAGCGACCGTTAAAGAAAAATACGGGGTAACACTGGAGACAGAAGTACGTATTATAGGAGAAAGATAAACGATGTGGATACTTGAATTGGTCGTTATTCTGATTGTTTCAGTGACTTTCTCTAATATTATTTCGCACTTTGTGCCGGAAGTGCCGATTAGTCTTTTTCAAATCGTGATTGGGTTATTCTTATCATTATTGTTAGGGGTTAATGTCGACATTGACGCGCATTGGTTCATGTTATTGTTTGTGGCGCCGTTGCTTTATAATGATGCCTGGCGCTTTCCAAAACGTGAATTATGGGAGCTACGTGGTCCCATCTTAGGAAATGCTATCCTGTTAGTCCTACTCACCACGTTAATTGGTGGGTACTTTATTCACTTGTTGATGCCACAATTGCCAAACTCTGTAGCGTTAGCGTTGGCAGCCGTGGTATCGCCAACTGATCCGGTGGCGGTACAAGCCATCGCTAAACGTGTTAGATTACCAGAAAGTGTCTTACATATTGTCGCTGGTGAAAGTTTGATTAACGATGCGAGTGGTTTGGTGAGTTTTAACACGGCCATTAAAGCCACGGTAGTCGGGACATTTTTAATCGGGCAAGCGGTGACGAACTTTTTCTGGATGACCTTCATGGGGCTTATTGTTGGTTTAGCCTTAGGGAGTCTGCTCAGTTGGTTGCGCGATACGTTCGATCGCGTCGGCTTAAATGATGTCGTGTTTCATACAGTGATGACGCTGTTAGCACCATTTTTGATTTATTGGACAGCTGAAGCTGTTTTCCATGCATCAGGTGTCATTGCCGTAGTAGCCGGTGGGGTGCTGACTAAAATATTAAGTGATCAGCATATCAACGCGCGGCATCCAGAAATTTCGGTGACAGCGGTTCGTACGTGGGAAATCTTCGTGTATTTGCTCAACGGGATTATTTTCGTGCTGTTGGGGATTGGGTTGCCGCCCATTGTGGTGGCGGTTGTCAAAAACGCACAAATCCATACCGGACAAGCGATTCTCTATGGTGTGATTATTTGGCTCATTATTTTTACCATTCGGACATTATGGACGTATGGCAATCAGGTCGTGTGGTATCTGCGCAACCGTGATCAAAAACCAACGGTTAAAATGGCCATTATTTCTGGTCTAACGGGTGTTCGTGGGGCGGTGACGATGGCGGCGGTTATGACTGTCCCAGCCGTTATTCAAGATGGTTCGGCATTTCCACAGCGAGATTTGTTGATTTTCATTGCGGCGGTTGTCGTGATTGTTAGTTTATTAGTCGCGACGATTATGTTACCAATTGTCACGAAAGTCCGGTCATCACACGACTTTACGCAGCCAGAAATTTCTGATGCTGAGTTACCGGAGACGGGCGAAGGCCGTGAAGCTGAATTATCAGAATCACGCGCACGTATTTTTGCCATCCAAGTAGGTATTGCAACATTGCGTGAGCAACAAAATGATACCAATCGCGCTGTGGTTTATGAATTGATTACGCGGAAGCAAGCCACAATCGCCCAAATTCGCGAACAGCTTATGGGCGAAAAAGCTGAGGATGTTCAGTTTGATAACTCAGAGTTACGGCGAATTGCTTTGGATGCGCAACGCAATCGGTTGCAGCAATTATTGGTTGAAGAGAAAATTTCAATCTTAATTTTCTCCATTCAATCTCGGCGCCTAGAACGCTTAGAAAAATTAATTGGTGCGGATAAAAAGTTTGATAACTCTGCGCATTGGGTCCGTATTTTAACACGGCGAGCTTTGCGTAGTGTCCGGATTTGGTTGTCAGATGAATCAAACAAACAGTTCAAAGCGGAAACCTCATTAGCGATTCGCGAGATGGCTAAGGCTGCGATTAAGGCGTTGTCGCAACACATGGAAAAGTATGATGGTGATACTGTTTTGCACCGTATGGAAAGACAAAATGCTTATGAGCTGATTGTGGTTTACCGCTATCAGATTGAACACGAAAAACATCCCGATACACCAGAACAGCGTGAATTAGATGATAAACAGCGCATGGAACTTGAATTACTCGCTTTAAATGCCCAACGTGAAACGATTCAAGATCTTTACGAACAAGGCCGGATTACACGTCAAGCGGGGATCAATATCCGCCAATTTATCAACTATGCGGAAACAGCAGCGCTAGCAGGTAAAAACGAAGAATAGGGCAACACCGTTCATCGTATTGTTGCCGTCAAGTTATTGCTTAAAATTCAGTAAAGGAAAACCTATGCTATCGTACTTAACCATGTCCAACCTCATGCACGCGGTTGATATTATTATTATTTGGTTCTTACTCTATAAGATTATTCAGTTTGTTGAAGGCACGCGTGCGCTCCAAATTTTATTTGGCGTCGGGGCAATTATTTTGGTCAAAGTGGTGAGTTGGTATTTAGGCCTCACAACTTTGTCGTGGGTCATGGATCAATTGATTACTTGGGCGCCAATTGCCTTGGTGGTGATTTTTCAGCAAGAAATTCGTCGCGGTCTGGAAACGTTAGGGCGTGGCTTGACGCTACGACGATCGCATGTTGACAATGCAGAAGAAAATCAACTGATCAAAAGTTTAGATGATGCGCTACAATATATGTCAAAACGGCGTATCGGGGCCATAATTACAATTGAGCGTGAGACGCAACTGGATGATTACATTAAAACAGGTATTAAGTTGGATGCGGCAATTTCTGGGCAATTACTGATTAATACGTTTATTCCTAATACGCCACTGCATGATGGTGCCGTGATTATTAGTAAAGATCGTATTGCTGCCGCTGCCGCTTATTTGCCACTGTCTGAAAGTGTCCGAATTCCAAAAGAATTAGGCACACGTCATCGTGCCGCGGTTGGTATTTCGGAAGCCAGTGATGCCATTACGGTGGTAGTGTCGGAAGAAACCGGTGAGATATCCATCACGCAAAACGGCGATTTATTGCGCCGTATGGATCAGGAAAGCTACCTTAACTTCTTCAAACATCAGTTCTTGGCATCCGATGAAGATTTGGCGGCTAAAAAACACTGGTGGCAAAAGAAAGGGAGGTCAGCCTCATGAAAAAAGTTGGCCAGTCAAAAATTGTTAACCTTGTGATTTCGTTGGTAATCGCAATTCTCCTCTCAGCGTATGTGTTAAGCACAAAAACGGCGAGTCTCACGTCTAATGGGTCGGATAATTTTTCGACGTTGATACCGGAAAAAAAGGCGACTTTAAAAGTCCCATTGAATTTACAATTTGATAGTGATAATTATGTTGCTGTCGGTGCACCGGCAACGGTCGACGTTGACATTGAAGGGTCAGGGGCTTTAATTTCCGCTACCCAAAGTCGTAATGATATTCAAGCTAGTGCCGATCTACGTGGCCTAAAACCAGGGAAACATACGGTGACGGTTGCGTTACGCGGCGTGAATGCGTCATTGACATCTACGGTAACCCCACAAAAGATTACGGTCACGATTGCCAAGAAGGCCGCGGTGACTTTGCCAATTCACGTCAACTATGATCAAAGTAAAATTGCCCAAGGTTACACGGTCAGTGAAGTGGTCAGTGATCCGAAGCGCGTGACGATCAGTGGGCCAAAGACAAATGTGGATGCGGTTGAGACAGTCGCCGCACAAGTGGCATTACAGTCAGGGATTAAAGATACGGTAATTCAGGTTGTCCGTTTGGTGGCTTATGATAAGGATGGTCATGTGGTTGAAGTGAATTTCGACCAAAGGTCAACGACTGTGACAATGGTGATTACACCAGCAGACAGTAAGAAATTATCACTGATACCAACGCTTAAAAATGCCGGTAGCAACAAATATCAAGTCACATTTGATCCAAAAAATGTGACGGCCTATGGTGCTTCTGATATACTTAATGCTATGAGTGATCTGAGCGTGCCGATTGATGTCTCGCAAGTTCAAGGTAACGGTACATTGAAAGTGACGTTACCGGCGATTGCCGGCATTGTCCGTTATGATGTCAAATCTGTAACGGCACAAGTGACACAAGTCATGGATGGGGATCAGAGTAGTAGTTCATCTTCTGCGACGAGTGCCTCGTCTTCCAGCCATTCAACGAATTAAAAAGAACAGGACAAAACAATGTCAGAAATTAAATTAAAATATTTTGGAACAGACGGTGTGCGTGGTATTGCCAATGACACGTTAACGCCAGAATTGGCTTTCCGTCTCGGACGTGCCGGTGGTGCTATTTTGACACGCCACGCACAAGATGATAAGAAGCCAGTTGTTATTGTTGGCCGTGATACACGTATTTCAGGTGAAATGCTGCAACAAGCCATTATTGCTGGCTTCTTGTCAGTTGGAATTGATGTGTTGCGTTTAGGTGTGATTACAACACCAGCGGTGGCATTTTTGGTGCAAAACCTTGAAGCCGATGCCGGTGTCCAAATCACCGCTTCACATAATCCAGCAGCTGATAATGGGATTAAATTTTTCGGTAATGATGGCTTCAAATTATCCGATGAACTCGAATTTGAGATTGAACAATTGCTAGATAGTCCAGTCGATGATTTGCCACGCCCGAGCGCAGCCGGTTTGGGCGTTGTGAATAATTACCCAGAAGGCGCTTTGAAGTATTTGAGCTTTTTGCAAAAAACAATTCCAACTGATTTGGAAGGGATGCGTATTGCGCTTGACGGCGCTAATGGAGCAACGAGTGGGTTGCTGGCGCATTTGTTTGCTGATTTAAATGCTGACTTTGTGATGATGGGAACGCAACCAAATGGGCTCAACATCAATGACGGTGTCGGCTCAACCCATCCAGAAGCATTGGCAGCCTTTGTGACTGAAAATGACGTTCAGGTTGGCTTGGCTTTTGATGGCGATGGTGATCGGCTGATTGCGGTTGATGAAAATGGTGAGATTGTCGATGGTGACAAGATTATGTACATCACAGGGAAGTTTATGGATGCACAGGGTCGCTTGAAGCACCATACTGTGGTTTCAACTGTGATGAGTAATATTGGTTTTTACAAGGCATTGTCTGAACACGGCATGACGAGTGTGAAAACGGCTGTGGGTGACCGTTATGTCATGGCTGAGATGCTGGCATCTGGTTACAACCTCGGTGGTGAACAATCAGGGCACATTATTTTCAGTGACTGGGCAACAACCGGTGATGGCTTGCTCACAGCACTGCAACTTCTTTATGTCATGAAAGAAACTGGCAAGAAGCTGTCAGAATTGGCCGCTGAAGTCCAAATTTACCCACAAAAGTTAGTCAACATTCCAGTTGCGGATAAAATTGCGATCCAACAAGATCCAGCAGTGATCGCAAAGATTGCCGAAGTGGAAATGAAAATGGCTGGTGATGGTCGTGTGCTTGTCCGTGCATCAGGGACTGAGTCACTCTTACGCGTCATGGCTGAAGCCCCAACAGTTGAACAAGTTGATGAATACGTTGAAGAAATCGCGGCGGTTGTGCGTGCGCGTGCCAACGGTTAAGACAAAGGAAGTCCCAAGTTTGTGATAAACAGAGGGCTTTTTTGTTATAATAAAGTATCAAACTATGACTTCAAAGGATAAAATCGTGTCACAAGACAGTTTTAAACAATACTTACGGACCGAATTCAATATTGTATTTCATGATGAGGACTTATTACTAGAAGCGCTCACTCAGCGTAACTACCTGAACGAACATCCGAACGAACCAGGTCGGGACTACCAGCGATTAGAGTTTTTAGGTGATTCGGTGATGCAAGTCTCAGTTGCCGAATATTTGTTTAAGCGCTATCCCGCTTGGCATGAAGGGCAATTAACCGAAATGCGTATTGCCATGGTACAGACACGATCATTCGCCCATTTCTCACGTTTAGTGCATTTGAACGAAGCTGTGCGCTTGGGTAAAGGTGAGGAAATGTCTGGTGCGCGTGAACGTGACTCGTTGTTGGAAGATATCTGGGAAGCCTTTATCGGCGCATTGTATTTGGATCAAGGGGCAGACGCCGTGCAAGAATTTTTAGAGCGCACGTTATTTGCTGCCATTGATACCGGCTTTTTTGATCGCTTTATTGACTTTAAAAGTCGCTTGCAAGAAAAGTTGCAAGTGAACGGCGCGGTCGTCATTGATTACCAGACAGAACGTGAGCAAGCCATGGCTGATAAAACACAGATATTTGAAGCGAGTGTCTCTGTTGATGGGCATGAGTTGGCCCGCGGGACTGGCAAGTCGATTAAAGATGCAGAAAAGGCTGCGGCCCGTGCAGCCTTAAAACTATTGGAAGAAAAATAAGCTTATGAAACTTAAATCCCTTGAAATCAGTGGCTTTAAGTCTTTTGCTGATAAAACGGTTATTGAATTTATGCCAGGCATGACTGGCATTGTAGGACCAAATGGTTCTGGAAAATCAAATATTATCGAAGCGATTCGCTGGGTAATGGGTGAACAGAGTGCCAAAGATTTACGCGGTACCAAAATGGCAGACATTATTTTTGGTGGGACCAATACCCGACCCGCTTTAAATCGGGCCGAGGTCTCGATGACTTTTGATAATACCGATCACTACATCAAATCAGATTTTAGTGAAATTCGTATCACCCGTAAATTGTATCGCTCCGGTGAGAGTAGCTATCAAATTAATGGCGTGGAAAGTCGCTTGCGAGATATTCATGAACTATTTATGGATACTGGCTTGGGACGTGAAAGTTTTTCAATTATTTCACAGGGTCGGGTGGAAAGCATTTTTAATGCTAAACCAGAAGACCGTCGCAGTATTATTGAAGAAGTTGCGGGTGTTTATCAATATAAACAAAATAAACAACGCGCACAAAAGGAATTACAACAAACAACTGATAATTTAGCGCGCGTGGCCGATATTATTCATGAAATTGAAGGTCGAATTGAACCGTTAGCTGAACAATCTGCGCAGGCAACCGATTATATCGCCCAAAAAGCGCGTTTTGACACGTTAGATCGTCTTCGACTAGCGCTGACACAACAAGCATTAGTTGAACAAAAAGCGCAAGCGACGGCTGAACTCACCCGCCAAGATGCGCAAGTGAACCACACTAAAACAACCGTCGATGCGCTCAATCAAACCTTAGCGCAAAAACGGCAAGCCCGTGTCAATGAACAAAAGACGCGAGACGCCTTGCAAGCCACTATTTTGCAAGAAACGCAAGCCCGTGAGCGACTGATTGGGGCACAAAACCTCAGTTCTCAACAGCTTGAAACCCTACAGGGGAAAATTGCTGACCAGCAAGTTCGCGCACAAGAGATTGCTGAACGTGTGACCGATCTTGACGCACAACTGCAAGCGGTGACGGCACAACAAACGGCCCTAACGCAGAAACGCCAAGCGTTAAAAAGACAACTGACTGCTTTTGACAACCAAGCATCTGCGACCCAACAAGCAACGCTTGAAGCTGACCTTGAGAAAAATCGGCATGCATATATCCAAACAATGCAAACCATTGCCGCCTTACATAATGCGTTACAACATGATGACAAGACGCAACAAGCATTGCAGAGTCGGCAACGAATTCTCCAGCAACGGTTACAACAGGAAGTGGCGAAGCACGAAGAATTGTTGGCAGCTACTGCCGGTGACACACCAACAACAGCCGATGACAGCGATCTGACGGTCTTGTCAATAGAGGTTACCAAGCTCAAGCAACAATTGGCCCAAGCAACGCAAAGTTATCAACAAACTGAAAAGCAATGGTATGCGGCCCTAAATGATTTAAATAAGGCTAAAAGTCAACGCGATGCATTGCATGCGTTAGATGAGTACGCTGGCTTTTATCAAGGTGTCCGGGCGGTCATGCAACCGGCGGTTCGAGCAAAGTTTCCAGGGATCCAAGGGGTGGTTGCTGAATTGTTAGCAGTACCAAGTGACTATACCAAAGCGATTGAAACCGTCCTTGGTGGCGCCTTGCAGCAAATCGTGGTGGATACAACCGATACGGCAAAGCAGGTGATTCGTTATTTGACGCAAAAACGGGCGGGACGGGTCACAATTTTACCCATCGATACCATTAAGCCACGGCGTTTGACTGGTATTGACCGTATTAAAGAGATGCCAGGCTTCGTTGGGATTGCAGAAGATTTGGTTACGATGCCGGCAGGTATGGCGGGTATTAGCGGTAATTTATTGGGCAATACCGTTGTGGCAGCCACACTAGATGACGCGACGCAAATCGCACGAGCGGGTCAATATCGTTTCCGCGTGGTGAGCCTTGATGGCCAAGTCGTTAATGCTGGGGGCTCGCTAACTGGTGGGGCCAACCAACAACGTGGGGCAACAATTTTAAGTCGTCAGACGGAATTGAAGCAACTCACGGCCCGTGTGGATGAATTAGCCACGCAAACCCAAACGCTTGAACAACAACTACAAGCACAGCGCGCCACTGGTGACCAGCTACGCGAAGCTTTGCAGACGGCTGAGACCGCGTTCGCCACGGCTAAAAATGAAACAGCCAAGGTAGATTATGAATTATCACGCCGTCAAGATGCGGTCAAACAGCAAGCCCGTGTTGTCCAAGCTTTGCAGTTTGAGTTAAACGAACTGGCAACACAATTGGCCGAAGGCCAAACGCAAGCCACACAAAATCAAACGGCATTGGCAGAGGCGACAACCGCAAAGACCAAACAAGAGGCGGAGACGGCTCGCTTGAATGCGGAACTACAGGCTATTTCACAGCAATCAGAAGCCTCTAATGCGGAAAAAGTAGCCGTGCAAACGGCCTATGCGACGGTGCAAGCCCAACGCGATAGTGTAACCAGCCAAGTGCAATTACTGCAAACACAACATGAGGACTTACTGCAGCAACAAGCTGCATTAGCCCATACGTTAGCTGACTTACAAGCACAATTACAAGCTGCCAAAGATAATAGCCAAAATGACGCTGTGATTGCAGCAACCACAGCACGTTTAGCAACAGCCCAACAGACGTGTGATGCTACAACACAGCGGATTGCGCTGCTGTCAGATGAGGTGGTGTTGCTGGAAGAGCAGTTAGCCACGCAACAAGAAACCTTACGGGTACAAACTGGGGTCCAGAGTCAATTGACTGCCCAATTAGCACGCCTTGAAACGCAACTCGACAATAGTCAGTCACAATTATTGACGCAATATGAGACAGTCGACATCGTCGATATTATTGGGACGCATGATGTGCAGGAATTGCCAGCCATTACTGAACAACTTGCACTCGTTAAACGTGGTTTAGACGAGATTGGGACGGTTAACCTGGGCGCGATTGAAGAGTATGAAGCGGTTAAAGCACGCTTTGACTTTTTGACGCAACAGCGCGATGATTTACGACAAGCAAAAGAAATTTTGCTCCAAACAATTGACGAAATGGATGACGAAGTGCGGGTCCGGTTTAAAACGACTTTTGACGCCATTGCAGCGCGTTTCTCAGAAACTTTTGCGCAAATGTTTGGTGGTGGCCAGGCTGAGATTCGCTTGACGGATCCTAAGCACTTGCTGACCACAGGCATTGACATTATTGCCCAACCACCAGGCAAAAAGTTCCAACAAATGAGCTTGTTGTCGGGTGGTGAAAAGGCCTTGACTGCTATGACGTTACTTTTCGCCATTTTGCATGTCCGCCCAGTACCTTTTGTGGTATTTGATGAGGCGGAAGCAGCTTTGGATGAAGCGAACGTGAGTCGCTTTGCCAAATATTTGTTAGATTTTGCCGGCGGTACCCAATTTATTGTCATTACCCATCGGAAAGGGACGATGATGAAAGCCAACCTGTTGTATGGCGTGACCATGCAAGAGGCGGGTGTGTCAAAAATGATTGCAGTCGATTTAGATAAAGTAACAGAAAGTGTAGGTTAACGATGGGATTATTTGATATTTTCCGTAAGAAAACTGCGGCCAATCACGAAGCACCAACTGAAGAAACGACGACCAGCACGACGGATGAGACGACGGTCACAACTGATGCCAAGACATCAGAAACTGAAACGGCGACAACACCGGTTGACACATCAAATGAGACTGTGCCACCATTAGCCGAAGCCGAAGCCGAAGCCGAAGCCGAAGCCGAAGCCGAAGCCGAAGCCGAAGCCGAAGCCGAAGCCGAAGCCGAAGCCGAAGCCGAAGCCGAAGCCGAAGCCGAAGCCGAAGCCGAAGCCGAAGCCGAAGCCGAAGCCGAAGTTGTGACCGAACAGGAAATCTATACACAAGGTTTGACCAAGACACGGACTGGTTTTGCCGCCAAGTTCAACCAATTTTTGGCTAATTTCCGTTCGGTAGATGAAAACTTTTTTGAAGAACTTGAAGAAACGTTGGTGGGCGCTGATGTTGGCTTTGACATGGCCATCAAGATTTCGGATGACTTACGTGAAGAAGTCAAGCTTGCCAATGCCAAGCGACCAGAAGATGTGAAACAAGTCATCGTTAAAAAAATGGTTGACATGTATGAAGCTGACGGTGTTAATGAAGATGCGACCATGCATTTTAATGCCAACGGCACTACCGTTATCTTGTTCGTTGGTGTCAACGGTGTGGGTAAAACAACCACGATTGGAAAGTTAGCCACAAAGTATCAACAACAAGGCAAATCAGTGTTATTGGCAGCCGCTGATACTTTCCGTGCTGGCGCCACCAAGCAACTGCAAGAATGGGGTGAACGCGCCCATGTCCCAGTGGTTGCTGGGAAAGAAAAGGCGGATCCCGCATCAGTTGTGTACGAAGCCGTTGCTAAGGCACGTGACGAACATTATGATATTTTGTTTGTGGATACGGCGGGTCGTTTACAAAACAACGTGAACTTGATGCAAGAGTTGGAAAAGATGAAGCGTATTATTCAACGCGAAATTCCAGATGCACCGCATGAAGTCTTGCTTGTTTTGGATGCGACGACGGGTCAAAATGCGTTACAGCAAGCCAAACTCTTTAAGGATTCATCGGATGTTACAGGCATTGTGTTGACTAAGATGGACGGGACGGCCAAAGGTGGGATTGTGTTTGCCATTCGTAATGAGATGCAATTGCCTGTAAAATGGATTGGCTTTGGTGAAAAAGCGCAAGATTTGCGTGAATTCAAACCAGAAGAATTCATTTATGGCCTCTTTAAGGACTTAATCGCATGAATTTCGCAGAGAAAAATCAGATTACGCGGTTATTTGGCTTTTATGGTGGCTTATTGACACTTAAACAGCAGGATTATTTGCGTTATTATTTTGAAGATGATTATTCCATTGTTGAAATTGCGGAAGCAGAGCATGTCAGTCGACAAGCTGTGTCGGACAATATTAAGCGTGGGATTGATCAATTAGTCAAATACGAACAAGTCTTGCATTTACAAGCAGACTTTGAGGCGCGTGCAGCCATTGAGCAGCAAGTGCAAGATTATATTAGCTTGTATTATAATAAAGATGACCAGTTAAAGCAGCTGGTGTCACAATTAATGGCGCATGAAATAGAAGACTAGTGCCAAGACGCTAAAAAGGGGAGATATAGTACCGCTGGCGACAGTCCGGTGTTATACAAAGATTATGGCATTTGAAAATTTAACTGAACGCCTATCCAAGGCAATGAAGAACCTGACCGGCCGTGGTCGTGTCAGTGAAGAAGATTTACGTGCAACGATGCGCGAAATTCGTTTGGCCTTGTTGGAAGCCGACGTTAACTATGACACGGTGAAAAGGTTTGTGACCAATGTCCGTGAAAAGGCCAGCGGCGCCGACATTTTAGAAGGTTTGAACCCAGCCCAACAAGTTGTCAAAATTGTTAATGATGAATTGACGGCAACTATGGGTGAAGAAGCCGTACCGTTGAATAAGTCACCAAAAATCCCAACGATCATTATGATGGCTGGTTTGCAAGGTGCGGGTAAAACGACGACGGTTGCCAAATTAGCTTACAAATTAAAAACTGAAGAAAAGGCACGGCCTTTGCTGATTGCAGCCGATGTTTACCGACCAGCTGCCATTGATCAGTTGGAGATTTTGGGGCGTGATTTGGATATCCCAGTTTTCCAATTGGGTACTGATGTTGACCCACGTGAAATCGTGCGCCAAGGACTTGCCAAGGCTGCGGAAAATAAGAACGACTATGTCTTTATTGATACGGCCGGTCGTTTGCAAATTGATGAAGTCTTGATGCAAGAATTAAAAGATGTCGCTGAAATTGCTCAACCAGATGAAATCTTGTTGACAGTTGATGCCATGACGGGACAAAACGCTGCCGAAACGGCAAAAGGCTTTGCTGAAGCGCTCGACTTAACTGGGGTTGTGCTCACAAAGCTTGATGGCGATACTCGTGGTGGGGCTGCGTTGTCAATTCGTGATGTGACAGGCAAGCCAATTAAGTTTGTCGGCCAAGGAGAAAAGCCAACGGATTTGGATGTCTTTTATCCTGAGCGAATGGCCTCACGCATCTTGGGGATGGGTGACGTCCTCACGTTGATTGAAAAAGCCCAACGTGATTTTGACGAAGAAGAACAAGCCAAGCAACTTGAAAAGATGCGTCAAAACACATTTGACTTCAATGATTTTGTGTCACAATTGAAGCAAGTGCAAAAGATGGGGCCAATGGAAGATTTGTTAAAAATGATTCCAGGTATGGCCAATAACCCGGCCTTGGCTAATATCAATATTGATGCCAAGCAATTTGCGCATTTGGAAGCTATTGTGAACTCAATGACACCAGCCGAACGTGAAAATCCGGATCTCATCAATCCATCACGCCGACGTCGTTTAGCTGCCGGTGCGGGTCGCCCAATTGTTGAAGTGAACCGCATGATTAAGCAATTTGATCAAATGCGTAAGATGATGAATCAAGCGACGAATGGTAATTTTGGTGGTATTGATAAGATGATGGGTGGTGCCGGTATGGACATGTCGTCTCTTATGGGCGGCATGGGCGGTGGCATGCCAACGGGTAACTTCGGTCAAAAGGTGCAAAACTTTGCGATGAAGCAAGCTGCTCGTCGCTTGCAAAAAGCCAAAAAGAAGCGTGGTAGAAAGTAATGGCTAAGTTAGAACGGGTATTACCCACGTTTATCTTTGTCGTCATGTTGGGGTCAAACTTACTCAACATGCAACGTAGCACACTGCCAGCAATCGCTTTGGCGATTATTGGCGCGTTAATACCTGCCATTGTGGTTTTTGCACTAATCCGGTTTTTAACTTGGTGGCTACAACGCTAGGGGATTATTGTTAAAAAGGAATAGACAGTAAAGGGGAAATATGTCAGTCAAATTAATTGCATCAGATCTTGATGCAACGTTTCTAAGAGATGATAAAACGTTTAATGAAGCATTGTTCCGAGAAGTGCTTGATAAGTTACATGCCCAAGATATTCAATTTGTTGTGGCAACAGGTAATCATGTCCAAAAAGTGCATGATTACTTTAAGCACTTTGCAGGACAATATCAATTAATTGCAAACAATGGTGCAGAAGTCATCATCAATGGTGAGTTGGCCCACGTATGGGATGTGCCACATTCAGCATTAGCAACCGTGGCGCAATTGACTGACAAATATACTGATCAATTAGAACTTGGTGTGGCTTTTGTCGCAGCTGATAAGTCCTTTATGATTATCAAGCGACCAAATGAGAAGTATCTCAAGTTAGCACACGCTTATTTTGAAAATTTGCAAATCATTGATGATGTGAGCGACATTAATGAACCAATTTTAAAGATTTCATTGGTTTTGCCACATGCAGCAAATGAATTTATGCAGGATGTGAAGACTGTTTTGGGCAGCAAAGTCCATGTGACGACTTCTGGCTATGGCGCCATTGATATTGTCAATCCAGAAGTGAACAAGGCAACAGCGTTGTCATTTATGGCCGATAAGTTACATATCGCCCCCGCTGATATCATGGCTTTTGGTGACGGTCTCAATGATTTGGAAATGTTAGAATATGTTGGCCATCCAGTGGCCATGACAAATTCTGATCCAGAAATCTTGAATCGTGGCTTTGCGTTAAGTGTCGCGGACAATAATCACGACGGTGTTTTAAAAACAATTCTTGAAAAAATTTAACACGCTATGGCGTGTTTTTTTATTGTCAAAATGGTATGATAAATAAAATTAATTAGTTTTAGATGAGAAAGAGGCCAGGATATTGAAAGAAACAATCAAAAACTTAACAGCTTATCAGGCAGAATTGCCAGCTGATGTCGTGAAAGAAAAGTATCAGCTGGACCATTTGGCGCGCTTATCGGCCAATGAATCGCCTTATGGCCCATCACCAAAAGTTGGTGAGGCTATCCGTGCTATTCCAGATGATGTGCTAGGCTTCTATCCTGACGGGCAGGCAACACTTTTACGTGACAAAGTCGCGGCCTTAGAACAGGTTGATCCTGAAAATTCAGTCTTTGGCGTTGGCGCTGATGAACTGATTCAATTATTAACGCGCACCGTGTTAACCCCTGGCGGGAATATGGTGGTCCCATCCCCAACTTTTGGAGAATATGCGTTTCATGCACAAATCGAGCAAGCAACGACTAAGCAAGTCCCAGTTGATGATGCAACAGGGCATGTTGATTTTGCAGGGATGTTGGCGGCAGTGGACGACCGTACCGAAATGGTTTGGTTGGCTAACCCAAACAATCCAACCGGTGTGTTTGAAACCCGTGCCGATATTTTGGCCTTTTTGGCCCAGTTGCCAGAATCGGTCGTTTTGGTGGTCGATGAAGCGTATTATGATTTTGTCGATGCGCCGGACGCGACGTTGGCTGGTGATGTTGGCAACTACCCAAATTTGGTGGTCCTTAGAACGTTATCAAAGGCTTATGGTGTCGCCAACTTGCGCGTAGGCTATGGCATCATGACCGCACCACTTTATCCCGTCATGCAAGCAGTAAGGCTGCCTTACAATCTTAATACGTATCAAATTGTGGGTGGGGCGGCGGCCCTAGACGACCAAACCTATTTGCAAGAAATCGTTAAAAAGGTTCAACATGAACGTACGATATTCCAAGATTTCTTGCATGAACACGGCTTTAAATTTTACGCGTCACAAACGAATTTTATTTGGCTTCAAGTCGGTGATAGCAAGCGTGTTGGTGAACAGTTGCTATCCCACGGCTATCAAGTCAATGATCGGCTAAGCGATAGTTGGCTGCGAATTGCCTTGGGTACGCCAACGGATAATGCGGGGATGCGTGATATATTAGCAGAACTGCAATAAAAATGTTCGGAATTTGTTGTAAGCGTTATGATTGCCGATAGCGCATATGACGAATTTATTTTGTGAAATTAACACTATCGTTATGAAGGTTTGTATGGTAAAATGGTTTAGTAAAAGGCGTTGTAATACATAATGTTCGTGTTTTACTAAAAAATAAAATGGACATCCGCAGAGGGACACTCACGGATAGGTGCAAACAAACCCTGTCGATTTTGAATCACATGGTTTTCTCCGACAAACCTATCCCGTCTGAAAGCAGCTGTTGGTGTTCTAGGAGAAAAATATATGTCTGGTGTAATTGTTGTCGGTTCGCAATGGGGCGATGAAGGTAAGGGAAAGATTGTTGACTTTTTTGCGGAAGACGCAGATGCTGTTGTCCGCTATCAAGGCGGCAATAACGCAGGTCACACAATCTGGCATGGTGACACAAAGTTTGAATTGTCAGCTTTGCCTTCTGGTATCTTAACTGAGGGGCAACTAGCAGTTATTGGTAACGGTGTGGTGGTTAATCCGGAAGCCTTGTTGGCTGAAATTGCTGAAGTGCAATCAAAGGGTATTTCAGTTGATAATTTGCGTATTTCAAATCGTGCGCATGTCATCATGCCTTATCACATTGCGCTTGATAAAGCAGCAGAATCATCATCAAATAACCGTATCGGCACGACAAAGAAGGGTATCGGACCAGCTTACACGGATAAAATTTCACGTGTCGGCATCCGAATGGCTGACTTGGTTGATCCTGAAGTCTTTGCCAAGCTTTTGCAAGAATATTTGCCATTCAAAAATGCGCAATTGACAAAGTTGTATGGCGAAGAAGCACTTGATTACGATACGATTTATTCAACTTATGTTGAATATGGTCGTCAATTGGCACCGTATGTCACGGATACTTCTTATCTATTGGGGCAACTCATGGATAAGAACAAGCGCGTTGTCTTTGAAGGTGCGCAAGGTATCATGCTTGATGTGGATCATGGCACATATCCTTATGTCACAAGTTCAAACCCAACTGCTGGTGGTGTGATGAACGGGGCCGGTGTTGGCCCTAACCAAATCCAAGATGTTGTCGGCGTGATTAAGGCCTACACATCACGTGTTGGTGAAGGGCCATTCCCAACAGAATTACACGATGATATTGCTGATCATATTCGTGAAGTTGGTCATGAATACGGTGTGGTCACAAAGCGTCCACGTCGTATTGGTTGGCTAGATGCCGTGGCTTTGCGTCACGCTGTTCAAGTGTCTGGTTTGACAAAGTTGGCAATCAATTCACTTGACGTTTTGTCTGGTTTGAAAGAATTGAAGATTGCGACATCTTACACGTATAAGGGTGAAGAAATTCATCATTTCCCAGCATCTGATACATGGTTTGAAGGGCTTGATGTGAATTACGAAGCATTGCCTGGTTGGGACGAAGATATTACAGGTGTACAATCATTTGATGAATTGCCAGAAAATGCCCAACGTTACTTAAAGCGCATTTCTGAATTACTGTCAGTTGAACTGTTGAGCTTTGCAGTTGGACCAAAGCCAGAAGAAACACATTTGATGAGTCCTGTTTGGCAATAACAGCACAAATAGCAGAGGGATAAGCATGGCATTACAAGCTGGGGATTTACTGTTTATCAAAAATCAACATGAACCCATGGATGAAGCTATTGCTGCATCGACGGGAACTTATGTGCATGTTGGCATTGCTGTGGATGACCAGACTGTTATTCATGCGAGTCCGCGCTATGGTGTGGCCATGCAAGATTTGGCGCAATTCCAAGCGGAATTTGGTCAGCCGGATGTTTATCGCCCACAAGTTGATGATGTCGCGACGGTCATTGCGCGTGCGAAAACGTATCTTGGGCAACCGTATAATGCCACCTTCTATCCAAATGGTGCGGGACTGTATTGTTCTGAATTGGTTGAAGTTGCTTTTGGTGATAAATTACCGTTTGAACCACAGCCGTTACGTTTTCATGATGCGACCCATGATATTTCGGCCTATTGGCAAGCTTATTATGACCAATTAGGGGTGGCGGTACCGGTTGGCCTACCGGGTTCCAATCCGGAGGCGATGGCCAAATCGTCACAATTAACCTTTCTTGGCAGCCTATAAAAAAGCACGTTCTCAAACGAGAACGTGCTTTTCTTATGCCTTGACGTAGGCTTCTTCGGAAATAATAATTTGATTTGTTTCAGCATCCCAATCAGCGTACAAATTAGTACTTTCAGGATGTAATAGATAATAGTCAGCCAGTTGATCGGCAATTTGATCTTGAATGACACGACGTAGTGGCCGCGCACCTAAGGCTGGATTGTAACCCAACTTGGCAAGTTGTTGCTTTGCAGCGTCGCTTACCGTGACGTGGAGTTGATTATCTGCCAAATTAGCGTTCATATCGGCTAACAGTAAGTCAACGATTGTTAAGAGATGGTCTTGCGTCAATTGATCGAATTCCACAATATCATCAAAACGATTTAAGAATTCAGGGCGGAAATAATTTTCCAAACGTTGGAGTAACTTACTTTGGGCATCAACTTGGTTGAAGCCCATTGGCGTGTTCCCAGTATCTGTAGAGCCAGCGTTTGACGTCATGATAATCACTGTATCTTTAAAGCTAACGACATGCCCTTGGGCATCGGTCAAACGGCCATCATCCAAAATTTGTAAGAACATATTCATCACATCTGGATGTGCCTTTTCCACTTCGTCAATGAGAACGAGGGAATAAGGCCGACGACGGACTTGTTCGGTTAGTTGACCAGCTTCTTCATATCCCACATAACCAGCAGGGGCACCAATCATTTTCGATACCGCATGCTTTTCCATATACTCTGACATATCAAAACGAATCAAAGCGTCTTTGCTGCCAAACATTTCTTTGGCCAATTGCTTGGCTAATTCAGTTTTACCAACGCCGGTTGGGCCGACAAAGAGGAATGACCCAATTGGGCGACCGGACTTGGTCAAACCAATACGATTACGACGAATAGCTTTCGCCACAGTTTGTACGGCCGCATCTTGACCAATGACATGGGCTGACAAATGCGCATCCAATTCACGGAGCTGGTTGGCTTCGTTATCCTTTAGGTTACCAACCGGAATATCAGTTTTATCCTCGATGATTGTTAAGATATCTTGTTCAGTGACAGCTTGTGGCTTAAACATTTCTGGGTGTGCTTCAACTTGTGCTTTTTGCGATTCGAGTTGGTTGACTTGATCACGCCAATAGCTAGCTTTCTCAAAGTTTTCTTGATCGATTGCTGCTTGTTTGAGCTTGTCGGCCGAGTCGATTTTAGCCTGAATCGCTTTAGGATCAGCAATTTTCATGGACAAATTCTTCCGTGAACCAGCTTCATCAATTAAATCAATCGCTTTGTCTGGCAAGAAGCGTTCTGGTAAGTAGCGGTCCGATAAGGATACCGCGGCAGCAATCGCTTCATCTGTGTAGACAACATGGTGGTAATCTTCGTAACGTTGCTGAATCCCTTCTAAAATCTTAATGGTGGCAGCCATTGAAGGTTCGTTGACCTGTACAGGTTGGAACCGACGGGCAATCGCGCCATCTTTTTCGATTTTACGGTATTCATTTAAAGTCGTGGCGCCAATTAATTGGAATTCACCACGTGCCAAAGCGGGCTTCAGGATGTTACCAGCATCCATACCACCTTCGGCATTACCGGCACCCATGATTTCATGCACTTCGTCAATAAACAAAATGATGTCGTCATTGTCGGCGACTTCTTGCATCAATTGACGCATCCGCGCTTCAAACTGACCACGCATTGCCGTGCCTTGCACGAGGGCAGACATGTCAAGTCGGATAATCTCTTTTGACTGCAATTTTTCAGGGACTTTATTGTGCACAATTGCTTGGGCGAGTCCTTCAACAACAGCTGTTTTACCAACACCTGGTTCCCCGATCAGCACAGGGTTATTTTTGGTACGACGATTTAATATCTCGATGGTGCGGGCGATTTCGCTATCACGACCGATAACTGGATCTAACTTACCGTCACGGGCTTGTTGTGTTAAATTAATTCCAAATTCGTCGAGTAGTGTTGGGCGATTAGTTTGTTTATCTTTTTTATTTTTTTGTTGGGTGCCAAAGTTGGCTTGTTGACCATTTTGTGCGGCCTGCATTTGTTCATTCATGGCGCGCATCATATCATCAAAATTAATATTTCCAAATCCAAATGGGTCTTGTGATGCCATAATTACTAAGTGTACCGCTCAAATGCACGATACTTTCCTTTCTATAGCTTACCTCTAGTATACCAGGTCAAGATTAAATGACAATTAAATTTAGCACTCTTATTTAACGAGTGCTAAAATAAATTTGTTGTATAATGGACTAGAGGTGAAATTATGGATTATGAAACATTATTAAATGATTTACGTGACGGCAAAATTGATGAAATTGAGATTACGCCAGAAACTTTTCCGGCATTTCAACAAGTTTGGCGTGACTTCCCATCCCAAAATCGTATTCGCGGAATTGCGGGTAAAGGTGGGCATATTAAATATGTCCGCGCAAATTAATCGGCAACATCATTGTTTTTTATGCTACAATACTATAAGTTAAGCATAATTTAAGTCATGCGTATTTTCACAATAACAGGTACAAAAGAGGGGCAGCATAGTGGCATTTTCATTTGGACAACGAAACGTTGGTATCGATCTTGGTACAGCCAATACATATGTATATATTGAAGGACGCGGCATTGTTTTGCGTGAGCCGTCGGTGGTCGCACGTAACACACAGACGAATGAAGTCGTTGCAGTCGGATCAGAAGCCAAGGATATGCTTGGTCGGACACCCGCAAGTATTGCTGCTATTCGACCAATGCGTGATGGTGTGATTGCTGATTATGATACAACAGTTGCCATGATTCGTTATTATTTGCAAAAGGCATTGGGTGGTCGTATTGGGAAACCATACGTTACAATTGGGGTGCCTGCAGGTGTGACGGCTGTTGAACGCCGTGCGGTGATTGATGCCGCACGTGTGGCCGGTGCGCGTGATGCGTATGTCATTGAAGAACCATTTGCCGCTGCTGTTGGGGCTGGTTTGCCCGTCATGGATCCAACTGGTTCAATGGTTGTCGATATGGGTGGTGGTACAACGGATGTGGCCACGATTTCACTGGGGGGTATTGTCTCAAGTCGCTCAATTCGAATTGCTGGCGACAAGTTAGACGAAGCCATTGCCAATTTTGTGCGTAATAAGTATAACGTCACTATTGGTGAACCTACTGCGGAACGTTTGAAGATTGAAATTGGGGCAGCGTCACTTGAATTGGCACGCACATTGCCAGATGCATCAGTCCGTGGGCGTGATTTGTTGACAGGTTTGCCTAAGACAATTGATGTGACAGCGGAAGACGTGGCGTTGGCCATTCAAGAACCTGTGCAAGAAATTGTCGTTGCCATTCGTGAAACGTTAGAATCAACCCAACCAGAAATTGCCGCCGATGTCATTGACCACGGGATGGTCTTAACGGGTGGCGGTGCCTTCTTACGTGATTTTGATAAGATTATTCAAGAAGCAACAAAAGTACCAGTCTTAATTGCGAATGAACCACTCGATGCAGTGGCCATTGGTACTGGTGAAGCGTTAAAGTCAATTGATGTGATGCGACAAGGGTAATCAGTTGTTGGCATATTGTACACTAGCGTAGCGCTTGCGCTGCGCTTTTATTTTTTAAACAAGGGGACAACAAAATGCGTAAAATTTTTTCATCTCGCGCAGTTGTAACAATTATTATTGCTTTTATTGTCATTGTTGGCTTAATTGCCGGATCAAACTGGTGGGCGAAACGGACCAATACACCGCCATTTATTCAACGTTTTAGCAATGATTTAGCAGGTGGTGTGAGTCGCGTGATTGCGGTACCGACAACAGCAATTGGTCGGACGGCTAATAGTATTGGCAATCTACTGAGTACATTTGAAGAAAATCGCGCTTTAAAGGCTAAAATTGATGAATTTGCACAAGATAAAGTGCGCTTACAAACTGTCGAGGAAGAAAACCGCGAGCTGAAAAAACAGTTGAAATTGGAAGCGACCTTAACGGATTTCAAAACGGTTACTGCCGTGACCATTAGTCGGTCACCAACCACTTGGCAATCACAATTAGTGATTAACAAGGGTAGCAAATCTGGTTTGAAAAAGGGGATGCCTGTTTTAGCTGGTTCCGGTATTATTGGCCGTATTAGCGAAGTCAATACGACGAATGCCAAAGTGGCACTGATTTCTGATACTGGAGAAGATGCCAACCGCTTTGCCATCACTATTAAAGGTAATAAAGGGGATGTCAATGGGATTGTGACAGACTTTGACCGCGAAACGAACCAATTAATCATGGGACAAGTTACGTCGGATAATGAAATTAAAGCTGGCGATCTTGTAGAAACATCTGGTTTGGGTGGCGTGATTCCATCTGGTTTGTATGTTGGTAAAGTGGCGAAGGTCACCAAGGATGACTACGGTTTGTCAAAGCGAATTTATATTGAACCAGCGGCTGATTTAGGTAATATCACCACGGTAGTGGTGGCCGTATCAGAGATTGGAGCGCAATAATGGCTTTTTGGCAATTAACACGTTTGCGGGTGGTTTTCCCAGTCTTATTGCTTTTTTTCCTGTTTGTAGATGGTGATTTAATGGCTGCCATGGGTGGTATTTTTACCGCTTTCCCATGGCATGTATTACCGGTGTTAACGTTGATTTGGTTGTTTTATGCCATTCAATTTGATGCGGAAAATGAAGTGCCAATTTGGCTATATACCATTATTATTGGGGTGCTCTTTGATATGTATTATACGGGCATCTTTGGAACTTACACGGTAGCCTTTTTAGGGGCCGTGGAGGCTATGAAACAACTACATGCCTATTTGGATGAGCGGTTGTTGAGTGGGATGACGTTACTGTTGATTGGGCTGGTGACTTATTTGCTCATTACCTATATGGCTGGCTTTATTATTGGGATTGCCAATGTGAGTTTGGTGTCATTTTTCCTTTATGAAGTGTTGCCGACATTAGCTTTGAATCTGACGATTGCGGCATTAGGTTATTATCCAGTGTGGTCCTTATTCCAGTTTTTGAGATAAGTACTTGACAAAATAAAAAAATAGATTATACTAAGTTTTATATTAAAAAACGTTGAGCGGAAGAGTAGATTAGCATCACTTTAAGGGAGTTTGCGGGTAGTGTGAGCAAACAGTGGTGTTAGTTGAAACACATCTGTGAGTGTATGATTGAATCGAGTAGGTCATATCGGTTTTGCCCGTTATCGCAAACAGTCTTTTGACTTATTGAGGCAACGACCAGTGATGGTTTTGCGATAAGAGGTGGCACCGCGGAAAACGCCCTCTGAATACAGCTGTATTCAGAGGGCGTTTTTGCAACCATTCAACCAAAAGACTGACAGAGTAATTTTGTGTGAACAAAATTAGAATCTGAGGTGGCACCACGCTGACGCGTCCTCTTGCAAGTTATTTTGCAAGGGGATTTTTTTTAATCGTTTAAAAAGTGAGTTAATATCGCGCAAAGGAGAGCAAGATGAATTATTTGTTAGAAATTTTGCCCAGTTTAATGTCAGGGTTGAAAATGACGTTAGGGGTTTTCTTTATTACCATTATTGGATCAGTGCCATTAGGTATTCTTGTGGCATTGGGCATGAAGTCACCTTATTTTACCATTCGCTGGTTGATTAATGGTTATATCTGGGTGATGCGGGGAACGCCGCTCCTGTTGCAACTGATTTTCGTCTATTATGGTTTGGGGATGATGGGCATTACTTTTCCCCGTTTTGAAGCCGCGGCGATTGCCTTTATCGTGAACTATGCGGCCTATCTCGCTGAAATTTTCCGTGGTGGGTTGCAAGCAATCCCGCGTGGCCAATATGACGCTGCGAAAGTATTAGGCTTTACGCGCGTCCAAACATTTTTCAAGATTATCTTGCCACAAGTGATTAAAATTATTGTGCCATCATTTGGTAATGAAGTGATTAATTTGGTTAAGGACACGTCATTAGTTTATGTTATCGGTTTGGGTGATTTGCTACGAGCAGGTAATATTGCGGCTAGCCGTGATGTGACGTTGGTGCCTTATTTGTTAGTTGGTCTCATTTATTTGCTCATGACGGCCATTGTGACAGTCCTCTTACGACGTAGTGAAACGCGATTGAATAGTTGGAGATAAGCGATGTTAGAAATTAAACAATTAACGAAGACATATAACACAAACACGATTTTTAAGGCGTTAAATTTATCGGTAGCAGATGGCGAAGTACTGAGTATTGTTGGCCCATCAGGTATTGGTAAAACAACTTTGATTAAAATTTTAGCTGGTTTGGAAACGGCCGATGCTGGTGAGGTGCGCCTCAACGGCGAACAGCTAGCCATTGATGGCACGCGTGCGGATGCGAAGGTTGGTTTGATTTTTCAAGACTTTAATCTTTTTCCAAACTACACCGTGATTGAAAATATTATGCTCGCGCCCATCAACGTGAGCCGGCTGTCACGTGACGCGGCTAAGGCCAAGGCGACAGCGTTGTTAGCCACGCTTGGTATGACTGATAAGGCAGATTTGTATCCTTACCAACTATCGGGTGGGCAAAAACAGCGGGTTGCGATTGCGCGGGCGTTGGCAATGGACCCCAAAATTTTGGCCTACGATGAACCAACCAGTGGTTTAGATGAGGCCTCAACTAAGCAGGTTGCGGAAGTCGTGAAAACGCTTAAAGCGCAAGGGGTGACGCAGTTGATTATTACGCACGATCAACCCTTTGCTGAAATGGTATCGGATCGCGTGTTTGATTTTGCAACGGAGGTCAGTCGCTGATGGTAAGTATGAAGAAAAAAATTATTGTTAATACGTTAGTCGGACTACTCTTTGTTGGGGTTGTCATCTGGGCGGCCATGAGTTTAAGCAGTGGTGCGAAGCGAACGGCTCAAAATGAACAATCAACCACCCAAACGGACGACTGGGCACGTATCAAGAAAGCCAAGCAAATTACGATTGGGCTGGATGACACATTTGTGCCAATGGGCTTCCGTGATAAAGATGGGAACATTGTTGGGTTTGATGTTGATTTGGCGACAGCAGTCTTTAAAACGATGGGCATTAAAGTCAAGTGGCAGCCTATTGACTGGTCGATGAAAGAAACAGAGCTTAATACTGGCAATATCGATGCGATCTGGAATGGCTATACGGTGACCAAAGCACGTGAAAAGCAAGTGGCCTTTTCTAAGCCTTACCACAAGGCGACCCAAGTACTGGTGACGCTTAAGAAAAATAATATTAATCGTTTCTCAGATATGAAGGATAAAGTCTTGGGGGACCAAACGGCTTCTAGTGGTGATGAAGGCTTTAACAAGTATCCAAAGGTACTTAAGCAATACGTCAAAAACCAGCAGGTCATTGGGTATGATACCTTTGACAAAGCGTTCAATGATTTGAATGCTGGGCGTATTGAGGGGCTGTTAATTGATGAAGATTATGCCCGTTACTACGTTGCTCACCAACCAAATCCGAAGGATTACACCGTGACTGTTGGTGAGTTCCCGATTGATCAAACGGCAGTTGGGTTCCGAAAGTCTGATAAACAATTACGAGAAGCAGTCGATCAAACGTTAGCAACCTTTAAAAAAGATGGTCGCTTAACGCAAATTGAAAATAAATGGTTCTCAAAATAAGTAAAAAGCCAAAGTGGTATATCACTTTGGCTTTTTTACCGCCATTAGCAGCATCAATTTTGTCATATTACCGTAAAAAATGTTAAACTAGTACTATTATTATAGAGAGATAATGAGGTGTGAGATGCTAGGAGATTCATTGTGGATAATCCTTTTACTTCTTTTAGTTGCCAACACATTTGGGGCGATTATTACTGTCTTTAGTCAACAACGCGATATTGCATCAATCTGGGCATGGTTATTGGTCCTGATTATGTTGCCTGTGTTAGGGTTTATCATTTTCTTTTTTGTTGGTAGTCGTATTTCCGATAAGCGGATATTTCGTTTACGGACACAAGAACAACTTGGTTTGGAACAAATTGCGGATAACCAACGGCGACAGCTCGAAGCGATTGAACAATTATTACCAATTCCAAATTCAGCCACCGAGTTGGCGAACTTGTTTTTACGCACAGATGAGTCTGTTTTGACGCGTGGTAACAAGATTAAAATTTTTACCAATGGACCGGATAAGTTTAAGGCTTTATTTGAAGACATTCGGCAGGCCACGCATCATGTCCATCTGGAGTACTTTACGATTGATGATGATCAAATTGGGAATCAATTAGTTGATTTGTTGACGGAAAAAGCACGCGAAGGTGTGGACGTGCATGTGATTTTTGATCAATTTGGCTCGCATGGTCAACACCGTGATATGTATAAGCGTTTGCGCGAAGCAGGTGGGGTGGTAGCGCCATTTTTAATGCGTCGCTTCCAGCTTTTGACCCTGCGATTTAATTTCCGAAACCACCGTAAGATTGCCATTATTGATGGTAAAATCGGTTACATCGGTGGGTTAAACGTTGGAGACCAGTACGTTGATCGTTCTAAAAAGTTTGGGCACTGGCGTGATACGCATCTGCGGATTCATGGTGATGCGGTCTTATCACTGCAAAGTCGTTTTTTGATGGATTGGAATGCCACGGCTGAAGAAAACGAGTTACTCGTCGATACTGCCGGCTACTTTCCTGAAATTGAGGAATTATCTGGACGGGCGATGGTTCAAATTGTATCGAGTGGGCCAGATAATGATTTAAAGCAAATTAAACAAGGCTTTATGCGGATGTTTGCTTCGGCTCGTTCAGAAATTACGATTCAGACACCGTATTTCATTCCGGACTCAGCCGTACTAGAAACCTTAGAAATCGCGATTATGTCAGGTGTTCGGGTGCGTTTGATGATTCCTAATATGCCAGATCATCCATTTGTGTATCGGGCAACGCAGTATTATGCACAAGAATTAATTGCCATGGGCGCGGAAGTGTATCGTTATGATGCTGGTTTCTTGCACAGTAAGGCGGTTACAATCGATCATGAAATTGGTACCGTTGGGTCAGCCAATATGGATATTCGGTCATTCTCATTGAATTTTGAAGCCAATGCGTTTGTCTACGATCCAGAGTTTGCAACACAGTTAGAAGAACAGTTTGAACAAGACATTTTAGTGTCGAAAAAATTGACAATTGAGGATTTTGAGAATCAGTCATATTGGATGAAATTCATTCAAAAGTTCAGCCGACTCTTCTCACCAATACTATGAAAAAAATACAACTTAAGCCTGGTGTGACACTCGTTGTTCACCCAACAACACAATTTAAAACCCTACACATTGCGGTCGATTTTGCGGCGCCGTTACTGACGTATACCATTTCGGCACGGGCATTGTTGTCTTATTTGACCGCTGTCAGTTCGCAAAAATATCCCGACCAGCAAGCCGTTGCGCAAAAAACAATTGATTTGTATGGGGCGCAGTTCCAAACAGATGTGGTACGTTTTGGCCAAACACACCATGTGCGTTACCATTTGCAATTGCCAGCGCCCACTTATATTGACCATGCAGAACATCTCCTTGGGGATGCTTTTGCTTTTTTACGGGATATGATTTTTGAACCATTGGTGACGGGGGATCAGTTTGATCAAGCAACGTTTGATAAAGAACGTCAAAGTTTGATCAACGAATTAGCAAGTCTACCTGATGATAAGCGTCGCTATGCTATGTTGAAACTGCGGGAACTCACCTATAGTGCACCGGCCATGCGGTTACCATCTTCTGGCCAAGTACGTGATGTTGAACAGTTAACGGCGACGGACGTTTTGGCGACGTATCGACAGATGATTGCTAATGATCCAGTTAATATTGTTGTGTATGGGGATATTGACGCTGAGCGTGTGGTGACTGAATTAGCCAAATGGCCACTACAAGCGCGCCGTGCCATGATGTTACAGCCGTTTTATCGTCAAGGGCTACGGCCAGCTACCGTTGAATTATCGGAAGCACAATTAGATATTAATCAGGCCATCCTGACATTATCATATCAGTTGAGTTTGCCACCAGATGATCCAAAGCGCTTTACCGCCTTAGTGCTAAACGCTTTATTTGGTGGTTCAGCCTTATCTAAATTGTTTACCAATATTCGGGAAAAAGCCTCGTTGGCTTATAGTATCTACTCGCGTTGGCAGCATGATACAGGGTTTATGACGGTGGCGGCTGGTTTAGATGCGTATAAAGTCGCACAGACAGATCGCATGATTCAAGCCGAACTCAAGGCGATTCAAGCGGGTGAATTTAGTGACGAAATCTTTGATGCGATTAAAACGAGCTTAATTAACGATTATTTAAGTCAACAAGATTCACCTAACAGTGAAATTGAACTTGTCTTTTCTAGATTGTTAACACAACGTGAGACCAGCACTGCGGAGTGGGTAGCGGCGATTCAAGCGGTAACTCCAGCGCAGGTGAGTGCTTTGGCCGACCAAGTGATTTTACAAGGAAGATTTACATTGATGCCAGAGGCGGATGCATGATAGAAAAGACATATCCAAAATTAAAAGAAACTGTTTTAACGACCGAGTTACCTAACGGGCTAACTGTGGTCATGGTACCAAAGCCAAATTATCATAAAACGTTTGCTGTATTAACGACTCCATTTGGGTCATTGGCGCGCCAATTCCAAATCAATGATGAAGCACCGATTACCATTCCAGCTGGGACAGCCCACTTTCTGGAACACAAACTGTTTGAGAAGGCTGATGGGGATGCCTTTACGCGATTTGGTGAATTAGGTGCGGACGCCAACGCGTTTACGAACCCGTATCAAACGAGTTATCTGTTTTCAACGACGCAAAACGTTTTGCCAGCCCTTGCGCATTTGCTTGATTTTGTGCAAACACCTTACTTTAGTGCACAAACGGTAGCCAAAGAACAGGGCATTATCGGTCAAGAAATTCAGATGTATGATGATGATGCCAACTGGGCCATTTATATGGGCTTGCTAGACCTCTTGTATCCCGGTGCGCCAATTGCCGAAGATATTGCGGGGACAAAGGCTTCCATTGCACAAATTACACCGGAGCTGCTATATCAAATTCATCGCGCTTTTTACCAACCTAATCAAATGACCTTGCAGGTGGTCGGTCATTTTGATCCAGATGAGGTGCTGGCACTGGTGATGGCTAATCAGGCGACAAAGACGATTGAAGCAGTAAATGTTCGTCGATTTGAGCCGGTCATTCCTGAACCAACTAAAAAGGAAACAATCCAAAAGTTTGATGTATCGCGGCCAAAAATTGCGTTAGGTATTCGGTTGCCAAAACTTGATGTAACAGGCGAAGCGGCAACCAAATTAACGCTAGCAGCTGATATCTTGGCGGATATTTTGTTTGGAGAGCAGACAGACTGGTATCAAAACCTGTATAATAAAGGTATTATCGATACGGAGTTTGAGACATCATTTGATTTGATGCATGCGTATCAATTTGTGAGTTTCTTTGCGGAAACAACTGAATATGACGCACTAACGGCTGCGATTCAGTCACAAATTGCGCAATATAAAACCATTTTGGCACATGCCGAATCGGCGTTTGAATCGTTACGCCGGGCGACACTTGGAGAGGGCATCCAACGTTTAAATGCATTAGAAAGTATCGCTTTACGGGGGGATGATGTGTTATTTGGGACAAACTTATTTGATAAGGTGATGCTTTTACAAGATTTAACATATAGTGATATACTAGATAGTGCTGAAAAAATATATCAGAACGCGACTTTACGACGTTTTGTTCTGAAAAAATAACATTGGACAAATTATGAGTGAAACTTTGACGAATCAAATAGGCGAACAGCTAAAAGCTGCGCGCCTGGCGAAAAATTTATCTTTAGAAGACGTGCAAGCAGCAACTAAAATTCAAGCACGTTATCTGGAGGCCATTGAAAATAACAACCTAAGCATTTTGCCTGGGGATTTTTATGTGCGCGCCTTTATTCGCCAATATGCGATTGCAGTGGGCTTAAATCCAGAAACGTTGCTAGGGGAAACAACACCGCCCTCAATCTCAAGAAGTCGTGACTTGAGTCGGGCTCATCGTGATAATGATGGGGTGGTGCGTGCGGGGACAAACCCTAATCCGTCACCGCGTTCAAAATTTTCTGACATGTTACCAAAAGTTTGGTTGGCTATTTTTATTCTAGTTGGCCTGGTTGCGGTTTGGTTTGCTATGACACATCTTGGCAACAATGACCAACAAAATAGTGATAGTGGTAATGTGTCAGTATCGACTTCAACGATACCAAGCAGCAGTAGCAGTGATGCTTCTAGCGCTGCATCGTCATCGGAAAAACCAGCAGAAAAGAAACCAGAGCCTAAAGTAACGTTGGGTACGCCAGAACAAAATACAGCGTTGCAAACAACAATTTATAACCTCTCAGGACAAGCCGATAAGCAACACACAATTAAAGTCACGGCGCAGGGTGCTGGGACTAATGTGAAAGTGACGGTTGGGACAACTGTGTTGTTAAATGAATTAGTCAAGGCTGATAAAACGATTGATGTGCCTGCTGGTACTAATGCGGTGAATGTTCAATTCACCAATGTTGCCAATGCAACGATGACCTTTGATGATCAAAAAGTGGCAGTTATTGGAACGGCAACGCCATTTTGGAACGTTCTGTTCAATCTCAATAAGTAAGGGGCAATTATGAATCTTCCAAATCAACTCACTGTTTTTCGTATTATTCTTATTCCGGTTTTTATCATATTATTATCGGTGCCTTATGCTTGGCAATCACTTGATGTGACAGGCGTGATGTTGCCATTGAATTGGTTGCTTGCTGCCATTGTGTTTGCGGTAGCATCAATAACGGATTTTTTGGATGGTCAAATTGCCCGTCGTCAACATTTGGTGACGAATTTTGGTAAGTTTGCCGATCCGTTGGCCGATAAGTTGTTGGTCATGACAGCCTTGATCTTTTTGACTGGGTTCAACGTGGTACCAGCTTGGATGACTGCCGTGATTGTGATTCGTGAACTAGCGGTTACTGGCTTACGTACCTTAATTGTAGAAAATAATGGGAAGGTCTTAGCAGCGCAGATGCCAGGTAAAATCAAGACTTTCTCGCAAATGTTTGCAATTTTCTTCTTATATCTTAAAGATGTGCCATTTACCGCGATTGGGTTGCCGATTGGGGAAATCTTATTGTGGATTGCGGTGATCTTTACAATTTATTCAGGGATTGACTATTTCTGGCAGAACCGAGTGGTCTTTTCTGACGGTCTATAAAAGCGCGATAAGCGCTTTTTTCGTATCATCAAATAAGGTACGAACGCTGTCGAACAATTGTTCGTTAAATGCTTGCTTTTACGTTTAGAAACAGGTACACTATTGAGGTAAGATAAAAGGAGTTAGCTAAAAATGGTCACAAAAAAGACGACTAAAAAAGACGATAAAGGTAGTCAAGCAAGCGGCCGTAAGGCGGCACTTGATGAAGCTTTAAAGCGTATCGAAAAGAATTTCGGTAAGGGATCAATCATGGTGTTGGGTGATAATGCACTGACACAAGTTGAGACTTATCCTTCAGGATCAGTTAAGCTAGATGTTGCTTTAGGCGTCGGTGGCTATCCTAAAGGACGTATTATTGAAATTTATGGGCCAGAATCTTCTGGTAAAACAACGTTGGCGTTACACGCCGTTGCTGAAGTGCAAAAAGCCGGTGGGACAGCCGCCTATATTGATGCCGAAAATGCCTTGGATGTGAAATACGCTGAAGCTTTGGGTGTTAAAAAGGACGAATTACTTTTGTCACAACCTGATACTGGTGAACAAGGGTTAGAAATTGCGGATGCGTTGGTACAATCTGGGGCAGTGGATATCATTGTTGTGGATTCTGTGGCAGCGTTGGTACCACGTGCAGAAATCGAGGGGGAAATGGGCGACTCACACGTCGGCTTGCAAGCCCGTTTGATGAGCCAAGCCTTACGTAAATTAGCTGGTACGTTGAACCGTACTGGGACGATTGCGATTTTCATCAACCAAATTCGTGAAAAGATTGGGGTGATGTTTGGTAACCCCGAAACGACCCCTGGTGGCCGTGCGTTGAAATTCTATTCAACGATTCGTTTGGAAGTGCGTCGGTCAACCCAAATTAAAGATGGCACAGATGTGACTGGAAACTTAACGAAAGTCAAAGTGGTTAAGAATAAGGTGGCGCCACCATTTAAGGTTGCTGAAGTTGATATCATGTACGGGAAGGGTATTTCACAAACTGGTGAAATTTTAGACCTCGGTGCGGAACAAGAAATTATCCGTAAGGCCGGTGCCTTCTACTATTACGGTGATATCAAGGTTGGCCAAGGCCGTGAAAAAGCGAAAGAATTCTTGGATGCACCCGAAAATGCTGCGATGCGTCAAGAAATCTATGCTAAAGTTCGTAACGCCTTTGGGATTGGTGATGGTGAATTGCCAGTAGAAGAGGCTGATGATGAGACAATTGAAGCCCCAGAAACACTGGCATTAGTCACTGATGACGATGATGATTTAACGGACGAACCAATTGTATAAATCCTGTAAAGAATAAATGGAAACGCTAGGGCGTGTCCATTTTTTTTGTTACAATGCAATTAAGCAAACAATTAGAGAGGCAGACATCATAATGGCAGATTGTAAAATTTAAGTTGAACATTTAAGTGGACAGAAAAACCCATCAAGGTCTTTAATGGTGTTA
>NZ_BMWM01000013.1 GCF_014651235.1 Leuconostoc lactis KCTC 3528 = DSM 20202 | reverse complement strand
GTAACACCATTAAAGACCTTGATGGGTTTTTCTGTCCACTTAAATGTTCAACTTAAATTTTACAATCTGCCTGATTGAAAAATATGAGTAGACGTCAGGGAGTATCCTTATGAAAATTCCAATACAAACACCACTTGAACAATTACGTGATGCCATCAACACGATGCAACATCAGCTTCAGCAAGGGATTGCGGCTTTCCGTAAAAATATTTTGACAAACCGTGATGCACAACACGCACCCAAGCACCCACGATCTAAGACGGATTCTCACGCCGTCTCAACTGTATCTTATGAAGCCGCACCTAAAGCAGTTGATGCCGAAAGCTTTGCCTACGCACTAACAGCTGAAATGACCGAAAATCAAGCGGATAATTTGACACAACCTACCCGTCAACACTGGTATCGGGTTTTATGGCAACACCCCGCTCGCGTGATCGCGGTGCTGGTGATTATGGTTTTGCTAGTTTATACAGTGATTATGTTTGCGCAAGCTAAGAGCAATCATACCACACAAATCACGAGTCCCAATACACAACAACGCAGTAACTAAAAAGCAACGCCCAGATGGGCGTTGCTTTTTAATTCTTAAAGGAATGAATTGGGGCTGGAATGTGCCCACCACGATTAATAAAATTAGCACTTGACTTCGGTACAACTGGCATCACTGGCGCTGTCCCCAGTAAGCCACCATAATCTACCATATCTCCAACTTTAGTCCCGTTGGTTGGTAACACACGCACTGCGGTTGTCTTGTTGTTTTGCACACCGATCGCTGCTTCATCAGCGATCATAGCCGCAATCGTTGTTGCTGGTGTATCACCCGGTACGGCAATCATGTCCAACCCAACTGAGCAGACGGATGTCATCGCCTCAAGCTTGGCCAATGACAAAATACCAGCCTTAACCGCATCAATCATGCCCGCATCTTCAGAAACTGGAATAAAGGCCCCTGATAAGCCACCAACACGTTGTGACGCCATCACTCCACCCTTTTTTACCGCATCATTGAGCAACATCAAAGCCGCCGTTGTCCCATGAGTCCCGACCATTTCTAAGCCGATTTCTTCCAAGACTTCTGCCACTGAATCACCACGAGCGGGTGTTGGTGCTAGACTCAAATCCACAATGCCAAATTCAACGCCCAACCGTTCGGCTGCTAACGCCCCTACCATTTGGCCGACACGTGTAATCTTAAAGGCAGTCTTTTTAACCGATTCCGCAACAATTTGAATTGGTTGGCCCTTCACCTTTTCAAGTGCACGCTTCACGACACCAGGGCCAGAAACACCGACACTAATCACCACATCGGCTTCCGTCACGCCATGGAAAGCCCCTGCCATAAACGGATTATCTTCCACGGCATTGGCAAATACGACTAACTTCGCATTGGCTGTGTCTGACTTATCCGTAATGGCTTTGATCGTTTCACCCATTAACTTCACCGCATCCAAGTTAATGCCTGCTTTGGATGAGCCAATATTCACACTTGACATGACCAAGTCTGTTTCAGTCAAGGCGCGGGGTAATGATTTGATCAAAGCTAGGTCACCATTGGCAAACCCCTTTTGTACAAGCGCTGAATAGCCGCCAATAAAGTCGACCCCAACGGTTTTAGCCGCATCATCCAAGGCATGCGCGTATAACAACATCTCATCTGGTGTCGCCTTCCCAGCAATTAAAGCAATTGGTGTCACACTAATGCGCTTGTTGGTAATTGGAATTCCGAATTCACGTTCGATTTGTTGCGCGACCGCCACTAAATCCTTGGCGTAAGTCGTAATTTTATCATAAATATTTTTTGCCGTATCTGCCGGTGTGCCAGCAATTGTATCAAGCAGTGAAATACCCATTGTTACAGTACGAATATCCAAATGCTCTTCGGCAACCATGTTGATTGTTTCTATAATTTGCGTGGTTTCCATGACTTCTCCCAAATTTTTGGCCATTGGTCAACAGCAATGGCACATCAAAATAATCCCTAACGTCAAACTTTAAACACGACGCATCGCATCAAAAATTTCTTCACGTTGGGTATGAATTTCAACATTTAACTGTTGCCCCAGAACATTCAAATCATCTTGTAAGCCATTAAAGGTTTCATCTAGTTGTTCAAGATTCACCAACATGCTCATTGTGAAAATATCAGACATGATCGTTTGTGAGACATCTAAAATATTCACATCATGTGCTGCTAAAGTTTGTGCTACGCTGGCAATAATGCCTGGCTTATCTTTTCCAACTACGGTTACAACTGCTTTTGCCACGATTTTCCCTCTTTAAAAAAGTTATTTTAGGTATTATACAATAAGACCCGCGCCCTTGTCATTAACTGAATGCGATTTGCGACTAACGATACAACCGTTCGCCGGCTTGCCAACCTAAAAATTGTACCGTTTTGGCATCATCGCGGGCTTGGGTTTTCGCGTCAACATGCGAATTATACAAGTGTGAGGTGAACATGGCCTCATATTCAACCACACTGACTTGATGACGATTTGCCAATAAGGTATCCGTCATAGTGTTTGGCACATAGTCAGCAAAGTTATCTTGTAAGGTCACTGAATATAATTCAGCTTCAGCGCCAGAACCATAACTAAAGACAGCAATATCTTCCCCAGCCACTAAATCCGTTGCCTGACTTAAAAGGGATAGCAAACTCAAATAAACTGATCCAGTATATAAATTTCCCACCTGACGACTATAGACTTGACTAGCAGTTAAATGCTCAGCCAAACGGGTTTGCTGGGCAGGTGACGCTTCGGCCATAATTTGATCCAACGCCTTCTTCCCCATTTTTGTATAAGGTAAATGGAACGCAAAACCAGCAAAATCATCTAGGACATGTTGCGTTTGCTTTTGATAACGTTGCCAAAGTGTCAAAAACATCTCTTTATAAACAGCAGTTGAGAGATGCCCGTCAACTAACGCTTCTTCCCGATCAACCGGTCGCCAGAAATCAGCGACATCTCGACTCATATAAACAGAATCTGAATTAATCGCTAAAATTTTCGGTTCACTCGCCACAACCATGGCAATGGCACCGGCCCCTTGTGTGACTTCACCTGGTGTTCCCAAACCATAACGGGCAATATCGGCCGCAATCACCAAAACCCGCTTTTCTGGATGCAAGGTCACGTAGTCGCGCGCCTGCATTAAACCAAATGTTCCCGCATAGCAAGCCTGCTTTAACTCAATAGTACGCGAAAATTCTGATAAATTTAACAATTTTTGAGCGTAAACGGCAGCTGATTTGGAATTATCAATCCCTGATTCCGTGGCAAAAATGACCATGTCAATCGCTGCACGGTCGTCATCCGTTAAAATACTTTGGGCAGCATTAACGCCCATCGTCACGACGTCTTCATAGTTGGGTACGACAGCTTGTTGCGATTGGCCGATACCAATCGTATATTTTTCTGGTTCATCCCCACGTGCTTGCGCGAGTTCAGTAAGATCTAACACATAATTTGGTGTGTAAAATCCGATTTTATCAATCCCTATTGTCATGGTTATTGTCTTTCCTTTGATCATGTGCGTTGACGCAAAAAAGCGTCCTCAGACGCCTTTTTTACGATATATGGGTTAAACACACAGCTTAATAAAGTTCCTTGACCTTTTCTTGGATACTTGGTGTTGAAATAAATTCATCATACGTTGTATCCACACGGTCCACAGCACCTTTGGCTGAAACTTCAATCACGTGGTTGGCGGTCGTTGCCAAGAACTCGTGATCGTGAGAAGTCATAATAATGCCACCCTTAAAGTTCACCACGGCATCGTTTAATGATTGAATTGATTCCAAATCCAAGTGGTTCGTTGGGTCATCCATGAGCAAGACGTTTGCCTTCAATAACATCATCTTAGCCAAGGTAATACGCACCTTCTCACCACCAGAAAGAACTTTGATTTGCTTCAAAGAATCGTCGCCGCGGAACAACATTTGTCCCAACATACCACGAAGACTTGTATTGTCCTTTTGATCTTCTTCCGCAAAATCACGCAACCAATCCAAAATCGTTGCTTCTTGATCGTCAAAGTTATCATTCAAATCTTTGGCAATATAAGATTGTGAGGTTGTCACACCCCAAGTCACTGACCCAGTGTCTGGTTCAAGCGTGCCGGCAATAATTTGCATCAGGGTTGTCGTTGCCAAATCAGAACGTGACAAGATCGCAATTTTATCGCCAGGACGACCGATAAATGAAATATTATCGAGCACTTTTTCCCCATCAATTGTCTTAGAGACATTTTCAACACGGATCATGTCGTTACCCAATTCACGGTTCATTGGGAAATTAATGAATGGATACTTACGTGATGATGGCTTGATATCATCCAGTGTAATCTTTTCCAATTGCTTCTTACGAGCAGTGGCTTGCTTTGACTTAGAAGCATTGGCTGAGAAACGGGCCACGAATTCTTGCAATTGCTTAATTTGTTCTTCCTTCTTAGCATTTTGCTGAGAAGCCAAACGTTGCGCCAATTCAGAAGATTCACGCCAGAAATCGTAGTTACCGACGAATGGTGTAATCTTACCAAAGTCAACATCCAAGATGTTGGTTGACACGGCGTTTAGGAAGTGACGATCGTGGGATACCACAATCACTAGGTTCGGGAAATCAGCCAAGAAATCTTCTAACCAGTTAATTGTCTGCACATCCAGACCGTTGGTTGGTTCATCAAGCACCAAAATATCAGGATTACCAAACAAAGCTTGCGCCAACAACACCTTCACTTTATCATTTTCAGTCAGTTCACCCATCAACGTATATTGCATATCGTCAGGAATGCCTAACTTGCTCAACAATTGACCGGCTTCAACTTCTGCGTTCCAACCATCAAGTTCTTCGAATTCGGCACCCAAATCCGCAACGCGGACACCGTCTTCATCATTGAAATCCGGCTTGGCATAAATGGCATCCATTTCCGTCTTGACTTCATACAAACGCTTATGCCCTTGAATCACTGTGTCCAACACGGTAAATTCATCAAAAGCAAAGTGATCTTGTTGCAAAGATGACATCCGTTCACCTTCACCAATCGCAATCACACCTTCTGTTGGTTGCAATTCACCTTGTAATAACTTCAAAAAAGTTGACTTGCCGGCACCATTGGCACCGATAATACCGTAAGTATTGCCAGGCGTCAACTTTAAGTTAACATCTTGATATAATTTAGGCCCAGCAAAGCTGAAGCTCATGTCTGATACTGTGATCAATTAAATTTCCTCCATTATCGCTATGTTCAGGTTGTTTTATCTCAATCACCAAACACAGTTCTGTAAAAATACCTGTTATAACTATAACAGAAAAAGCGCGAAAGGTCGCGCTTTTTCATAACTTTATTCCAACACAATCCCTGACTAATCTGGGTTGATATTACGATTTAAAGCCACCTTCAACCGGTATTTGGAACGTTTCGGACTCACCAGAATTCAAATCATGAAAACCATTTTCAATTGGAATCAAATTTTCATCTGGATCATCTCGTGTATCACCCAAAAAAGTAAAGAGGCTTAAGACAACGTATAATAAACTGAAATAAAAGCCGTATGATATCGACACTAAACCTAACCAAAGTGTCGCAACTAATGCAAAAATGATTGGCATTAATAATAATGTGACGGGTGAATAACCATGGCGGCGAACATCATAACCGAGATACAACATGTAAGCACTATTAAGGATGATATAAATAAAGATCACCTTATGCAAACTCGTCCAACCTGCTAGTTCACCCAAGAAAGGTAGGCCCCAGCCAAATATAATCGCAGCCAACCATTGATAACCATAATATTTTTTAAACGTCTTTTTCATCCGTGACCACCTTTAATAACAATTCTATCTTATCTGATTATATTACAGCGTACGTTAATATAGTAGCCCAATGTTATGTTTTGTGGCAAAAAATTAATTTAATTCTTTTAAAACACTAATTGCCGATAAGGCATACAATGGTGCCGTTTCGGCACGTAAAATGCGTGGCCCTAGCCCTGCTGGTTTAAACCCATGTGTACTTAAGGCCGCCACTTCATCAGCTGTGAGGCCGCCTTCAGGCCCAAACACCAGGGCCAGTGTCGCCCCCGCTGGTAAGGGCTTGACGACTTGAACAAGCGTCCCCACTTCGCCCTCGCGCGCAGATTCTTCCCAAGCGACTATCCCAGCTTGCTTGGGTAACGACAAGACTTCTGACCACGATAAAAAATCAATGGTCGGAATCATCAAACGATGCGACTGTTCTGTTGCTGCTTGCGCAATTTTTTCTAAACGCATCGCTTTTTTAAGCTGTTGTTTCCGCCAATCAGCCACTGTGCGTGTCATCGTTGTAAAAATAATGCGATGCACACCAAGTTCCGTGGCTTTTTGAACAAACCAATCAGACCGATCATTTTTTAACGGCGACACGATTACCGTGACCTGAACTGGCAATTCTACATTTTCCGTTAACCGCGAGACCACTTTTAGGGTCATCTCCGTTGGTGTAATCGCTACGACTTCACCAACGACCACCTCTTGATCTTGACTGACAAACTCTGCTTGCGAGCCGACGCGTGCACGCAACACTTTACCAAAATGCTTAAAAACATCTTGCTCATCTGTGAGGACAATGTCATCAGCGATTGGTTGCTTAAGAAAATAACGTTGCATTACTCCGTTTCCTCTCGTTTTGCAATATAACTATGCCATTCACCCATCTGTGCTTTTTGCACCACATGATAGCCATGTGATACCAGTTGCTGTTCAATTTCTGGGGCAATCGCGTCATAGATCCCAGATACCAAGAAATAACCGTTTGGCTTCAGGAGTGGGATTGTTTGTGGAATGAGACGCGCAATGACATCGGCCAAAATATTAGCAACAATTAAATCAACTGGCGCAACGGTCACGTCCGCTAATAAATCGCTGGCTACGACAGGAATATCTGCGGCTACTGGGTTTAACGCCAAGTTTTCTTTCGCTACAGCCACTGCCATATCGTCAATATCCGTGGCTAAAATTGGGCCAACGCCTAATTGTCTGGCCGCAACGGCCAAAACACCGGACCCCGTTCCCACATCAATCATCGACTCACCACCACGTACAACTGTTTCAAGGGCTTGCATCATCAACTGCGTTGTCTCATGTGTGCCAGTCCCAAAAGCTAGTTTGGGATCCATCACGATTGGTTTTTCATCAGCCTGCTGTGGTTCAAACGGCTCCCAAGATGGCACAACTGTCAAATGTCGTGTAATTCGTTGCGCATGATAGTATTGTTTCCAATTATTTTCCCAATCAGACTGGGCAATCCCGTTCACAGTCATTGTAGCCGGTGCCGCCTGGATTCCAAAATGCGCCAATTCATCTAGGTCTGCACGAATGGCAGCTAAGACTTTGGGGAATTGCTCATCATCAGCAAAATAGGCAATGACTTGTACCTCAGCCTTGTCTTCAATTTGAACACCTTCCGCGCCAACCCGTAACAAAATATCTGATACCGCTTCGATTGCTTCAGGTTGTGTTGTAATTTGCACTGCTTGCCAGTTCATCCTATGTCCTCATGTCTAATCACCGCTTTACCAATCATGTGGCCAGCTTCAACCATGGCTGTTGCTTGGCGCAGATTTTCAACGGTTAGGCCCTCAAATGTTGTCGTGAGTGTCGATTGTATGATATGTTGATCAATTAAGTTGGCGACCGTATTCAAAGCCTCACCTTGTGATGCCATATCGACACCATAGTTGCCCTTGGCAAACATAAAGATCCAGCTAAATTGGGCCCCAATATTTTTCAATGGCCCCATATCAATTGGTCCAGTTGTTTCAACGATGCTGGCAATGCGACCAAATGGGCGAATTGTTGTCAAGACCAATGGCCAATACGTATTGGTATCTTGCAAAATCGCAATATTATCGACTTGTTCATGTTGAATTTTGATCAATTGCGCTTTGATATCTTGCTGATAATCTAAGATATAATCAGCGCCTAGTTGCTTCACCCATTCTACTGATTCTAAGCGCGAAGCAGTCGTAATCACCGTCATACCTAAATATTTTGCCAGTTGAATGAGCATCGAACCGACACCACCAGCACCATTTAAAATTAAGATACTCTTGCCGGCAGCGGTTTCGGCTGTTATATCGTATCCAAAAGCATCGTGTAAAATTTCCACTGCTGTAATCGCTGTTAAAGGCACCGCAGCGGCTTCAGCTGGCGTCAAAGCACGGGGCGCATGTCCCACTAAACGGGCATCGACAACTTGATAATCCGCATGCGCACCTTGTTGCCGTTGCGAACCAGTATAATAAACTTTATCCCCAACAGCAAAATTTGATACTTCAGCGCCAGTTGCGACCACTTCACCCATTGCATCAAAACCAAGAATGCGAAAAACCCCAGTGTCTTGATAACTTTGGCGCATCTTACTGTCAACTGGATTGAGACCACTGGCAGCGACTTTAACCAACAATTCATGCGCTGCTGGTCGTGGTCGGGCGACCTTTTTAGCCAGAAATACATTAGGATCTTCAACTGGTAAGGCTTGGTCAAAACCAACCGCCCACATCTTATCTTGCCCAAAAGGCCATAATTGTTTGAAAGTATCAAGTAATGACATTTAAGACTCCTATTCTGCTAATCCCGTATTTAAAATATTATTGAGTGTTTCCTTTGATACTTGGTAGTCGCCATGTAACCAGCGGCCGGTATAAAGTAAGGTCATTTTAGCTTGAATTGGCTTAGCTGTTGGCAACTGATTTTGTAACACATTTTGCCAATTATCCGACACCATGGCATAAGCAACGAGTCTGAGCTGTGGCTCAGATAATTTGTGCACGTCATCAGCCTTTTTATTCAATTCGCCATCGACGTAATCTCGTACTTTCTTTTGTGCCGCTGGAAGATCAATTGGCACAACCGTATAAGACACGGTCGCATTATGGTAACGATCAAAAGTAATCTGATTAATGCGGTAGTGGCGATCGTGTTGTAGCGTTGCCAAATAATGGCGTGATAACGCTGCCATCACTTCTGATTTGTGATAGGTTTTCCCATCAAAGTCCACTTGGTCAGCCACAGCATCCCCATGATTAAGCGCTTGTTGGATACTCGTCGTAATTTCCTTTTGCCAAGCGGCCGGGGTTAAATGCACCACATCTTTCACATTTGGCGCAGATGCCTGCCCTGTTAAACCAAATGATAACGCGGTTGTTGCTTCTTTTTTGGCTAACTTTTGGCGCGTTGCCTGACTGACACCATCATAGTTAAAACCAATCCGTGCGATGGCAAAACCAACAACGCCAAGCATCACCAAGACTGAAACCGTCACAATGATCACACGGTAACGTTGCACAAATGTCTTTTGTGCCCCACCCCAATATTTGGCCATCCGTGATTTTGGGTAATCCTTAGTTTCCTCGGGCATATTGTGTATCATCCTCCGTCTTCAACACTGCCATAAAGGCTTCTTGTGGGACGTCGACTGTCCCAACGGACTTCATACGTGCCTTACCACGCTTTTGCTTATCCAACAATTTAGCACGACGATCAGGATCACCTGTATGAATCTTGGCCGTCACGTCCTTACGGTAGGCCTTAATATTCGTTCGTGCCAAAATCTTTGCGCCAATCGCTGCTTGTACGGGAATTTCGAAGTTTTGTCGTGGAATAATTTCTTTCAACTTTGACGTGATAATACGACCACGTTCAGCAGCAAAATCACGATGCACAATGAAACTCAACGCATCGACCTTTTCAGAATTCAACAAAATATCAATCTTGACCAAGTCAGATGGGCGATAACCAGAAATTTCATAATCTAGTGAGGCATAGCCACGTGTACTTGATTTTAATTTGTCAAAGAAATTGAAAATAATTTCTGACAACGGCATCTTATATTTGACATTAACACGTGACGCATCCAAATATTCCATCGTTTCAAATTCACCACGCTTACGTTGTGCCAATTCCATGACGGCGCCGACATATTCATTGGGGACCATAATTTGGGCATCAACATAGGGCTCTTCAATCGCCTTTACCTTAGATGGCTCCGGCATTTCTGATGGGTTTTCAATTTCTAATTCTTCGCCATCGTTGGTCAACACACGGTAAGTAACCGAAGGTGCTGTCGTCACAAGATCCAAATCAAATTCACGTTCTAGTCGTTCCTGAATCACATCCATGTGCAACAACCCGAGGAACCCAACACGGTAACCAAAGCCCAAGGCTTGTGATGTTTCCGGTTCAAATGTCAACGCCGCGTCGTTTAACTGCAACTTTTCTAACGCATCACGCAAATCCGTATATTTGGCATTATCAGATGGGTATAGTCCTGAATAAACCATTGGTGTCATCGGCTTATAACCGGCCAACGGTTCAGAGGCAGGATTCGCCACACTGGTAATCGTATCACCAGAATGCGTCGTATGAATGTCTTTGATAGAAGCCGTCAAATAACCAACATCACCAGCCATCAAATAATCACGCTTTTGCGCATTTGGTGACATCACGCCGACTTCATTGACTTCATACTCGGCACCAGTGTTCATCATGCGAATTTTATCACCAGGCTTCACAATCCCTTCACGCACACGCATGTTGACCACAACACCACGGTATGGGTCATAAGCCGAGTCAAAAATCAAGGCCCGTAATGGTGCTTCCAAATCCCCTGTTGGTGCAGGCAAATCCGTAACAATCTTTTCCAGCAATTCTGGAATGCCAATCCCTTTTTTAGCAGAAGCTAACACGGCTTCTGAAGCATCAATCCCAATCACATCTTCAATCTCAGCACGAACCTTTTCCGGATCAGCGGCTGGGAGATCAATTTTATTAATGACCGGCAAAATTTCCAAGCCGTTATCTAAGGCCAAATAAACATTGGCTAACGTTTGTGCTTCCACGCCTTGTGAGGCATCAACGACTAAAATGGCCCCTTCGGCGGCAGCCAAAGAACGTGACACTTCATAAGAAAAGTCAACGTGACCAGGTGTGTCAATCAAGTGGAAAATATAAGTTTCACCATCTTTGGCATCATACTGCACTTCGACGGCATTTAGCTTAATGGTAATCCCACGTTCACGTTCCAAATCCATTGTATCCAACAATTGGTTTTGCATGTCACGTTCTGCCACCGTATGGGTATGTTCCAAAATACGGTCGGCAATCGTCGACTTCCCGTGATCAATATGTGCCACAATGGAAAAATTACGGATATGTTTTTGTCTCTTTTTAAGTTGTTCTAAATTAATTTCTGTCATGTTTATATTGCGTGAAAAACGCGCTTTCTTTCAATTATTCTATCCTATTCATTTTATCATGAAACCGATAAAAAAAGCGTGATGGCATGCTATTTCTAACATAACACCACACACCTTTTTAGATTGTTCGACGCAACGCTTGAATAAAGACGGTGCTAATAATTAAGATTGAGCCAATCATGTCCGCCACGCCAAATGCGATATGGAAAATCAGGATGCTTAATATCGTCCCCATCAACGGTTCCAGGGCACCTAATGTGCTGGCCACCGTTGGTTTAATCCAAGCCAAGCTCTGAATAAACACGACATAAGCAAACGCTGTCCCAATCAGAATTGAAAAGCTAAGCAGCCCAATGACTGGTAAACGCCAATCTGGCGCGTCAACCCAAACCGGATTCACAAAATTAATCCCAATGCCACTAATCGCCATCGCCCAGGCACTCACCGTTACTGCGCCAAATTTTGTAATCAGTTGATGCGGCAATAACGTATAAAAGACTGCGCCAACACCAGCTAGCAACCCCCAAACTAATGCGGGGGTCGACATTGCCAGGGTGCCAATTTGACCATGTGTGGCAATTAAGATCGTGCCGACAACTGCAAAAATAATGGCGATAACATCTTGTCGGGCTGGTAGTTGCCAATGTCGAATCGCCAAGAAAATGGCAATCATAATTGGATTCGTAAATTGTAATACCGTTGCGGTAGCGGCATTCCCCGCTTCAATCGCCATAATATACGTGTATTGGACAAATAACATGCCCAAAAACGAGAATACTAACAAATGGCCGGCATCTCGCCAGCGCTTAAACGGCGCAAAAATTTGATTCCCCTGTTTCAAGTAGGCCCAAACGAGCAAGACCGCGCCTGCCACTATCAATCGAAAGGTGGCAAACCAACGCGCATTGACGCCCTGCGCAAATAACATGTCAACTACGACACTATTAATTCCCCACAACAGTGGCCCAAGGATTGCAAACAGCAAGCCTTTTGTTCTATTCGTCATCTCTTCTCCAGTATGTGTTGTCCTATCATTTTTAGGTGACAAAATGAAAAAAGTTTAGCAAATTGCCAAACTTAATGTGTTAGGACGTGATTAAAATTTTACGACACTCGGACTATGATTAAAATCAGCCGCCGACAAAATGGTCATCACCGTTAACATTTGTTCATCGCTCACCAATTTGGGTGCGCCATGGGTAAGTGTGTCAAAGATACTGTCATAAATGCGCCCATAATCCCCTGGGATACTTGGGATCTGCTTCTCAATGCGATCGCCGCTTTGATTCACATAAACCAGTTGCCCATAATTTTGTGGCGCATCAAGACCAAATCCTGGTGTACCTGGCATCACGCCGGCTTTTAAATCATTTTCCTGTTCATCAACATTATACTTGATAAACGTGCCTTTTGTTCCACGTAATTGCCACTTTGGGTGTTGTACCATCGCTAATTCGGTGGTTTGTACCGTCGCTTTTACGGCATCCTCATAGAATAAATTCACTTCAATTTGATCATCGACGTCTGCCCCTAATTCACGCGTTGCTCGTAAATCATAGGTCGCAGCTTGTGGTGCCCCGAGTAAACTCACCACTTGATCGACTAAATGGACCCCGTGACCAAAGAGTGACCCATCAATCGTAGGGCCTGAGACCACCCCGTCTGAAGGTCGATAATGGTCCATGTGCACTTCCAACTCCACCAAACGTCCCAAATAACCATGATTCAAAATATGTTGTACGGTTAAAAAATCACTGTCATAGCGTCGTGATTGGTATGGCATCAAAAACAACTGTTGTTCACGTGCCAGTTGGACTAATGTTTGTGCCTCAGCGAGATTAGCTGCCATTGGCTTATCAACGAGCACGTTCTTGCCTGCAGCTAATAACTGCTTGGTCACAGCGAAATGACTGCTAGAAGGCGTGACGACCACCACTAAATCAATCGTGTCGTCGTCCAAAATATCTTGTATATCGGTTGAAAAAATCGTCCCAGTTGCTTCCCAGTAAGCTTGATCAGCCGGCCGTTTGCCAAGTGTTGGCGTCACAACACGACCAACGCGGAATTTATCCAAACGTAACTTTAAATACGGTAAATGGTAACGATTTGTACTTTTACCAAAACCAACATAAGCAATATTTAACATGTTATTGTCGCCTCTATCCTTCAGTCTATTGCGGCAGCTCAATTACTTGATAACGATTTTTTCTAAATCACCCAATCCTGAAATCAAGCGGTTAATTAAGTGCAGTTGTGCATAGCGGTTATTTTTAACGGCTTCATCGTCAACATTGACCATTGTCTCGTCAAAGTAAGCCGCAATTGGGGCTTGTAAGTTGGCCAATGCTTGGTAAACAGCTTCACTGCCCGCCATCACTAGCGTGTGCAAATCAATTGATTGCGTTGCCGCATACAACGCCACTTCAGCTTCATTTTCAAACAAAGCAGGATCAACTGTCGCATCCGTGTCATACTTCACAGCCAAGCGTGACACACGTGTCAATGACGCAATGACATCACGGAAGTTCGCATCATCAGCATGTTGGGCCAGTGTTTGTACACGTTGTGCCACGTACACAACATCCAAGTTCACGACATTAGCAGTACCGGCTGCCACAAGATCTTGACGCGTGCCAGCATCAAGGGCTAACTTGCGGACACGATCTAAAATAAAGGCACGGATAGCGGCAGTATCAGCATGACTTGATACCTCACCTGTTTTGGCAATAAAGCTTTCAAGCAATGGCGCTAACGCAATTCGCCACTGCTTGGCTTGTAACGTACGAACAATCCCTGTCGCTGCACGTCGCAAACCATAAGGGTCATTTGACCCTGATGGGACAAGATCGGCCGCAAAGAATGTCACCAAGGTATCTAATTTATCAGCAATCGCTAAGACAGCCCCAATATCTGATTGGGCTACTTCACCGGCAGCAGACGTTGGCATGTAATGTTCGCGTACGGCTGTTGCAACTGCAGTATTTTCACCGAACAATTGCGCATAGTGTTCACCCATAATACCTTGCAATTCGTCAAACTCGCCGACCATGCCCGTCATCAAATCAAACTTATAAATGTCAGCTGCACGTGCCAAATCAGCTTTCTTTGTCTCATCGAAACCTAATCGATCCGCTAATTCAGCTGCCAAAAGGCCGACACGTTGCATATGTTCGTAAACTGTCCCGATCTTTTCATGGAACACCAATTTTTCAACTTTTGCCATATAATCTGCAATCGTCTTTTGTTGGTCTTCATGATAGAAAAATTCAGCATCTTCCAAACGTGCCACCAGCACCTTTTCGTTACCAGCAATCACGTTACGCAAATGTTCATCATTCCCATTACGAACTGATAGGAAATGTGGCAAGAGTTGACCTGATTGATCGGTCACATAAAAGAAACGTTGGTGTTCACGCATTGAGGTCATCAACACATCATCTGGTACGGCCAAATACTTTTCATCAAAGCTACCCGCAAAGGCCGTTGGCCATTCCACAATGTTGTTGACTTCTTCCAATAAGTCTTGTGACTTGTCAGAATCAAGTTGCAACACCCAGCCATTTTCTTGCGCAATGGCTGCCAACTGTTGGCTGATTGTTGCGCGACGTTCGTCGGCATCAACCAACACATGCGCAGCTCTTAACGTTTCCACATAATCCTCAGCCGTTGGGATCGTCACTTGTTCGTCTGACAAGAAACGATGACCCCGCGTGATCCGGTCTGTTTGAACATCTAAAATACTGAAATCCAGCACCTTGTCATCCAATAAGGCGACCAACCAACGAATTGGGCGCACATATAAGAAGGCATTGTTGGCCCACTTCATGTACGTTGAGAACTTCATTTGTGCGACAACTTCATCGCCAATTTGCGCTAAAATTTCTGCCGCTGGCACACCAGGCGTTGTCTTTGTTAGCCAGACATAGCCATCACGTTCTTCAAAGTCTTCCGGCGTTGCCCCTTGGCCGCGCGCAAAACCTTGGGCCGCCTTTGTCCAGTTGCCTTGTTCATCTTTTGCACGGTCAATTGAAGGCCCACGCTTTTCTTCTGACAAAGTTTCTGATTCAGCAGCGACATCCAATAATTGTACGGCCAAACGACGAGGCGTTGAATAAGCCTTAATTTCCCCTACAGCTAAGCGATGTTCGGCTAAAAAGGCTGCTGTCCGCGTTACCAGTTGCGCTTCTGATGGGGTGACCAAATGCGCCGGCACTTCTTCCAATCCAATTTCTAGTAAAAATGTTGACATCTTGATTTCTCCAATTTTAGTTTGTAACCCACATCAACCTGACGAATAACCGTCAAGTCTATTGCGATCCGTTAGACTGTTTCATCCACCGTGTATTTACCATTTTCACCCAGATACTTTTCCCGCAAGGCTTCGTCTTTCAACAAAGGGAAGCCTAACTTAGCCCGTTCTTCGATGAAAACCTTTGATACTTGGCGTGCCATTGTTCGAATCCGGTGAAGGTACCCTGCACGCTCCGTCACAGACACAGTGCCGCGGGCATCCAATAAATTAAAGGTATGTGATGACTTCAAAATGTAGTCATAGGCTGGGTGCACTAAGCCAAGGCCCAACAAACGTGTCGCTTCGGCTTCATATTCGTCAAAATGACGCAAGAGCATGTCTTGATCTGACGCTTCAAAGGCGTAAGTTGAATGTTCAAATTCAGGTTCCTTGAAAATATCACCATAAAGGACACCATTGCCCCATTCTAAATCATAAACAGTTGGGACATCTTGAATATAAGAAGCCAAACGTTCCAAACCATACGTTACTTCAGCCGTGACAGAATCGACTTCAATCCCACCAACTTGTTGGAAATACGTAAATTGCGTGACTTCCATGCCGTCAAGCCAAACTTCCCAACCAATACCAGCCGCACCCATTGAAGGGTTTTCCCAATTGTCTTCAACGAAACGAATATCATGTTCTAGTGGCTTAATACCCAAGGCTTCCAATGAACCCAAGTAAAGCTCTTGGATATTAACAGGACTAGGCTTCATCACCACTTGGAATTGGTGGTGTTGGAACAAACGGTTGGGGTTATCCCCATAACGGCCATCGGCTGGTCGGCGAGAAGGTTGAACATAAGCTGCGTTCCAAGGTTCTGGTCCATTAGCGCGCAGGAATGTGTAAGGGGATTGGGTACCGGCCCCCACTTCATTATCGTAGGCTTGCATCAGGTTTGCACCTTGCTTCGCCCAGTATTGTTGCAACGTTAAAATAATATCTTGCATTGATAATTTATTTGTCATGTTTTACTCCTTATTTTTGACGCCCTGACGGCTACTTATTCGCACCATCCAGTTAGGCAAATTGTAACGTGGTGGCTGGCACATTGAAATGAAATCGTTTCAAATTATACAGCATAATTTTTCCGACCAATGTGCGTAATTTATCGGCTGGATAATCATAAGGGACTTGAATTGACCCTTTACCCATTTGCAGGTGCTCAGCAGTTAAAAAATCTTGATAGGTCTCATTAAATTCTGGCAACGCGTAGATGCCCAACCAATTTTTTTGTGCCATTACAAAGAGCAGTGTTTCGGTTGCTTTTTTCCCTTCCACCGGATAAAAACCTGGCATGGCATAGGCAACTCGTTCCGTAATGTCTGGATAAATCTCATGGACAAACTGACGCACGCGTTGCAACTGCGCCAAGTGTTGTTCAGGGATATCGGGATCATCAAAATAAGCTTCAAATTCTCTTGCTGGTGTCATCACAATCTGTCCTTTCTGCACCCAAACAAAAAACGTCCCGATGCCAAAATCAATTGACATCAGGACGCTTGCGCGCGGTTCCACCTGATTTCCTGCCGAAGCAGACACTCGAAGCGTTGATGCCCTCAACCATCGCCACATGATCTCATCGTTTACCAACGTTATTATCTCTTATTATGCCTTGTCATGCACAAAACGTCAAGCCCTACCCACGATATGATTGTATGATTTGATTAACGACCAAATTACATAATGCCATCGTCGGCGCAATGACATACACTGCGTGCAATTGATGATCTGGCGTCTGACACTCCAAATAACTCATCGCGTCTGGTTGCGTTGCAGTTGGTGACTGGTAAGTCCCGTCGTAGCGTGTACCAGACACATCACCTTGGGTAGTTAATTGAAAGTGACTTTGGCTACTGATAGTTTTAAAGGTAAAACTCGCCGTATCGACCCCAAATCCCTGACCACGATCGCGGGTATCAATCACAATATTTTGCGCGAGTTGCCACCATTGTAAGGTTGTGGGATCTTATTGCCATTGCCCATTCACCGTCATAAAACCAAAACTCACATCCCCAATCGTCATCGCCGGCAATTGCCGATAAGCCGTTGTCAGCTTATCATCAGCCTGTCGTGTCACTGGTTTTTCAGGTACTGATGACGCGACTGCCGCTGTGTCATGGTGCGCAGCACTTGATGGTGATGATTTTGATGTAGCTGTTTTCGGATCGGATAAAACAGGTTGAAGGAGACGATTGATTGTCGCTTGCCCCGCTACCATCAGATAGCCGGTTAACATCATGGTCACTATAATCAGGCCAACAAAACCAAGACCATAGGCCAGTTTTTGTTTTTGATTGAGTTGTGGTGTCCAATACGCTGATCGTCGAGAGACCATCAATACAAACCAACCAAAATAGCTCAATACCACAATCGGCAGCAAAAAAACAACCCTAAATGCCGCAACAATCAGTACACCAACCCACAATAAGGTTGGACTTAGGATCACAAACTTAATTTGATTAAGTGCCAAACCAGTATCTCTTAGCCGGCGTGTCAGTAACGCTCTATCTGGCACAAATTTGATAATATAAAATATCGCCAGACTTTTAAATCCCCAATACCATGACTGAAAAAAGATGACAGGTATCGCTACTAGCATGAGTTCCAGGACGACATTAATGGCCCGAATCCACCAAAAGTCCAACCGGTAGGCGCCTTCACGAAAATTCAACCCCAGTCGCCAATATTGCCAATACCTACGCATCCCGTCTCCAATCATTTAAACAAAAAGACTTGGCGTGTTACCAAGTCTTTTTGTGTCATGTGTTTATCACACACTGCATAAGAAAATACCAACGTGTGTTAGATTGTTAGCAATTCTTTTTCTTTTTCAGCTGCAATCGCATCAATTGCCTTAATGTTGTCATCCGTCAACTTTTGGATAGCATCTTCCGCTTTACGGGCAACGTCTTCAGGCAATTCCTTGTCCTTTTTCACGCTATCCATTGCATCACGACGCACATTACGAACTGAAACTTTCGCCTTTTCAGCTTCAGCTTTCACTTGCTTAGCTAATTCCTTACGACCTTCTTCTGTCATTTGTGGAATTGCCAAACGCACAATATTTCCATCTGAAGCTGGATTTAGTCCAAGATCAGACATGTTAATTGCCCGAATAATTTCGTCAAGCACTGACTTATCAAATGGTGTGATCAACAAAATACGTGCTTCTGGTACTGAGATTGACGCCACTTGATTCAAGGGTGTCATTGCCCCATAATATTCAACTTCAATGCGGTCCAAAATACGGGGGTTTGCACGTCCTGTCCGGATACTACCAAGTTCACGTTGTAATGCATCTTGTGCGCCTTGCATACGCGCCTTTGCATCTGTTATATCAAAAGCCATTATTTTCCTCCTGTAACTGTTGTTCCAATATTTTCACCCAATACGACACGCTTCAAATTGCCAGGGGTGTTCAGGTTAAAGACCACAAGTGGCATGTTATTATCCATTGAAAGTGAGCTAGCAGTTGAGTCCATCACTTTCAAACCTTTTTGCAAAATATCTAAGTGTGTTAATTCAGTAAATTTAACGGCATCTGCATTCTTGTTTGGATCAGAATCGTAGACCCCATCCACACCGTTCTTACCCATCAAAATGGCATCCGCGTTAATTTCATTAGCACGCAAAGCTGCCGTTGTATCTGTTGAGAAGTAAGGTGAACCAGTTCCGGCCGCGAAAATCACAATCCGACCTTTTTCAAGGTGACGAATCGCGCGCCCACGAATATAAGGTTCGGCAATTTGTTGCATTGTAATGGCTGTTTGTACACGTGTATCAACGCCAGCGCGTTCCAAGGCATCCTGTAACACCAAAGCATTCATGGTTGTGCCAAGCATCCCTGTGTAATCGGCACGAGAACGTTCCATGCCAACTTTTGATGCAGGTTCACCACGCCAAAGGTTACCACCGCCGACAACAATGGCGATTTGTGTGCCAAGATCGTGTACTTCTTTCAAATCTTGCGCAATTTCAGAAACTACGGCAAGGTCGATGCCTTGTCCTTTGTCGCCAGCTAATGCTTCGCCCGAAAGTTTCATCAATACACGTTTGTATTTAATATCAGTCATGATTTACCTCATTTTCATTATCTAGTCCATTATACCAAAATTTCCCGCAAAAAAAGTGCGTTATATGAAAATAACGCACTTTTATAAGTAATTAACCTAATTGCTTAGCAACTTCTTCGGCCAAGTCTGTCACTTTCTTTTCGATACCATCACCAACTTGGTAACGGACAAATGACTTTACTGAACCATTTTGTGACGCAATAAATTCGGCAACAGTTTGATCACCATTCTTAACGAATGCTTGATCCAACAATGAAATTTCAGCCAAGAACTTCTTGATACGACCTTCAACCATCTTTTCCTTGATGTTGTCAGGCTTACCAGCCAAGTCTTCAGAAGCTAATTGAACAGCCTTTTCCTTTTCAACAACTTCAGCAGGCACATCAGCATCTGATACGTATTGTGGTGCAATGGCAGCAACGTGCATTGCGATGTCCTTAGCAGCTTCTTCAGAGGCACCTTCAACAACAACCAATGCTGAAATTGAACCAGCCAAGTGAGAATAAGCACCGAAGTTTTCTGAATCTGCCTTTTCAACAACTGTGAAACGACGCAAAGTGATCTTTTCACCAGTAATTTGTGTTGTACCGATGATCTTTTCGTTCAAAGTTTGACCAGCTTCAACTTCCAAAGCCAAAGCAGCTTCAACGTCTGCTGGTGAGTTTTCAACGATTGTGTTAGCAACAGTCTTCAACAAGTCGTTGAATTCAGCGTTACCAGCCACGAAGTCAGTTTCTGAGTTCAATTCGATGATGGCAGCCTTGTTACCCTTAACGGCAACGTAAGTCATACCTTCAGCAGCAATACGGTCGCCCTTCTTAGCGGCCTTAGCCATACCCTTTTCACGGAGCAAGTCGATTGCCTTGTCAAGGTCACCGTCAGCTTCAACCAAAGCCTTCTTCGCATCCATCATACCAACAGATGTCTTGTCACGTAGTTCTTTTACTTGTGCAGCAGTAATTGCCATTATATTGCTCCTCTAAAAATGTTTATAAGTTTATTATAGCATGATTTGTTCTGTTTTCGAACAAATAAAAATGCCGTTTCCGCGTCCCAAACAGGTCCGCAGGAACGGCAAATGTCATTTAAATCTTACTGATTAGTTGTTGCCTTCTTCGACAATGCTAACAATTTCTTCGATTGATTCTGTTGTTTCATCGCCTTCAACGAATGCATCTTCAGGTGCTGAATCTTGACCTTGACGACCTTCGATAATAGCATCAGCCATCTTTGAAGTGATCAAACGAACGGCACGGATAGCGTCATCGTTTGCAGGAATCTTAACGTCAACCACTTCAGGGTTAGCGTTTGTGTCGATCATTGCCACAACAGGAATGTTCAACATGTTAGCTTCCTTAACGGCGATTTCTTCCTTCTTAGGATCAACAACGAACAAAACGTCTGGCAAACCAGGCATGTCCTTGATACCACCCAAGAACTTGTTCAACTTTTCGCGTTGCTTGTTCAACAACACAACTTCCTTCTTAGGCAATTGGTCAAATGTGCCGTCTTCGGCCATTGCTTCCAAATCCTTCAAACGTTGGATACGTGTCTTGATTGTGTTCCAGTTTGTCAAAGTACCACCCAACCAACGGTGATTGATGTAGTATTGACCAGCGCGTGTTGCTTCTTCAGCAATTGCATCTGAAGCTTGCTTCTTTGTTCCAACGAACAAGAAAGTTGCGCCATCAGCTGATGCGTTACGCATGAAGTTGTAAGCTTCATCAACCAACTTAACTGTCTTTTGCAAATCGATGATGTGAATACCATTACGTTCTGTAAAGATAAATTCATCCATCTTTGGGTCCCAACGACGTGTTTGGTGACCGAAGTGTACTCCTGCTTCGAGGAGTTCTTTCATTGAAATAACTGCCATGATGTGGCCTCCTAGGTTTTTTCCGCCGACAAATTCGACATTCACACTGACATTGCTGCACCTATGTGAACTCGTTTGCCGTGTGTATTTGTTGCTTTTGACAACAGTTAATATTATACAGTGTTCAAGATATAAAGCAAGCTATTTTTCCCAAATTGTGGCTGAAACACCACGTGTCACTAAGAAAGCTTCTTTTTTAGCGCGAGTTAACCGTTTAAAAGCCGCTTCGGCACGTAATGCATCCCCTTTTGTGTCAAAGGCTTCCGAAAAAACGAGTTGCAACGGATGCCGTGATTTAACTCGGGTAAATTTCGCACCTTGCCCTTTTTCGTGCGTGGCTAGCCGCCGCTGTACATCATCGGTAAAGCCACCATAAAAGTAGCCATCCGCAGTATAAAGCACATAAAAGAAGTAGTGTTTCATGTTGACCACGCTTGTCCATACAGAATCGTCTTAACCGTCTCTGTGTAGTCATTATCGGCGGTATAGGCCACAATAGGCGGCATAATCCGCACACCACCTGGTTTCCCAGCCTTAATTGCTTCGACGAGTACCATATTGGCCTCCCGATCGGCCTTACCATAAACAAACTGCACGCGTTTAATCATCAACTTGCGCTGCGCAAAGGCGGCAAAAATGTCAGCCAACCGATCTGGCCGGTGTACCATGTAAAATTTGCCGTTGTTTTTAAGTAATTTATTGGCAACTTGTGCCAGACCAGGCAAATCAATCGTGACCTCGTGCCGAGCAATCTCGTAATGTTGGTCGTTGTTAGTCTTCGTCGTGTCATTTAAAGGAAAATAAGGTGGATTAGATAGCACCGTTTCGGCTGATCCTGGTTGAATGACATCAAAAATCGCTTTCATATCCGCTTGCACCACCGACACACGATCTTGCAGGCCATTTAGCGCCACACTACGTTGCGCCATCTCAGCGAGTTCAGGTTGGATTTCAACTAAAGTGATTGGCCCCGTCACCTTTGGAGCATAAAACAAGCCAACCGCCCCAGTGCCAGCACCAAGATCAACAGTTAACCCGCTGCCTTTGCCTTTCACGCCGGCAAAATAAGCCAATAAAATCGCATCGAGCGAATAGGCGAACATATCTGGATTTTGAATAATACGAATGTTTTGTGCTGGCAAACCATCAAGTCGTTCACCTTGTTTAAGAATTGGTTCAATCATTGTTTTTTTCTCGCGATATCGTGTAAAATAGTTAGGACAGTTTATGAGGTGAATTAGCATGAAATTTTATGACGTACTCCACGGCATTGTCGTTGGTTTGATTTGGACGATTAACGGTCGCATTAAATATATCCACCGTGATCGTCTCCCTGTCAACGATAATTATATCCTCGTTGGCCCTCACCGTTCTTGGTGGGATCCCGTTTGGTATGCCGTAGCCGCCTATCCCAAGCACTTCATTTTTATGGCAAAAATCGAATTGTTTAAGTTCCCCCCACTTGCGTGGCTCATCCGAGCCGCTGGTGCGTTCCCCGTGGATCGTGAAAACGTTGGGCCCAGTGTGATTAAAGTCCCCGTGCGCGAATTGAAATCTGGTGACCGGTCATTGATCATGTTCCCTTCCGGTTCACGTCACAGCGCTGAACTCAAATCTGGTACCATCTTAATTGCCAAGATGTCTGGTAAGCCCATTGTACCAGCTGTATATCAGGGGCCAGTTAAGTTTAGTCAACTCTTCAAGCGTAACAATACAACGATTAATTTCGGGGAACCAATCGTGGTTGATCGCAAAGATAAGTTGGACAAAGAAAACATTACCAAATATACACAAATGATTCAAGATGCGTTTGATCGCTTAGACCAAGAAATCAATCCTGATTTTGTCTATATTGATCAAAAACACGAAAAAAAATAAGCCTGAAGGCTTATTTTTTTTGTGCACGTTCGCTTTGTTGCTTCATTTGTGCCATCATTTGTGCCAACTTCTTTTGTGATGGCTTTTGTCCCATTGACATCATCATTGATTTCATCATTTCTTCTGAAATCGGTGGGTTTTTGGCAAGATAGTTCTTCATGGCGTTACGTGCGAGGAAGAAACCTGCAATCAAGCCGATAACCAAGCCAATAACGAAAATCAAGATTGAAAGTCCTGTGTTCATGGTTAAATATCCCCTTAATAAAATTGTCTACCAACCATTATAACACAAAACCCAGGTTGACAAGACGATTAACCCGATGAATACCGGCAGTAAATGACCTTGTGGCACGTTTTTTTGCCACTCAGCGGCCACCTATGGGCGTTGTTTTCAAATTTTTGGTAAAGATTCCCCCAATTTATCGGGTGTCATGAGCCGAAAACGAACAAACGTTTGATTTCTGTTCCCACTTTCGCTATAATGAAATCATATTAAATCGCTTATTATTAAGGAATATACCCATCATGGCAATCAAAATTCAAGAAAGCAAACAACTCCAAGTTTTGCGTTTCATTCATGAAGCACAAACCAACAATGGTTATCCGCCAACAGTACGTGAAGTTGGTGAAGCAGTCGGCCTATCGTCGTCTTCTACCATTCACGGGCACATCGAACGCTTAGTGAAAAAAGGCTACTTATTAAAAGACGCCTCAAAGCCACGCGCCCGTGCTATTGAAGTAACAGATTTAGGGTTGGAAGCATTAGGTGTGTCCACCACACCTGGTCGCATTCCGGTTCTAGGCCAAGTAACAGCTGGTACGCCAATTCTCGCAGTTGAAGAAGAAGCCACTGAGTTTTTCCCAATCCCAGATAACTTGATGCAGTTTGACGGCGATATGTTTATGCTCAACGTCCGTGGCAATTCAATGGTCAACATCGGTATCTTGGACGGCGATAAAGTGATCGTGCGGAAGCAAGATAATGCCGATAATGGTGATGTTGTTGTCGCAATGAATGACGATGACGAAGCAACTGTTAAGCGTTTCTTCCGTGAAGCCGATCATTTCAGATTACAACCTGAAAATGATGCCATGGCACCAATTATTTTAGATAATGTGACCATTCTCGGTAAAGTTATTGGCTTGTACCGCGATGCCATTTATTAATCAAAAAAGCTGAACGATCATCGTCGTTCAGCTTTTTTACTTGTTTAAGCTTGCCAATCAGCTGGCGATTGTTGCCATGCTTTTAAGGTTGCTAATTGCGAAGCATTCAAATCGCCTCGCGCAATGGCGGCATCAATGAGTTGTGAATAGGTTGTCAAGGACTGAAATGTTAACCCTGCTTGCACAAAGTTAGCCACGCCAGCCGGTAATTCATATGAAAAGATTGAGACAACGCCCAACACGTCAGCGCCTGCCTTGCGAACTGCTTCAACAGCACCCAAAACTGACCCGCCGGTTGAAATCAAATCATCAATCAAAACCACTTTTTTACCAGTCACGTCAGCACCTTCTGTTTGCCGACCAGCACCGTGATCTTTTGGCTTTGAGCGAACATAAATCATGGGCTTGTTCAACGTTTCAGCTACCCAAGCCGCGTGTGGGATACCGGCCGTGGTAACACCACCGACGATTTCAACATCCCCATAATGGGTCGTAATGAGTTCAGCCAAACCTTTAAAAATATTTTGACGAACTTCAGGAAAACCAATCGTCATCCGATTATCCGTATAAATTGGGCTTTTAATGCCAGAGGCCCAAGTAAAGGGCACTTCCGGTGAAAACTTCACGGCCCCAATCTTTAATAAATCATTTGCGACTTGTGTTGCATATTCTGTCATGCTTCATTTCCCCATTCTGCCATCACGCGTTGATAAGCGGCAACTGGCGTTTGTGCTTTTGTAATTGAACGACCCACCACCAAGCCAGTGGCCCCTGATTGGCGGGCAACTGCTGGCGTGGTAATGCGTGCTTGATCATCGGCGGCATCACCAGCCAAACGAATACCTGGCGTGATCCGTAAGAAATCATCAGCTGTCACCGCCTGAATGAGCGCTGCTTCCCCTGGTGCACTAATCGTCCCGTCCACCCCAGCGGCATAAGCCAACTTCGCCAAATGCTGTACACTATCAGCCATTGATAATGGTGTTTGCTGCGTGGCTTGCATGTCCGCTTCTGAAAATGATGTAAGTTGCGTCACCGCCAAAATTTTCATGTCAGCGCCCTTATTGGCAACCGCCTGCTGTAACATTTTGGTCCCACCAGCGGCATGAACGGTCAAATATTGCACGTCCAGTTGCGCAAGGCGCGCTACAGCATGCCCAACGGTGTTTGGAATATCGTAAAGTTTAAAATCTAAAAAGACGGTAAAGCCTTGTTGGCGTAACTCACGCACAAATTCCGGTCCGGCTGCGTAAAATAGTTCCATCCCAACCTTCACAGCTGGTTGTTCGGGTAAATCACGAAATGGTACCAAAAACGCTTGCGCACTGGCAGCATCCGGAAAATCTAAGGCAATAAAAACAGGTGCGGTCATCAGCATTCCTTTCAACTTCAGTTCTGTGAGTTCTTAAACGTGTTTGTCACGGCTTGCACATCGTCAAAACCATAGCGATCGAGGGCTTCCGGCAGCGCTGTAATGATGTCTAACATCATGTCTGGTTTTTCAGCCAACCCGGAACCGACTTGGACAGCGTTCGCACCAGCCATTAGCATTTCTAAGGCGTCATCGACGGTGCGAATGCCACCAACCCCAATCACCGGAATCGCCACAGTTTGGGCAACTTCATATACAAATCGGACTGCAATCGGATGAATCGCTGCCCCAGACATACCGCCTGTGCCACGCGCTAATTGTGGCGCACGGGTGTTCAAGTCAAAGCGCATCCCCACTACCGTATTAATCAAAACAATGCCGTCAGCACCTGCGTCTTCGACAGCTTTGGCAATGGGTTTGATATCCGTGACATTGGGTGACAATTTGGCATATACTGGCAAATCCGTCACGCTCTTAATTGCCGTCACCACTTCTGCAGCAGCTTGCGCATCCACCCCAAAGGCCATACCGCCACGGTCCACGTTTGGGCAAGATAAATTCACTTCAATGGCTGTGATATGTCCCGTTGCGGATAACAACTGCGCTAAATCACGGTATTCTTGAACGGATTCACCCGCAATAGAGGCCATTACGGGGAGTTCACCGGCATATTTTGCCGTAATTTTTGGCAATAAATCAGCCATGACCTGCTCAACACCAGGATTAGCCAAACCAACCGAGTTCATCACGCCACTGGTGATGTTAATGACCCAAGGTTGCGGATTGCCCGCACGTTGCGCCATGGTAATCGTTTTCGTCACCAAGGCACCAGTTTTTTCAATCCCGTACATATCTTCCAGGCCAAAATAAACAGCTCCTGATGAATTCATAATCGGATTCTTCAAGTTTAGGCCTGGTAACTTTACTGCTAAGCGTTGCGTCATTTTTTCTCCTAATTTGTCTCACCGGACAATTTTATTAGTACTGCAGGTATTATTTCATTTCATTGACTGTAAAGCTACGGCTTTCCAGAACATCCAAGAAAGCACTAACGGTATCTAATGCCGTAAACAGCGGCACTGCGTTTTCGATGGCGGCGTTTCGAATCAAACGGCCGTCTGATTCGGCACGATCATCCGCTTGTGTCGTGTTAATCACAACTTGGAGCTTTTGTGCGCGTAGTGCTTCAACCGAATTGTTGTCAGATTCAGCGATTTTGTCCAGTGTTTCAACAGGTAAGCCTTGACTAGCAAGATACGCGCCTGTGCCGGCCGTAGCAAACAAGGCAAACCCAAGATCGTTGAAACGACGGGCTAACGTTAATGCTTCTTCCTTATCGTCATCAGCAACTGTAAAGAGGACATTACCATATTGTGGTACTTTAATGTTTGAGGCCACAAAAGCTTTGTACAAGGCTTTTGGCAAAGTAGCATCTGAGCCCATAACTTCACCAGTTGACTTCATTTCTGGCCCAAGTAGTGAATCAACGTCTGGTAACTTCGTAAATGAGAAGATTGGTGCTTTCACATGGACCATATCATCAGCTGGTACCAGACCCGTTTCAAAGCCCATATCTGCCAACTTTTCACCCAACATCACGCGGGTAGCGAGTTGTGCCAATGCGATATGGGTCACCTTTGAAATGAATGGCACCGTACGTGAAGCTCGTGGGTTCACTTCAATCACGTAAGCCGTGTCTTCATGAATCACGAACTGTACGTTCATCAACCCAATCGTGCCCATGGCCTTTGCCAAGTTAATGACTGCTTGTGTAATTTCATCTTGGACTTTTTGTGACAAATATTGTGGTGGGTAGACTGACATAGAATCGCCTGAATGCACACCGGCACGTTCGATATGTTCCATGATACCTGGAATAACCGCTGTTTCACCATCTGACAAAACATCCACTTCTGCTTCTTGACCCACCAAGTAAGAATCAATCAAAACGGGGTGATCATTTGACACCTTTACGGCCCGTTGCATATAGTCTTGGAGTTCATCATCTGATGACACAATCTCCATTGCCCGACCACCTAACACGTAAGATGGGCGAATTAACACTGGATAGCCAATTTCTTGAGCTGCTGCCAACGCGCCTTCGACTGTGGTAGCTGTTTTACCAATGGGTTGTGGGAGTTGTAATTGTTTAATGACTTGATCAAAGGCTTCACGATCTTCGGCACGATTCAAATCTTCAACCGTTGTCCCAAGAATATGCACGCCATTTTCAACTAATGGTTGGGCCAAATTAATCGCTGTTTGCCCACCAAATTGCACCACAACACCCAAAGGTTGTTCGAGGTCAATCACATTCAAAACATCCTCAAGTGTCAACGGTTCAAAGTAGAGCTTATCTGAAATTGAGAAATCTGTTGAGACTGTTTCGGGGTTCGAGTTCATGATAATGGCTTCGTAACCGGCCCGTTGGATCGCCTTAACGGCATGCACGGTCGCGTAATCAAATTCCACGCCTTGCCCGATACGAATTGGCCCTGAACCAAGTACGATAACAGATGGCTTATCTGACTTTACAGACTCATTTTCACGTTCATAAGTCGCGTAGAAATAAGGAGTTTGTGACTCAAATTCAGCAGCCACCGTATCCACCATCTTATAGACTGGGATAATACCGGCTTCTTGGCGTAATTGTCGAATTTCGGCCGTCGTTTTGTGCCAAATTCCGGCAATCGTTTCATCTGCAAAACCGTTTTTCTTCGCGTAGTGTAAGTAATCTAAATCGCCAACATGCGCTGCCAAATCACGTTCGATTTCAATGATGTGTGACACTTTATCCAGGAAGAATTCATCAATTTGTGTTTTATCATGGATTGTTTCGATGCTGACACCACGACGCAACAAGTCAGCAATCATGAACAAACGATCATCACGAGCAGGCATCAAAGCATCAAGCAACGCTTCATCTGTCATATCATCATAGGTGATGTCATTTAAGCCAGTTGCCCCAATTTCAAGCGAGCGCACCGCTTTTAACATGGCTTCTTCCATGTTACGACCAATCGCCATGACTTCACCGGTGGCCTTCATTTGCGTACCCAAGCGACGATTGGCAGTGGCAAACTTATCAAATGGCCAGCGTGGAATTTTAAAGACGACATAGTCCAAGGCTGGTTCAAATTCAGCCTTAGTCGTGCCAGTTACAGGGTTAATGATTTCATCCAATGTCAGCCCAACCGCAATTTTGGCCGCCATTTTGGCAATAGGATAACCTGTTGCTTTGGAAGCCAATGCTGATGAACGTGACACACGCGGGTTCACTTCAATAATGTAATACTTATAAGACTTTGGATCCAAAGCCATTTGAATATTCACGCCACCTTCAATTTTCAAGGCGCGGATGATTTTCAAGGCTGAATCACGCATCATTTGCACTTCGCGATCTGACAAAGTTTGCACTGGTGCCGTCACAATTGAATCACCCGTGTGGATACCGACGGGATCAAAATTTTCCATGGATGCCACGACCAGCGCATTATCACTGGCATCACGCATCACTTCAAATTCAATTTCTTTATAACCTGCAATTGAACGTTCAATCAAAACTTGCGTCACGGGTGACAATTCTAGCCCATTGGCGGCAATTTCGACTAACTCGTCATGCGTGGTTGCAATTCCACCACCCGTACCACCTAAAGTATAGGCAGGACGAACAATCACTGGATAGCCATGCGTGTCAGCAAATGCTAAGGCTTGTTCCAAAGTAGTCGCAATCGTTGATTCAGGAATTGGTTCGTTCAAACGTTCCATCAAATCCTTGAACGCTTCACGATCTTCCGCTTCTTCAATAGCCGTGAGCTTTGTGCCTAATAATTCGATATGCAAGTCATCCAAGATACCTGCTTCAGACAAATCTTTGGCCATATTCAAACCAGTTTGGCCACCAAGCGTTGGTAAGATGGCATCTGGGCGTTCCTTACGCAAAATACGTTCGATGAAGTCAATTGAGATTGGCTCAACATAAACTTTATCAGCGATTTCTGCATCCGTCATAATTGTGGCGGGGTTTGAGTTCACCAAAATGACTTGGTAACCCTCTTCTTTCAAGCTCAAGGCAGCTTGCGTGCCAGAATAATCGAATTCAGCAGCTTGTCCGATCACAATTGGGCCAGAACCAATCACCAATACTTTGTTAATGTCTGTACGCTTAGGCATGTTGTGTTGTCTCCTTTTGTGCTTCCGCAATCATGTTCAAAAAATCATCGAATAAATATTCCGCATCATGTGGCCCTGGGGCAGCATCAGGATGGAATTGAACTGAGAAAGCGTGGTGGTTCTTGAGGCGCAAACCTTCAACTGTTAAGTCGTTGATTTCTTCGTGGGTCACTTCAAGGTTAGTGTCCCCCAAGCTATCACGATCCACAGCATAGCCGTGGTTTTGTGAGGTAAAGTCCAAACGCTCATGTGCCAAATGACGCACCGCGTGGTTAAAGCCACGATGACCAAATTTCATTTTATAAGTTTGGGCCCCATTAGCCAGGGCAAATAACTGGTGACCCAAGCAAATGCCCATCAGCGGCAACTGTTCTTGTAACGTTTGAATGGTTGGAATGGCATAGGCGGCATCTTCGGGGTTACCAGGGCCATTTGACAAAAGAATGCCATCTGGATTAGCCGCCAGCACTGTTTCAGCTGACACATCAGCTGGAAAGACCATCACGTTTGCACCACGCTTCGCCAAAGCGCGCAAAATCGAGTTCTTCAAACCAAAATCAATCAAAGCAATGGATACACCATCCGTTGGATTTTGGTATTGCGTCTTTGTCGTCGCTTCGGCAACCAAATCTGCTGATGTTTCAAAATCACGCAATTGCACAAACACATCGTCCGTCACTTCATCAACCAAAGCCGCCTTCATGGCACCTTGGTCACGCAACTCACGCGTCAAGGCACGCGTATCAACGCCAGTAATCCCTGGCATCCCCATGCGTTCAGCCCATTCCGTCAAACTCATCATTTGGCGCCAGTTACTTGGGCGACGCGCAATTTCATGTACAACAATGGCTGAGGCTGCTGGCCGTAAACTTTCAAAGTCATCACGGTTGATGCCGTAATTACCAATTAAAGGATAAGTGAAGACAATCATTTCACCACGATAGGATAAATCTGTGATTGATTCTTGATAACCTGACATACCGGTATTAAATACCAGTTCTGCCATCACGTCTGTCTCAGCTCCAAAGGCTTCACCTTCATAGATTGATCCATTTTCAAGTACTAAATATCGCTTTTTCATTTGTCCCTTATCCTTACTGTAATTTACGTTCTGCCGTGTCATGCTTGATACACAATGTCACCATCAACCCAAGTCGCCATTGTACGCCCATAAACCGGCCAACCCACAAACGGTGTGTTTTTACCGAGTGATTTGAAGTCTGCTTCAGCAATCGTGTCCCGTGCTGCTAAGTCAAACAAGACCAAATCGGCCGTTTCGCCAGCAGTAATTTGGGTTGGTGCTGGCAAACCAAAGGCGGTAGCCGGCGCGACCAACATGCGGTGGATCAACGTTTCTAACGTCATCACCCCTGATTTCACCAAATGCGTATAAAGCAATTGGAAGCTTGTTTCAATACCTGTAATGCCAAATGGGGCTGTGTTAAAGGATTGTGCCTTTTCTGCCGTCCCGTGTGGCGCATGATCAGTCGCTACCATGTCAATGGTACCGTCCAGCAGCCCTGCTAACACCGCTTCGCGATCGGCTTGCGAACGTAGCGGTGGGTTCATCTTGAACAAGGCGTTATCCCCTGTAATATCTGAATCCGCTAATAAAAGATGGTGTGGTGATACCTCAGCCGTTACATGTACGCCCTGTGCTTTCGCTAAACGCACGAGTTCAACAGACGTTTGCGTTGAAATGTGAGCCACGTGGTAATGCACCCCAGTTGCTTGCGCTAGGACAAGATCACGCGCAAGCTGTGCGCTTTCGGCCAACCCCGTAATCCCTGGTAATTGCAATTTGTTGGCCGTTGCGCCAGCGTTCATCACACCACCATGGAGTAAGGAATCATCTTCTAAGTGCGCAACCAATGGCTTATTGACGCTGGCGGCCGCCGTCATGGCTTGTAGCATCGTATCGGCTGTTTGCACCCCTTTCCCATCATTACTGAAGGCAACTGCCCCAGCGGCTGACATGCCTGCAATATCTGAAACCGTTTGGTCCGTTAATCCAGCTGAAATAGCGCCGTATTGTGCGACATGGACAACCCCATTTTTGGCATTTAGCGCAACCTGTTGGGCAACGCGTTCAGGACTATCCGGTACTGGATTGAGATTTGGCATGGCAACAACGGTTGTAAAACCGCCACGAGCCGCTGCGGCAGAACCAGAAGCAATCGTTTCTTTATACGTAAAGCCTGGTTCACGGAAATGCACATGCACGTCCACCAACCCATTGGTGAGAAAAGCGCCATTGGCATCAAATACTTCTGCCGTAGGGGCTGTGATTGTTTCGGCGACTTGCGCAATTGTTTGACCATCGATCAAGACATCGTGTTGCTTAAGCTCACCGTCTACAAGCAGGTTTGCGTTTTTAATCAGCTGCATGTTCAGTCTCCATTGTATATTCTAAGATTGCCATTCTGGCATAAACACCGTTCGTCATTTGCTCAAAGATGCGAGATTTTGGGGCTTCCACTAAGTCGTCTGCGATTTCGACATCACGATTGACTGGGGCCGGATGCATCACAATCGCGGTCGCTTTCAAACGCGCATAACGCGCCTGATTTAAGCCAAATTGTTCGTGATACTGTCTAGCTGAAAAGCTTAAGTTTTCCGTTTGGGTAATCCGTTCATGCTGAACACGGAGAAACATGACCACATCCTGTTTGTCCCAATCCTCATCAATGGCAACGAAGTGACCAAATTGTTGAAAATCATTCGGCAACCAACCGTCCGGTCCTGAGAACGTGACGTTAGCGCCTAATTGATGCAAGATTTCCGCATTGGAACGTGCCACCCGTGAGTGTAACAAATCACCAACAATTCGGATATGCAACCCATCAAAATGACCAAATTGTTCATATATGGTCACCAAGTCAAGTAAGCTTTGAGAAGGATGTTGTCCACTCCCGTCACCCGCGTTAACCAATTGCGGGATGGGATGGCCAGCTGCTTCAAGCACTGGCACATACCAATCATTGACGGCATGCCGGACTACCGCAACATCAATGCCGATTGCTTTAAGGGTTTTGAGGGTATCTGCTAAACTTTCCCCTTTTGACATCGAACTGGTTTGTGGATCAAACACAATCTGATGATAGCCCGACTTGTTTTCAGCCATCTGAAAACTTGTATGGGTTCGGGTTGAATTTTCAAAAAATAGATTGGCAACGGTGAACGGTGCCTGTTTTGGCGTTACACCAGCTTTTAAGGCCAATGCCCGTTGCACCAACTTTAACACATCATCTCGATCGAGTGCATTTATATTCAGAAAATTTCGCATAATACCCCTCTTTATACAAAAACCGCGTAAGTCGGCAGACTTACGCGGTTCTAGAAAATTACGGTCAATAGTATAGACTACGACCCCGAGTATCTAAATGCCTTGCAAGTCTCTCTGGACTTAATTAAAGGTTTTATCGTTTCACATATAGTAGCATTTTTTTGGCTCAGTTGCAAATGCTATTTTGCAAAGAAATGCTTATTTTGTTGGTTGACGTTTGCTTTAGCTGTTTGATTTGAGTTCCAGAATGGGACAATTACCTTACCTTCAATATGCTTGGCATCAACGAAACCAAAGTAACGGCCGTCGTTAGAAACTGAGCGGTGATCACCCATCACGAAATATTCTCCGGCTGGCACTTTCACCTTGTTACGATCCTTCTTTTGCCACAAATCACTCGCTGACAGACTCGCTAATGACCAGTTCTTACCAAATGACATCTCTGTGCCTTCGGTCCGTTCATTAATCCCAATATAATCTTGGTTAACTTGCTTGCCGTTAACGTAAAGATTTGAGTCCTTATAAGAGATGGTATCCCCAGGGACACCAATAATGCGCTTCACGTAATCTTTTTCACCAGGTCGAATTCTTGGATCTTCCTGACGCGCATCAAAAACAACCACATCGCCTCGTTGATACTTAGCAATCTTATTTAAAATCACTAATTCATTGTTTTGCAAATTAGGCGTCATTGATGGACCACTAACGTGAACAAAAGTAAATAGGAACGTGCGAATCAAGATGACAATAATTAACGCTGAACCGATTGGCACAAGCCATTCTTTGAAAAACTCAAAAAACTTTTTTAACATCATTTTCCTCTTTCATAACACCGTACGCTGTCATCACGTCCGGTGCTGTAATTTAGCGACGCAAAGCTGCGTAAGCATCCGCTACTGGCTTTGTGACAATATCATTTAACTCAGTCAACAATGTATTCAAAGCTTGTTCAGCTGCCAACAATGCCGTGATTGTGTCATTTTTTTGTACTTTTTCAGCAACAGCATTCCATTCTTTTTCTTGTTCTACTGTTGGTTGTTGTTGCGTTTGCATCATTTGTTGCACAGCCATTTGGATGTCTTGGAATTGATCAAACAATGCCTTCGCTTCTGCATCAGCTTGGATCGCATCAAATGCTGCTTGCCAAGCTGTGTATTGTGGGGTTGTTTTTAAAACATTTGCCATTTCGTTGGCGTTATCATAAATGTTAACTGTCATATTATTATCCTCTTATTTTTAATTGTTTACGTTATGTGATTATTGGCCACCAAAGAGGCCTTTAACTGCTTGCCAAGCTTTGCCCGCACCATCGACTGCCTGATTAACCCCATTTGAGAAATCAGAGCCCAAACGGCCCCAATCAATCCCTTGACTCGCCTGATTGTTATTATCTGACGCGCTATTAGGATTAGTGACTGAGAAGTTCGTCTCTGGCGTATTTGGCAAAATTTGTTGGAGCGAATACTTTACTAATGGGCCCATTGTTGCTGTCAGTCCCAAAGGTAAACTATTATCTTTATTCTTCGTATCTAAGCCCATCCAATAGGCAGACACCACATCCTTCGTGTAGGCCAGCGCCCATGAGTCCTTTGATGATTGGGCATTTTGCGTATCATTGGAATTTTCAGTGGTGCCTGTTTTACCTGCAATGGTAAAGCCGCGTGGCGCTGCGCCAAGACCCGTTCCGTTGGTGTAAGTCCCAAGCATCATCCGTGTCATATTGTCGGCAACACGTGAACTGATGACGCGTGTCTGCTTGGCTTTTGGTTGAGAGACAATCACTTTACCCGTCGCATCGACAATCTTGGTAATAAAGTGCGCATCACTCATCACCCCATCATTGGCAAAGGCGGTATAAGCTTGTGCCATTTGAATCGGTGACACACCGTTCGTTAAGCCGCCCAATGCTAATGAAAGATTTTTATCTTTCTCAGTCAACGGTAGGCCAAACTTTTTGGCACTGGCATACCCAGCATTAACACCAATTTTATTGAGTAAGTAAACAGCCGGCACATTATACGAGTGCGCCAAAGCTGAATACATCGGTACGTCTGCTGTTTGTACATCTAAGGCATTGTGTACCGTATAATGATTCGTCCCAAAAGTCCGCGTTGTGTTTGGTAGCATCGTGTCGATACTGTAACCACGTTCTAAGGCTGGCGCGTAAACGGCAATCGGCTTAATAGCTGAACCTGGCGACAGCTTTGATTGGGTTGCATAGTTAAAGCCACGGAAAGTATGCGTGTCTTCGCGCGCCCCAACAACAGCCCGGACACCACCAGTTTTGGCATTCAGTATCACACTGGCTGCCTGTGCGTCAGTATTGTAATTAAACATGGCCGGATTATCAAAATCCGTTTGCAAATGCTTCTGATCTTGCTGGTTCAACGTTGTATAAATCTTATAGCCACGGTTCATGACGTCTGTTTCGGTCAAACCATACGTTTGAACCGCTTCATTGATGACGGCATCAAAGAACCACGGATAACGATAATTATTTTGACTATTATACGTATCGCGTAACGTCATCGGCGCGGCTTTGGCTAACTTATACTCAGAAGCCGATAACTTTTTATTGGCAACCATTGTGCCAAGTACCACATTCCGCCGGTCAAGCGCAGCCTGTGGATGATCAATTGGATTATACAATGCCGGACTTGGCAACATGGCCGTTAAGGTTGCCGCTTGAGACGTGGTTAAATCACGAGCATGCACCCCAAAATATTTTTGGGCAGCATCTTCAACACCCCAAACACCATGGCCAAACCATGCGTTATTCAAATACATCGTGAGAATCTGATTTTTGGTATACACCTGCTCAACCTGCATCGACAAGAAAATTTCCTTGGCTTTACGCGTCATCGTTTGTTCTTGCGTCAAGTAGGCATTCTTAACCAACTGTTGCGTTAAGGTCGAGCCACCACCGGCGATTGCTGACGAGCCCGTCAACTTATTTTTCAAGTTGAGCACCACCGCTCGCAAAATCCCTTTGATGGAAAAACCATGTTCTTTGTAAAAATTACGATCTTCACTCGATATGACCGCATCCCGCATATTTTGCGAAATATTATCATAACTGACATAGGTCCCTTTTTGCGAATACAATTCACCGGCTTTATCACCCGCATCATCATACACTGACGTGGTTTGCGCCAGCGTCGCTTGCAAGTTCTGCACGCGGGCAGTTTTCGCCAAGACCACTAAGTACACACTCATTAGTAGAAAACCGGTTAAAAAGATAACCACCAGTAATCGCCACAACTGCCAACGCTGGGCAACCGGCCTGATCTTATCGCGCATTTTCTGAATCAATTGCTTCAACGCCTTCATACCTTAACCTATCAAAGCTGACCAGCGAGCCGTCAGCACTTCCGCGCTTGCTTCATCTGGACTGGTGACATAAATGGTGTCAAAACCGGCCAACGTTGCAACAACTTCTGGTAAATGGGCATCGTCAATAATCCCGGCAACAGCGTTGCCACTAGAATCTGTCGTCTTAATAATCGTCATAAATTGCACACGCTTGACAAAAATGGCATATTCAGCAATCGCTGAATCGACGGCATTGGCTGTCACCGGATTACCTGTTTGGTCATCATCTGATGATAGTTGTTGATAGCGTAGTTGGCCGTCAATATCTTTAATGCGGACAATTCCCAACGCTCGAATATCACGAGAAATTGTTGTTTGCGTTGTCTCAACTTGATTTTTCAATAACTCACTGAGTAAATCTTCTTGGCTTGTAATCACTTGATTTTGAATAATCTCAAGGATTAATGCCTGCCGTTGTTGTTTTGAAATCATATTTTTCTCCTACATGAGAATAAATGCTACTACTTTAAGCAGCGGCCACGCAACACCTAGTTACATTTCTTCTGGTGCTTTCACACCAAGCAAACGCAAGCTTTCTGTTAACACAATGGTAACGGCTTCAACCAAGGCTAAACGTGCTTGCAATTGGTCATCATCCGTCAAAATCTTTGAGTTGGCGTAGTACTTATTAAAGGCGCGTGATAGCGTCAAAGCATACTTGGCAATGATGCTAGCTTCGCGTTGTTGCCAAGCACGTTGCACCGTAGCTGGGAAGCTGTTCAACGTCGTGATAATATCCCAAGTCATTGGGTCATCAAGTGTCACTGCATCCAAGCTAACTGAAACAGGCGCCTTACGCAAAATTGACTTAGCACGGGCATTGGTATATTGCACGTATGGTCCCGTATCACCTTCAAAGCGCACCACTTCCTCCAAGTTAAAGTCAAAGTTGTTGGTGCGGTCATTCATCAAATCGTGGAAGACGACGGCACCCGCACCGACTTGTTCGGCAACTGCTTCCTTATTTTCAAGAGTTGGATTCTTTTCTTGGATCTGCTTCAAAGCCAAATCATGGGCGTCATTTAAGACATCCTTCAACAAGACAACATCACCCTTACGCGTTGACATTTTCTTACCGTTAAAGGTGATCAAACCAAAGGAAATATGTTCAACATCATCGGCCCAATCAAAGCCCATTAATGACAACACGGCCTTCATTTGAACGAAATGTTCCCGTTGTTCACCACCCACAACGTACAAAGACTTGGCAAAATCATAAGTATCCTTACGATAAACTGCCGCTGCCAAATCACGGGTCATGTACAAAGTCGCCCCATCTGTGCGCTTAATCATGGCAGGTGTCAAGTTCGGGTTGATATCTGTCAAATCGACAATTTGTGCCCCTTGCGACGTCACCAACAAATCCTTTTCCGTCAACTGGTCCACAACTGTGTCCATTTTGTCATTATAGAATGCTTCACCGTTGAATGAATCAAACCCAATGTCTAAACGATCATAGATTTCTGTAAATTCTTTCAGTGATTCTTCACGGAACCATGCCCATAATGCCAACGCTTCTTCGTCACCGTCTTCAAGCTTTTTAAACCAAGCCCGACCAGCATCGTTCAAACTGTCATCTTCCTTGGCCTTGTCATGGAATTCAACGTAATAACGCAACAACGTCGCAATCGGATCAGCTTTTACTTCATCTTCTGATCCCCAAGTCTTGTAAGCATAAATCAACTTACCAAACTGTGTGCCCCAATCACCCAAATGGTTGATTTTGATGGGTTGGTAACCGTTTTTGGCTGTGATATTGGCCAAAGCGTTCCCAATCACAGTCGAACGCAAGTGGCCCATTGACATTGGCTTAGCAATGTTTGGTGATGACATGTCAATCGTGACATTTTCACCTTGACCGTCGGTGTTGTTCCCGTAGTCTGCCTTTAATGTCAAAATCGTTTGCAAGGTTTCACGAGATGTTGCCACTTTATCCAAGAAGAAATTCACGTAAGGGCCGGTTGCGACAACCTTTTCAAAACCTGTTTGGTCAATTTCTGCCACAATATTAGCGGCGATTTGTTGTGGTGCTTGGCGCAAAACTTTGGCCAACGTAAACGTTGGGAAGGCAACATCCCCTAATTCTGATGATTTTGGTGCTTCTAATTTTTCAGCAATTTCTGATGCTGTTAAATCTGTCAACACTGCTGCAAGTGCTGAGACAACTTGTGTGTTATCTGCCATGTGTCCGTATCCTTTTTTATATTAGTTTATATTATACCGTATTTTTTGCCTGCAAAATAAAAACTCGTCTCTTGATATATCACAAGAGACGAGTTTTCACCCGCGGTACCACTCTAATAGCTTTCGCCACTCAATATCTAATTGTTTGACTCCAAATACGCGCCGTTTCCTTCATTATCTGACTCACACCCACTCAGACTCGCTGGTAATGAATTACCGAAACATCTTTATTCTTCAACGTCAACCTCAGCAGTTTTTGGTGCTGGAGCATGCTTAATCACTTCAATTTCATCCATTCGGACCACTGCACGATGATTCATTTCGTTAACAGTGGGTTGGTCAGCTGGATCATTTTCCGTAATTTCAACCAACAATGAATTTTCATAAACTTTTTCAACTTGTCCAGTAAATGGCTTTTCCAAATTACCATAAGCTGGTGCGAGTAAAATGTCGCCAATATGATACTTAGAGGCCTTGTTTTCTTCTTCGTCTGCCATGTTTGTCAGCTGTGACGTCTTGGCTGTTGCTTTACAAGTCAACAGCGCAATTGCAAGGACAATGCGCATTGCGCTTTTCAACTGTCCTAGTCACATTTCCTCCTGTAATCGATGTGTAACACCATATTTTACCACAAAAACGCTGCTATTTCAACGTACTAATCCGTTGCATAATCTCGCGTGCCAAGGTTAATTTATCTGCTTGCGGTAAGGTTTCTGCTGGCTGATCTGGCGTTAAGATTGTAATCACATTATCATCCGATGAAAAGCCAATGTTTGGCGAACTCACATCATTAACAATCAACATATTCGCCCGCTTCTTTTTCAGCTTAGCTTGTCCATAGGCAATGACATCTTGGGTCTCAGCCGCAAAACCAACAACCAACTGATTGGCTGATTTTTGCTGCCCCACTGTTTTCAAGATATCAGGATTTTGAACAAGCGTTAACGTCAAACCGCCATCCCCTTGTTTCTTGATTTTATCTTGGGCCAGTGTGGCAGGCTTAAAGTCTGACACTGCTGCAGCCCCAATAAAAATATCTGCGGTCGGAAAAGCCGCCATCACGGCCTCATACATCGCTTGGGTTGAATCAACCATGACCTTGGTGACGCCAAAAATAGTCTGACGATCAACCGTGGTGATAAGCGTGACCTCGGCCCCATTTTCCGCGGCAGCTTGGGCTAACGCATAACCCATTTTGCCACTGGATTTATTGGTTAAAAAACGCACCGGATCCAGCGCTTCACGCGTCCCACCAGCCGTAATCACAATCTTTTTGCCACGCAGATGACCCGTTTGGGCGCGGAGTCGGATGGCCGCTTCTGCCAAAATGGCTTCTGGTTCTGGCAAGCGCCCTTTAGCAGCATACCCTTCTGCCAAAAAACCCTCGGCTGGTTCAATCACCAACCAACCATCGGCCGCAAGTGTTGCCAAATTGCGGACAACCGCGGGATTCGCTAACATCACGTCATTCATGGCCGGTGCAATAATCTTTTTAGCTGTTGCGGCCATAATGGTTGCGGTTGGTGCATCATCAGCCAAGCCGTTAGCCAACTTACCAATCATGTTTGCGGTGGCGGGGACGACGAAAATGATATCCGCCCACTTAGCCCAGTCAATATGCACCACCTCAGTCGTATGGCCAGCAAATAAATCAGTTAGCACGTCATGCCCAGATAGAATAGCCAGTGTTTTGCTGGTAATAAATTCTTGTGCTGATTGTGTCATCGCAACGCGTACATGGGCGTGATCCTTCACGAGCAAACGGACAAAACTAGCCGCTTTATAAGCTGATACACTGCCCGTGACAACGACCAGCACATTTTTTTCTTTAAACATTTTCCTTACCAAGCACAGCAAAGCGTGTGCATGCCTTTAATTCTTGTGACCGCAGCTAAACTACCCGTCACTCACTGAAAAAATTGTAACATATTCTCACAACCCCTGCTGATGTCACGCAAAAAGCGCTGGATTAACAGCGCTTTTATTTTAGACCCTTATCAAACAACTTGCCAGCCACCGGTAATTGGCCAAGCGTTGCCATTTTCTTACTATCCACAACGACCAAATTCGTAGGTGAATTGGCTAACGTCGCGAATGCGTTAATGGATTGGTTTTGGAAGTACTTGTCATCCGCTCCAGCCAAACCAGCTTGTACCGTATCGATTCGGTAACGTTCGGCATCAGCACGGGTTTTCGTCGCGTCAGCTTCGGCTTTCGCCGTCGCCATCAAGGCGTCATTTTTAGCCTTGGTTGTAAGTTCAATGGAGCGTGCCTCCCCTTCGGCTTTTGCAATAGTTGCCACTCGTTCACGATCAGCCGTTAACTGCTTATCCATTGCTTCCTGGATGGAAGCCGATGGGCGTAATTCATCAATGTTGATACGGTCAACATTGATCCCGTACGTATTCGTTAAATCACCAATCGCTGAGGCAAGCTGAATGTTGATTTTAGTCGTAGATCCCAAAGCTTCATTCAATTCCATCCGGCCGATGATATCACGTAAGTGACCACGTACAAGTTGTGCCATGGATTCGACCGAATCCGTATTTTCATACATATATTTAACCGCATCCGTGACATGGTAGTTCAATGTGACACTAGCTTTAATATCAGCATTATCCGCCGTAATGACTGAATAATCTGGCAATCGCAATGGTCGCATGGCCAAACTGACATTTCGAATGCGTTGGACAAACGGCACATAAAAGTGAAGGCCAGCTTCTTTCCGCGTGCGGTACTTACCAAGCGTTTCAACTAAACCTGCGTTGTTTTGTGGCACAATTTTAAAAAATAGCATCTTTCTCCCCCGTATATTAAGATTCGTAAACAGCAAGCACTGGCTTTAATTCGCGTAACGTTAAAATATTGCCAGTCGCTTCAATCACAACATATTGCCGATCCACTTTAGCCGTCGCAGCATTATCAATTAAATAGCGATAATAAATCCCTGATACTAAGACTAATCGATTAAACAAATCAAAGTTTTCTCCTGAAATAATTTGACCGACAATCTGCCGTTCTTCAAAAGTGTCCGGTTGCGCGCCTGCTTCCAGTAACTTCGTCAAATAACTATTCAGCGAGCGCCCTTCTTGCGCGGCCTGTTCCGCTAATATTTCATGCAATTCAGGTGCAATCCGCAATGGAATGCGACCTGATTTATGAGTTTTTTCTTCGTTAATCTTTTTCATATATTAATGATATCACATTTATGTCAAAGAAGACAATACGTGATATCTCATTAAAAAAACACGCCCGTATCGGGCGTGTTCTTAGGCATTATTCGCGTTTAAAACGTTTTGGACAACCGCATAGTCACCAATATAAGGTTCGTCAACACCGTTAATCTTTTGATACGGATCTTCACCTTTGCCAGCAACAATCACGATATCATGCGGGTTGGCCTGTGCAATCGCCTGTTGAATGGCTTGGATACGATCCATTTCAAAATGTACCGTCACATCAGGATTGGTAATGTGGGCCGCAATTTCTTTGGCAATGGCCATTGGCGATTCAAATTGTGGATCATCAGCCGTCAAAAAGACCGTATCCGCAAACTCTGACACCACCCGACCAAAGTCAGCACGGCGTGACACACCTTTATTGCCTGGTGCACCAATCACCACTGAAACCTTACCATCAGGATATTGACTCTGTGCAAACTGTAGCAGTGCCCGCATCGACGCATAGTTGTGGGCGTAGTCAACAAATGCGACACCATGACCGGGAATTGGTAAGCTCAACATACGACCAGGAATAAAGACCGTATCTAAACCAGCCACCATATCAGCATGCTGGGCCCCCGCCAAGGCAGTCATCATCAACGCTGCTAAAGCATTTGATTCATTAAAATCACCTGGTAAATTCAAGCGATAAGTCCCGCTCATCTCAGCCAAATCACTTTCAGCAACCGTGAAACGACTCTCATGAATCGCACTTTCAAGAGATTGATACGTGTATGCACCACCTTGGTCGGTTTGACTATAAGTATAGACGTGATCATGATGCGTTTTGGCGTGTGCTAACACGGCTGATAACTGATCACTTGCCGCATTAACAATAACCTGTTCAGCATGATCCAGTAACATCATTTTATGGGCTAAATAATCCTCAAAGCTGGGATGTTCATTTGGCCCAATGTGATCAGGTGAAATGTTCAAAAAGGCGCCAACTTGAAATTCTAGGCCATAGACACGTTGTTTGAGATATGCCTGTGAGCTGACCTCCATGACCAAATGCGTCATGCCATTATCAACAGCGCGGCGCATATCTTTGAAAAGTTCATAAGATTCTGGCGTGGTCAAATCCGACTTTTTCTTATCAGCTGGTTGATTGCCAGTAATGCGATCAACCGTTGAAAACAAAGCCGTATGCTGATGCGTCATGTGCTGTAAGATTTGAAAGGCCATGTACGCCGCGGTTGTTTTCCCTTTTGTGCCCGTAAAGGCACCAATCCACAAGTCGTTTTGTGGGTAGTCAAAAAAGGCCATCGATAAGACTGATAATGCCTTTTGGACATCCGTGACTTGCCATTGTGGCAAATCAACCGGTAGCAGTTCTTCCGTGACTAAGCCAGTCACGCCGGCGGCTTGCGCCAAATATTCTACCCGAAAAGCCCCTTTGACAACAAATAGTGTCTGGTCTTTAACTTGACGGGTATCATAATGTAAAAAATCAAATGTTTGATCGCTATCTGGCTTAGCGACTAACAAATGATGTGCAGTGAGTAATTGTTCAATTGTTTTACTTGTGAGTTCCATAAGCTTTATTATACAAAAAAAGTTGCACCCAGAACAGGCACAACGTTTTTTTTAATTATTTCACAAGGACTTTTCTCAACGCAATTGGTGCAAAAATCGTCGTGACAAGGATGATAATTGCCAATTCGGAATACGTATCCTTACCAATGACGTGGGCTTGCAAGCCGATATTGGCTACAATCAAGGCCATTTCACCACGCGACACCATCCCCAAGCCAATAACATTGGCATCATGATAACTCATACCAGTCATTTTGGCCCCTAATCCAGAACCGACCCACTTTGTCAAAATAGCAGCTAATGACATCACGAGTAGCAGCCCCCACTTATCACCAAACCCGTCAAATGAAATCTTTAAGCCGATACTTGCAAAAAAGATTGGAATAAATAGGCCGTACCCAATTGACACCATCTCAGACATCATCTTGTGGGCTTGTGGTAAGTTGGCAATGGCCACCCCGATAAAGAATGATCCAACCACAGCAGAAATACCAGCAAACTCAGCAACTGTGCCGGCGCCCAAAGCCAGCAACATCCCGACCAAACCACTCATGGCTGGCAAACTCATTTTCGTTGCCACCCGCACAAATGTTGGTAGCACATAGCGACTCACAACATATAACCCAACGAAAAAGCCAACTGCCAATAACCCTTGGAGCCAAAGTGGTTGCTGTTTGTCAGCTTGACCACTGAAAATCGCAATGAAGCCAGACAAGCTCGCAACCGCTAAAATATCATCCGCTACGGCTGCGCCAAGGATGGTCACACCAGCTCTTGTTTTCAGTTGGTGATATTCATTTAAGACTTCCGCTGTAATTGAGACTGATGTTGCGGCAAACACCACGCCCCAGAATATCGCTTGTTTGGTATCAAAATGATAAGCTTGCGCGAGGAAGTAAAAGACTACCATCGGGAAGATTGCGCCTAAAACGGCTACCATCAGTGACGGTTTGATGTTGGCTTTTAATTGCTTGATATCGGTTTCCAGGCCGACAATAAACATCAAAATCATGACCCCGAGTTCAGCCATAAATTCAATACTATGCGAAATCTGAACAATGTTCAACAAACTCGGACCCAGCACCACACCCGCTAATAATTGGCCAACAACAATCGGCATCCCGATACGTTGTGCCCCTAAGCCCATGATGATGGCTGCGGCTAACATTAAAAATAAATCTAAATAAAATGTCATATTTCCTTGCTGTATTGCGTACTGCAATACGTCCTTTCTACATGATTGTACTTGTTTTATCAGATAATAAAAAGAGCAAACACAAAAAACTAACGTTGCTCCCCCACAAACGTTCGCCTTGAGTGTTTACTCAACCAGTTTAACGATTCAATTATGATTCTGCTGCTTCACGTGCTAGTTTGGCTGCAGTGGCTGCTGCCATTTCGGCACTAGCTGCTGCATTATCACGATAAATGTGCTGATCAGCGGCAACAGCCGCATAGACACGTGCCAATTCACGATCTAAAACCTCACGCACTTCATCAGTCGCATGGGTTTCCATCAACACTTGTCGTAAAGCTGATGCGTGCGCAAAGCCACGCAAATAAATCTTAAAGTAACGCTTCAAAGCTTCAAAATGCTTAGGCGTTACCGTCGCATTTACCTCATCAAATAAGTCTAATTGTAACTTTAACAAGGCAATTGATTCTTCCAAAGTATGTTGACGCGGACTTTCTTCAAACGCATAAGGATTTTCAAAAATACCGCGGCCAATCATAATGCCGTCAACGCCTGGATGGGCTTTAGCTAACGCTTCTCCTTCGGCACGTGACTTAATATCACCATTGATTTGTAGCAATGTGTTTGGTGCTATGGCATCACGCATCGCTACGATTTCATCAATTAATTCAAAATGCGCGGGTGCTTTTGACATTTCTTTGCGCGAACGCAAGTGCACCGTCAACACCGCAACATCTTGTTGCAAAATCACAGGCAACCAGTCACGGAATTCCATGGGATCATAAAAACCGAGACGTGTCTTAACTGACACTGGGAGCCCAGATTCTTTGGCAGCTGAGACGAGTTGTGCTGCCAAGTCTTGGTGGCGAATCAAATCTGACCCAGCGCCATTTTTAACAACAGTTGGATCAGGACAACCCATGTTCAAATCAACTGCCCGATAACCCATGTCGGGCAACAATTTTGCTGCCCCAGCAATATCTTCTGGTCGTGAGCCCCAAATTTGTGCCACTGGTTGTGTCTCATTTTCAGCGACGGCCAAACGCCCTTGCACGGAAAACTTTGCCTTGGGATGAATCATTGAACTTGCGTTCGTAAATTCTGTAAAGTAAACATCGGGGGCACCAGCTTTTTCAACCACACGACGGAAAATCGTATCCGTCACGGCCTCCATGGGTGCCAAACTGAAGAATGGTCGCTTTTCAGACGAATCATGGCCTTTTTGTGCATTAGCCACAACTTCGTCCCAGAAAAGCGGTTGCAGAGACGATTGCGTCATGAAGATTTCTCCTTATTTAATGTAAGTCAACGCATACTATCATACCATATTTCGAGATAAATCTCAAAAACGCTGCTCACAGCTTAAATGCGCTCATCTTTTTGCAGAGCACTTAGCGTATAAAAGGATCCCGTCACTACAATCAATGCCTGTGATGATTCACGGACCCGCATGGCTAATGAAATCGCAGCCGAGGCATCATTGGCAATCTCAACTTCGACTTTTGGGTAGGTCATAATAATGGTAGCGGCCAATTCTTCTGCTGACAAAGCCCGTGATTTATTTTTCGGCGTGACGGTGATCACCCGCTGGACAACTGGAATAATTTCATCCAACATTTCATGGTATTCTTTATCTTTTAAGACCCCTAAGATTAACGTGGGTTTGATTTTCAAATGCCAAGCATTTAACGCTGCCACCAAACCGGTGATGCCGTCAACATTATGGGCTGCATCAAATAAAATGTTTTTTTCTGGGTGATAGTTCATCCGACCAATCAAGCTCACGTTGGCTAAGCCAGCCTGCGTTTTCTCAGTAGTAAACGTGTACCCCATTGTCTTCAAAGCAGCTTTAATTTGTAAAACAATCCCAAAATTATGTACCTGAAACGCCCCAGGCATACTCAAAAAATAACCTGGTGTGCCATTAATAATAAGATCCATACCACCTGGCGTCGTGTTGGCAATAATAATTTGATCTTGTGTATGCACAAACCACTCAGCACCAACCGCCTCAGCCTGCGCCTTTAAAACACGATGCACGGTCAAGTCTTGACCAGCATAATCAATCACCACGGTCCCTGGTTTGATAATGGCTGCTTCGTTTTCAGCGATATCATGAAGACTACGGCCAATCGTGAGCTGATGATCGACACTAATTTTCGTAAAGACAGTCAACATCGGGGTGGCAATCGCATTTGTCGCATCTCTTAATCCACCCAATCCGGCTTCAAAAATAACAAAATCGACCGCATTATCGACAAAATGCAACAGTGAAATGACGGTAAAATACTCAAAATACGTCAAATGATTGGCAGGCACCCCATGGCGTTTAAAACAAGCCACCAAGTCTTGATAATGGCGGAGAAAATCACTTTTTGAAATCATCTCATCATCAACGGTGATTTGCTCACGATCTGATAGAATGTAGGGACTCGAAAAATGACCGTAAGAATAGCCATTAGCCTGTAAAATAGCGCCCAGCATAGCGCCTGTAGAACTTTTCCCATTCGTGCCGGCAATGTGAATGATCTTGAGTTTTTGGTCTGGATGCCCAAGCCATGCTAATACTTCTTTCACTACCGCCACACGTGAATCGTCTAACACATGCCAGTGATTATCCAAACTGTTAATCACCCGCTTATAGTTTGCTGCAACCCGTGCGGCACGCCGCTCTCCCAATTTAGCCACATCCAGCCTCCGACAATTAATATGCCCTTAATTTTATCACATGTCACCGCAAAAATTACCTTGTGCAGCAAATAATTTGCAATCAAAAAAGACGACTTACATCGTCTTTGGAAAATCGGTAAATATGGCATGAGCACCCCAATCAGCCAGCCGTTGTGCCGTTTCTGCATCGTTAACTGTCCACACATTGACACCCAATTGATTAGCTAATAACAGTTGGACGGCTGCTTCAGTGAGGCCATTAACATCAGGATGGACGTAGGTGGCACCGACCAAGCGTGCGAGTGCGACCGTGTTCGTGTTATCTGAAATTGGCTCTGCCAGTAACAGCCCAATCGCAATTTTTGGCATTAAGTCATGGAATTTTTTAAGTAATTTCACATCAAAACTCGACACAATAATCTGATTTTCACGATTAATGCGATGAATCGCTTGATGCAGACGCATCAGATAAAAATTTTGCTGCTCACCGCGGACATTCGTCTTGAGCTCAAAGTTCACATTGATGTGATGTTCATTGATAAAATCAATTAACCAATCCAACGTGACGATGCGTTCTCCCGTAAATGCTGGCGCAAACCACTGCCCAAAATCAAGCTTTTGTAACCCCATCAGTGAATTGTGATTGACCATCCCGTTGCCATTTGAAGTGCGATCAACCTTACTATCATGAATCAACACCAGATGACCATCAGACGTCATATCAATATCAGTTTCTAACCAATTGACCCCAAGGGGTAACATCAGTTCAAACGCGCCCCGCGTATTTTCGGGTGCTTGAGCGGATATACCGCGATGCGCAATTTTTATCATGCGTCTTCCTCACTTTTTTAAATGATTTGCAGCATTATAAGCTGCCAGCGCTTGATTAGTCGCATCTTCGGCCACTTGCAGACTTTTATCAATCGGCGCCCCGTTGGCAATGGATTGCATCGCCGTTTCCATATTAGTTCGAGCAATTGGCATAATTGGCACCAACGGCCCAGCTGTTACTGGATTTTTTTGACTGGTTGCGAGTTGTTGCGTCGCAACACCCAAATTAGGATCTTTAGCGACCGCGGTGGTAATCTGTGGCAAATCTTTAGCGTGCTTGTTCACGGCAAGATACCCTGTTGCCAAACGCCATTGGGCTTGTGACTTAGCCGATGCCATGAATTTCAAGAAGTCTGCCGTGCCTTGCTTGACTGTTGCGGGTTGGTTCTTATTTGCCCACAACGCCGCCCCACCTAGCGCGAGCCCGTTGCGTGGCACACCATCAGCATGTGGCACATACGTCACACCGAGTTTGAATTTAGCATTGGCTTGCAAATCACCAGTTGACGCTGACGATTGCATGAAAATCCCCAACTTGCCTGCTAAAAACCCTGTTTGTTGGTTCGCTTCGGCAATGTCACCGGACCCATAATTCACAAATGATTTATCTTGAATGGCTTGCGTCATAAATTGCATTAAACGCTTGGCCGCCGGCGTATTCAGATTAATTTTTGTCGCATACTGGCCAGCTGCACGACCATTGTCATGATTGGCTAACAGTTGATTTTGGTTGGCGGTTAATTCTTCAAATAACCAACCATACGCTTCAATCGTCATCCCCTTAGTTTGACCACCCGTCTTGTCAGTAATCGCTTTGGCCAAATTCAATACGTCCGTATAGCTGGGATCTTGTGGCAAAGGCGTTAAGCCTAACTGCTCGACGAGACCTTTATTATAATGGCAGATTGCAAGAAATAACTTGAACGAATTTAGTGACGTAGATTAAGTAAGAAGATCTCGATTGGTGT
>NZ_BMWM01000012.1 GCF_014651235.1 Leuconostoc lactis KCTC 3528 = DSM 20202 | reverse complement strand
ACACCAATCGAGATCTTCTTACTTAATCTACGTCACTAAATTCGTTCAAGTTATTTCTTGCAATCTGCCATAAAGTAAACCAATGTTTGCAATTCATTGGTCAAATCCACATTTTGCACACGCACGCCACTTGGTACCGTCACACGCAAAGGTGTAAAGTTCAAAATCCCTTTAATACCAGCATCCACGAGTTCATTCGTGATTTCTTGGGCGACACCTTGTGGTACGGTCAAGATGGCAATATTAATGCGTTGCGCAGTAATCTGCTCTTTTAATTCAGTCATTGAATAAATCGGCACACCGGCCATAATCGTGCCTGCACGTGACTTATCCACGTCAAAAGCCGCTGAAATACGCATGTTAGAAGACTGGTGAAAGTTAAAGTTAAGCAAAGCTTGCCCCAAATTTCCAGCACCAATTAACGCCACATTAATGAGACTGTCTTGATCCAACACATTGGCAAAGAAATCAAGCAACGCCTTGACATCGTAGCCGTAGCCACGCTTGCCTAAGGCACCAAAATAAGAAAAATCACGACGAATCGTGGCCGCATCAAACTTAATTGCATCGCTTAATTCAGCAGAAGAAATGCGGTCAGTCCCCGCATCGTGTAAAAATGTTAAATAGCGGAAATAAATCGGCAAACGCTTTGCGGTCGCACGCGGGATTTTAGGTTGTGTCATAATTTTCTCCAGTGTTAATGTCGTTATTATCATGCTTGTTTCACCAAACGCAAACGTGATGGTCTGATGAAATCGGCACCTTAGATTACTTTGTGAACTTTTGCATAACTATTGTACCACAAAAATAAGGATCGCAACAAAAGATCGTGATAGATTCACAATCTTATTACGATTATATTAGTTCAAAATCTAAGCCTGGATCAGTATTTAAGTCTAAGCCCGCAAAAATACCTTGTTTGTAATTCCAGTAGCCTGCTGCCCCGATCATCGCGGCATTATCACCCGTATATTGCCGTGGCACAGGAATATACGTTGTTTCTGGAAATGATGCCAGCAATGCTTCTAATGTTTCTCGTAATTGTGAATTAGCCGCCACGCCACCAGCCAAGATAAAACTTTTAACCGGATAGTCTTGTAAGGCGCGTTTCGTCCGACCAACTAGCGCATCCACAACCGCATTTTGGAAACTCGTTGCTAAGTCATATTGATCAATTATTTCACCCTTTTGCTCGGCGTGATGGACATAATTAATGACCGCACTTTTTAAGCCAGAGAAACTAAAGTCATAATTATCTTCATGCGCCATAGCAGTGGGAAACTTAATCGTTGGTTGCCCTTTGTGCGCCATATCATCAATAGTTTTACCCGCTGGATAAGGTAACTTTAACAAACGGCCAACTTTATCGAAACTTTCTCCTGCCGCATCATCACGCGTTTCCCCTAACACGGCAAACTCATTTTCGTTTTGCATGAGGACCAGTTCGGTATGGCCGCCAGACACCATCAAAGCTAAGGCTGGATAGCGAATTGGCTGATTAAAGTTAGCCGCTGCAATGTGACCGGCCAAATGATTCACCGGCACTATTGGCAAATTATGGGCCAACGCAAAGGTTTTTGCACCCATTAAGCCAACCAGTAAAGAACCTACCAAGCCGGGTCCATAGGTCACCGCCACTGCATCAAGCTCTGCTGGTGACACGTTAGCTGTGGCCAACGCATCATCTAACACGCGTGTAATCCATTCAATATGGTGTCGACTGGCGACTTCTGGCACAATACCACCAAAACGTTTATGGGAATTGATTTGTGTCGCTACGGCGTTACTTAGGACAATATGGCCATCTTCCACAATGGCAACGCTAGTTTCATCAGCACTGGATTCAAATGCTATGATTTTTGTCATATTTATGCGTGTGAGTAGTTGCCTTAGCAACCTGTGCTCACATTTTCCTTTCCATCATGATCGCGGCATGACCATTTTTATAATATTTCTCACGGCGATGATAAGGTGAAAAGCCCATCTTGTCATACAGCCGAATCGCTTGATGATTTAACTCGTCGACTTCCAATAAAAATCGGGCAACATCCGGCAAAGCCAACACGGTTGTTAATAGTGCTTGCGCAATACCTTGCCGTTGATAATCTGGTTGGACCGCGATACTGCTAATTTCAACTTCATCTAATATCTGGGTAATCCCAATAAAACCACCAGTCGTTAAAAAATAACGACTGCGAGGACTTGTGAGTTCATGTTCAAAGACTGTTTTTGGCCAAGGAGACGGTTGAAAGGCCGCTTGGGCAATACGATAGATGGTTTCACTGTCTTCAATTGTTGCTGGTTGAATTTTCAAGTTGTTTCACCATTGACACGGCATCTTCATGATCACCGAAATAATACCCTTTTTTGATACCTGTTTGTTCAAAGCCTAATCGGTGGTATAAGGCAATCGCCCCATGATTAGAAGCGCGTGCTTCTAACGTCATGGTTGCAACCCCGACCGCAGTCGCAAATTGATGAATCTCTGACAAAATGGTTGTGCCTAAACCATGACTTTGCCAAATTGGAACAACCGCAATATTAGTAATATGCATATCACGCTGATCTCTTTGATAGGCAACCCCAGCAAAGCCAATAACTTGCTGGTGGCGCTCAATCACTAAGTAGAGGCGAATATGTGGCCGCGACAATTCGCTAAGAAAGTCACGCAATACCCACGGCGCGACACCAGCATAAACTGCTTCCTCAATTCTAACCAATGTGTCAATATCAGCGATTGTGGCGCGACGTAACACAAAGTCATATCCACTGACCGTCATCGTCTTGGTCACAAATCGCGGTAAGGCAATCGGTAATTTAGGTTGGTGATTAAACTTCAAAAACATAATTTTCGGGATTATCCTCACCAGGATGCGCAGCAAGCCAGTTTAACTCCGCCTGGGTTTTCCTTAAATAATTGGGATTAAAGTGCGCCACATCAGCGACAGGTTGCGCTTTAAGACCGAGTGCAACGATGCCATGCCCGTCAGGTAAGCTGTCAGCGGGTGTTAAAATCGTCGCCTGGTCACCAAAAACCGCCTGTAACGTGAGCACAAATTCTGTGGTTTCCCCCACAAAAGTAATTGGCTCATCACGTGTCTGCAGCCAAGTCACCAAATGGTCGATTGGTTGATGTGCATCAGCTAACACAGCACTGTCATTTAAATAAACGCCCGCAAAAACATTATTATTGCGCGCATTAAACAGTGGTACTACTAAACCAGGATTGGTCACTTGCGCAGCCAACACGGCTAAGCTAGAAACGCCTACGAGCTCGGCTTGCAACGTGTTAGCTAATATTTTAGCAACAGTCACACCAATTCTAAGCCCAGTAAATGACCCTGGTCCTTGGGCAACCACAATGCGGTCAATATCACTGAGCGCCCATTGTTGTTCAGCCAGCGTTGTTTCAATGGCTGGCAATAACTGAATCGAATGATTCCGCGCTTCATTCGTTGTGAACACACGTCGTACGTTATTATCTTCCGCCAAACTCACCGTGAGTGGTTGGTTACTTGTATCAAAGGCTAAAATCTTCATAGGTTATATTTTAACACAAAAAGACCGCCAATCGGCGGTCTTAAAACTTGTTCTAGTCAATTGCTGATTCAACTAATGCAATGACTTCGTCATTTGTTTCGGTATCCAAAGCTTTTTCAGCCAACAACTTCATATCAGCAGTATTCAACTGCTTCATTAATGCACGTGTTTGCAAAATAGATGGGGCACTCATTGAGAATTCATCTAAGCCCATACCCATCAACAATGGGACGGCAATTGGATCACCAGCCATTTCACCACACATGGCAACAAACTTACCTTCTTTATGTGCGGCAGTAATTACATTGTTGATCAAACGCAAAATTGATGGGTTATAAGGTTGATACAAATAAGCAACCTTATCGTTACCACGATCTGCAGCCATTGTATAACCAATCAAATCGTTGGTACCAATTGAGAAGAAGTCCAATTCCTTAGCAAACTTATCAGCCAACATGGCAGCAGCTGGAATTTCAATCATGATACCTAACTTGACATCACCCATTGCTACACCAGCTTCTTCAAGCTTGGCACGTTCTTCTGTATAAATTTGCTTTGCGGCACGGAACTCAGGCAATGTGGCAATCATTGGGAACATAATCCACAAATTACCAAAGGCTGAGGCACGTAGCAACGCACGGAGTTGTGTCCGGAAAATTTCTGTTTGATCCAAAGAGATACGGATCGCACGATAACCCAAGAATGGGTTTTCTTCTTCTGGTAACTTCCAGTAGCTCAAGTGCTTGTCGCCACCAATATCCATGGTACGTACTGTCACTGGCTTACCAGCCATCTTTTCGACAACAGTCTTATAAGCTTCAAACTGTTCTTCTTCGGTTGGCAAGTGATCTGATTCCATGTATAGGAATTCAGTACGGTACAAACCAATGCCTTCAGCACCATTTTCCAAAACGGCAGGCATGTCTTTTGGTGAACCAATGTTGGCACCCACGACAAATGTCTTACCATCGGCACTAACTGATTGTTGATCTTTCAACAAGGCCCATTCAGCACGTTGTGCTTGATAATCAGCCGCCTTTTGTTGATAACTGGCCAATGTGTCAGCATCTGGGTCGACAATCACATCGCCCGTCAAGCCATCAACAATCACCATGTCACCATGTCACCAGCTGCCACTTCTTTTGTGGCAATTTCAGTTCCCACGACAGCTGGAATTTCCAACGTCCGTGCCATGATTGACGCATGCGCTGTACGACCACCCAAGTCAGTTAAGATACCCTTAACAAAGTTGCGATCAAGTTGTGCTGTATCTGAAGGTGTCAAGTCTCTTGCAACCAAGACCACTTCTTCATCAATCAATGCCGGATTAGGCAAAGCCACATTCAACAAGTGAGACAAAATACGCTTCGTCACATCACGAATATCTGCTGCACGTTCTTGCATGTAGGCATTATCTGTCATGGCTTCAAACATGCTGATATACATATCTGTCACTTCTTTAACAGCTTGTTCAGCATTGACCTTGTCATCAGCAATCTTTTGCTTAAATGCGCTAGACATTTCGGGATCAGCCAAAACCATCAAATGCGCTTCAAACACTTGGGCTTCTTCTTCACCAAGGTTTTCAGCAGCTTTTGTCTTAATAAGTTCCACATCTGCACTAGCAGCCTTCAAAGCATCGTCGACACGAGCTTGTTCAGCTGTCACATCTGTAATTGTTGTCTTTGAGAAAGACAAATCTGGGTCAACTAACAAGTAGGCCTTTGCAATTGCAATACCATTACTTGCCGCGATTCCTTTGAAGTTCTTAGCCATTATTATTCAGCAAGTCCTTCTTTTTCCATTGCTTCAGTGATGGCAGCCATTGCTGCTTCTTCATCATCACCTTCAGTCTTAATTGTCACATCGGCACCTTGACCAACACCAAGTGACATCACACCCATGATTGACTTCAAGTTAACATCCTTGCCTTGGTATGACAAAGTAACGTCTGATGTGAACTTTGAAGCTGCTTGTACCAACAATGTTGCTGGACGTGCGTGGATACCTGTTTCTGCTACGATATGGAATTCTTTTGATTGTGTCATGATTATTTTCTCCTTTTTAGCTGTGAATCAGCTTCTGATAATAGTGTATCAAAGCGCTTACAAAATATCAAGTAAAATGCCCGGTTAAACCTTGATATATCAAGCCCAATCGCTAAAAATGCCGGTCTCATCGCGTTTGCGATGTAAACGTTTACATTTTTTCCGTGTGACTTTTCAGTAAACGTTAAGCATCTGGGTGACGTGCGCGACATTTACCACAAGTTCAACACAAAAAGCACCGATCCGGTGCTTTTAAATCGTAAATTCTTGGTTACCCGCCGCTTTAGCTAAGCGATTATTATACGCTTTACCAATCCCAATGGGTGGCATTTTTTCGACATAAATCGTCGCCACTTCTGGCGTCTCATCATAAAAACGTAATCCCGCAAAAAGCTGTTCGGTCGCACTTTCAAGTGTTTCCCCCAACGACCACGTTTGCGTCAATGGTAACTGCAATGTTGCCAACGTGTCATCTTGAGCCATGACAACATCTTGGGCTGTCAGGGTTGGTCGCAGCGCCAAAGCATCTAAACGATCAAACATGACCACTGTTTTATCCGGCGCATAGTGACGATACTTCATCCCCGGTGCTTTTGGTGTGACATGACTCGCCACTGATGTCGTACTAGTGGCATCAAAGACTGGTTGTTGAAGAACGGCTTCTAATTGTTGTTGCGTCACAGCCCCTGGTCGCAAAATGGTCGGTGTGTCCGTTGACATGTCAATCACTGTGGATTCAACGCCCACTTCAGTGGGGCCATCGTCCACAATGGCTGCAATCCGACCTTGCATATCATGCCAAACATGTTGGGCCGTGGTTGGTGACGGTTTGCCGGACGTATTGGCACTGGGGCCAACAATCGGTACCCCGGCTGCACGAATCACAGCACGCGCTGTTTCATTGGCAGGCAAACGGAAAGCCACCGTTTGCAACCCGCCAGTCACTAACATCGATACCTGATCTGGTTTAATGGGCATGATAATTGTCAAAGACCCCGGCCAAAATGCGGTCATCAATTGCCGAGCTGCTTCAGAAATCGTGACAAAGGGTGTCAACTGTTCAACGTCTGCAACGGTCATAATAAGCGGATTATCTGCTGGCCGATTTTTCGCCAAAAAGACTTTTTTCACCGCCGCATCATTAGTAGCATCTGCTCCTAAGCCGTAGACTGTTTCTGTTGGAAAAGCCACCACTTCACCGGCTTTTAATAACGCACCCGCCCGTTGCACATCTTGAGTTGTTAGTAATTCTGTCTCCATAATAATCCTCCCGACGTCAGACACACGCGACGTCCATTTTATCCTTTCACCACACGCACCATACGATCTAAGCCTGCGAAATCTTTTTTCAAGGTTACCGTCGCATCAGGTAGCGCTTGTTGCATCATGGCTACTACCGCCGGGCCTTGTTTGTAGCCAATTTCAAAATAAGCACGCCCATGTGCCGTCAAATGTTGTGCCAAACCAGCCGCAATCTTGGCGTAAATGGCTAAGCCATCTTGGTCGGCAAACAACGCCAGTTGTGGTTCAAACGCCAAGACACTGGCGTCCATTTCTGCTTCATCAGTCCGCGCAATATACGGCGGATTGCTGACGATAATATCAAAAGTTAAATGCGCAACGCCTTGGAAAACATCACTTTCCACGAAGTGTAACTGATGCAAACCAAAGCGCTGCGCATTACTTTCAGCCACGGCCAAGGCATCGGGTGAAATATCGGCGGCAAACCCCTTAACACATGGATTTTCAAGCATTAACGTCTCAATAATTGCGCCTGAACCCGTCCCAATATCCAACACAGAAACTGGTGCACCTTGGGTGCCACTGGCATCTTGTAAAATCCATTCTACGAGTTGCTCAGTTTCTGGTCGGGGAATTAAAACACGTTCATCCACCATAAATTCTCGCCCATAAAAAGGTGCATGACCCAAAATATATTGTGGTGGTTTGTTTTGGGTTAATTGCGCCACCCACTTTGGCCAAACAGCTGCCAGCGCTGCTGGCATTTGCCGTGATAGATTGGCCCGTAAATAACCGTAGTTAATGTCTAAGGCGCCCGTTAACAAAAAGTCCACGTTATCTTTAGCATCAGCTTCCGGCATCCCCGCCTGCGTGAGTTCTAAAACTGCCCATTTGCGTGCTTCGAGTAATGACAACTTCACTTGCGCTGGGGCAGTTGGTTTGACCTGATCATCCCACTCGTACCAACGTGGTTGGGTCAACTTAGCAGGTGAGTTTGAGCGTTTGTGCGTGGTCTGATTAGGTTGTTGAAATTGTTTTGGGGTTTCAAAATTTTTTTCTGTCATTGTCAGGCGTTATTGAGTTCAGCGAGCTTAGCTGTTTGATCCGCAATGATTAACGCATCAATGACTTCCCCTAATTCACCGTTCATCACACGATCCAACTTGTTTAATGTCAAACCAATGCGATGATCTGTGACGCGGTTTTGTGGATAATTGTATGTCCGGATACGTTCTGAACGGTCTCCAGTCCCAACGGCTGATTTACGCTGTTCGGCATAGGCTGCTTCATTTTGTTGCGCGTAAAAATCATACACACGACTGGCCAGCAACTTGCGCGCCTTATCACGGTTTTTAATTTGCGTCCGTTCTTCTTGCATTTTCACCATGATACCAGTTGGCTTGTGAACCAAACGGACTGCCGTTGACACTTTGTTGACGTTTTGACCACCAGCACCACCTGAACGGAAGAATTCTTCTTCCAAATCAGATTCAGCCAATTCAAAATCGATGTCTTCAAATTCAGGCATCACACCCACCGTCGCCGTTGATGTGTGGACACGCCCTTGCGTTTCGGTTGATGGGACACGCTGCACACGGTGCGCACCTGATTCAAACTTTAACTTCGAGTACACATTATCGCCAGTAATCATCACAGCGACTTCCTTGTAACCGCCAACTTCAGTCGTAGATTCATCAATAATACTCAATGTCCAGCGTTGCTTTTCGGCGTAACGACGATACATGTCTAACAAGTCAGCGGCAAATAATGACGATTCATCCCCACCAGCAGCCCCACGAATTTCCATGATAATGTTTTTATCATCATTGGGATCTTTCGGTAACATTAAAATTTTCAATTGGTCTTTCAATTGCGCTTTTTCTGGCTTTAAGTCAGCTAAATCTTCTTTCGCTAATGGTGCCATTTCGGCATCATCGAGTAATTCTTCTGCTTCTTGAATTTCTTGAATGACTTGTTGGTAACGGGTATAGACTTCAACCGTCTCACGCATTTCCCCCGCTTCTTTTGACAAGGCCATATATTTTTGGCCGTCACTCGCCACTTCTGGGTCGGCTAATTGTTCGTTAAGTTCATCATAACGATCAACAACCGTTTGTAATGATTGAAAAATTGGATCCATCGTTCACTCTCCTCTTCACAGTGGTACACCAACTGTTTAACTTAGCTACTGTACCCTGTCGTTATTGTGATAATTTATGTTGAAAAATAGCGTTCCGGCTTTACTTATCCACAGGAAACATCTCGGCAATTTTAGCCAAATCGGGCACGTACCAATGATGACGGCAGGTTGGAATATAAGCTTCATCGCCACCAATAAAGAGCTGTTCCCCAGAACGTTGTGGCTTGCCGTCAACAATCCGTAATTGCGTTGTCGCTTTTTTACCGCAAAACGAGCAAATCGTCTTCATTTCTTCCAACTTATCAGCCATTTCGATGAGTCGTTTTGACCCTTCAAACAAGTGATTAAAGGCATCTTGTTTTAAACCAAATGCCATCACTGGGATATGGAGATGATCCACGACTTTGGCTAATTGATCCACTTGTGCTGCGGTTAAAAATTGCGCTTCATCAATCAAGGCCACGGCAAGGTTGTCGCTTTTCTTGGCCTTAATTAAGTCATACAAGTCATCCGTTGGCTTAATCGCTAAAGCTTCGCGCGACAAACCAATCCGACTGGCCACAACGCCCACACCGGCACGGGTATCCACAATCGGCGTCATTAACAACACTTGACGTCCCTGTGATTCGTAATTATGCGCAACTTTCAGGATTTCAATTGATTTACCTGAACTCATTGCCCCATATTCAAAAAATAATTGTGCCATCATCATCCCGTGTCCCAAGTTGCCTCAGTTTATGACACGTCGCCTCCTGAAAAGTTTGTTTGCTGACTTATTTTGTCACTCCTTCCTATTATAACAAATGCCAAACGATAACAGGCGCTTTTTCACACCAGAACACAGGTCGATTAGCTTTTTTAACATTTCATCAAAAATTCCCATCTCAAGGCTACGCGTGGTAAAATGATAATCATGAAAGTGGGGACATTATGACACTTAAAAGTACAATTGCACGCGCGACTGCTAAAAGCGCCTATTGGTTTTTGCATGACGTGATGCACCGTGGTGGCACAAGTCTACCCGGCAAAATCGCGGTCGCAATCGACCCAGATATTCTTAAATCAATCCAACAGGATTTCGATCTTGTGGTGGTGACTGGTACAAACGGTAAAACGTTGACCACTGCCCTCATCACGCGCGTCTTACAAGCTGGTGGCTATGAAGTTATCACCAACCCATCCGGTTCTAACATGATTCAAGGGATTACCGGCACATTGGTGACGACACCAGTCGAGCCTTCTCCAAACGGTAAAAAGTCCGTGGCCGTCTTGGAAGTCGATGAAGCCAACGTTGAAAAAATCACCTCAGCAATCAAGCCAAAAATGTTTGTGCTCACAAACATTTTCCGAGACCAACTTGACCGCTACGGCGAAATCTATACAACGTATGATAAAATCATCGCTGGCATTCAGCATGCACCCGAAGCAACAGTATTAGCCAACGGTGATTCACCAATCTTTACCCGCGGTGATTTCCCAAACAAGCGCCAATATTTTGGCTTTAATCATATCCAACCGGCCGATTACCAACCACAAGTGGCGCCAATCAACACTGATGGGATTTTATCACCGACCGATCATTCTGTCTTACACTATGATTTCATCACGTACGCCAATCTTGGTCAATATTTTAGTGTCACCGATGATTTCAAGCGCCCACCATTGGCCTATCAAGTGACCGAAATTGACGAATTGACCCCAACTTATTCAACTTTTAGCATTGACGGGACACCGCTTCGCATTGAAATTGGCGGGCTCTACAATATTTATAATGCCCTAGCTGCTTATGCTGTTGGTCGTGAATTTGGTGTAACGCCTGAACAAATCAAGACAGCTTTTGAATCAAATGCACAGATTTTTGGCCGTCAAGAAGCCATTCATGTTGATGGCAAGGATGTCACAATCGTTTTGATTAAAAATCCGGTTGGGACCAATTCTGTCATTGATATGATGCGGACCGAAACGGCTGATTTCTCACTATTGGCGCTGTTGAACGCCAATTATGCGGACGGTATTGATACCAGTTGGATTTGGGATGCCGAGTTTGAAAAGCTGCATGACACCAAGCTCAGGGCCGTCGCTACTGGCGGTGAACGCTATCGTGATATTCGTGTGCGTTTGAAGATGGCTGGTTTTGCTGACCAAGCCGTCTATGAAGATTTGACCCAAGTGATTGATGCCATCAAAGCCTTACCAACCGATAAGGTCTACATTGCAGCGACTTATACGGCGATGCTACAACTTCGTGAACAACTTGGTGCAGCTGGCTATATTAAAGGAGGTTTCTAATGACCGAATACCAACTCAACGTTGCGCACCTTTATGGTAATCTGATGAACACTTACGGTGATTATGGGAACATCATTGCCCTCACCTACTATGCCAAGCAAATCGGCGTCGCTGTTGATTATCAATTGGTTTCACTTGGCGACGAATTTGATGACCAAGCCTTTGATTTTGTCTTGTTTGGTGGCGGACAAGATTACGAAGAAACGATTGTCGCCGAAGATTTACCTGCAAAAACAACTGCCATCAAACACTACATCGAAAATGATGGTCCTCTGCTGGCTGTTTGTGGTGGCTTCCAATTACTCGGTCATTATATGGTGATGGCCGACGGCACGCGTGTCGATGGCATTGGCGTCATGGATCATTATACGACCAATATGTATGATGACCAATTAACAGTATTATCCGGCAAGCGCCTCACTGGTAACATTGTGATTGAAAATAATGACACTGGTGAAAAATACCATGGGTTTGAAAACCACCAAGGTCGTACGTTCCTCGGCGAAGGTGAACGTGCTTTGGGTACTGTTATTTCTGGTAATGGTAATAATGGGATGGACAAAACTGAAGGTGTGATTTATCGTAATGTTTATGGCTCATACTTCCACGGCCCAATCTTTACACGTAATGGTAATTTAGCTAAGCGCGTTCTGGCAACGGCTTTGCAACGTAAATATCCTGACGTTGATTGGCAAGCCCGATTGGACGCAGTCCCAACTGAAAGTTTCTAATACAAAAACTGCGGCAAACTGATGATGATCAGTTTGCCGCAGTTTTTATTTTTGCTTCGTTGTGGGCGTTTCCGTGTTTTGTGACGCCTTTTGTTGTTTTTTTACCCGATCGACTTCACGATGATACCAACGCATAATCAGAATTAAACCACCCGTTGATATCATCATCGCAATGACGACCCAAATGAAAAACAGTATTAACTTCGTATCTTGTGTCATGATTGTTATCGGCATGCCAGCTCAAGCACATGCCACTCCTTATTGTTGCGCTATCTACCACTATTCTGATAGGTGATAATAATAGGTTGAGACTGAAATATCCGTCCGTGCGGCAAACGCCGTACGCAGACGTAACGAGTTCTGGTTATGCAAAATATTTTGCCAAGGTTTTTTTGGCACGAATTGTGGCACTAAAACCGTGACTGAATGATTGCGCTTTTCCGCTTGTTTCACCACCGCATCCACGAAACTAGTGGCTGGCTTAACAATTGAGCGGTAAGACGAATGAATATCCACATAGCGGACATCAGGGAAATCCAGTTTGAACTGCGTTGAGGTTTCCAATTCTTTTTTCGGATTCACATCAAAACTCACGTGCATCGCCACCACATAATCGCCAATGGATAGCGCATAATCGATCGCTTCAGTTGTCACTTTAGTAATATTTGATACCAAGACAATGACGGTCGCCCCATCATAATGATGCCGCACAGCATGTGAATTTTTCGCATAGGCTAAACGCAGTTGACGCGCAATGCTCGTATAGTGATGCTTAATTTTTAGGAACATGTACATGATAATGGGCATAATCAAAAGATATGGCCAAACATGTTCAATCCGTGTGGCAAACAACGTGACTACCAATACCGCTGAGATAAAGGCCCCAACAAAATTGATCAAGGCTTTCAGTACCCAGCGCGTTGGCTTCTGCCGCCACCAATGAATAATCATCCCCGACTGTGACAGGGTAAACGGTACAAACACACCGACCGCATACAACGGAATCAACGCATCTGTGGAACCATGGAAAATCAGCAACAAAATAGTCGCGCCAAAAGCCAGTGATAAGATACCGTTAGAATAACCGAGGCGATCGCCTTTATCCATGTAGAGATGTGGTAGATATTTGTCGCGCGCCAAATTCAACGCCAACATGGGAAAAGCCGAAAAGCCCGTATTGGCTGCTACAGCTAAGATCAAGGCCGTGGCCAATTGAATAATGTAAAAGCCCATATTATGCCCACCAAATGTTTTGGCAGCAATTTGGGACAAAACTGTTGAATGACTATTGGGCACAATGCCATACCAGTAACTCAAAAACGTGATGCCACCAAAGAATGTCGCTAAAATCAGTGCCATTAATGTGAGCGTTGTCGCCGCATGTCGTTCTTTTGGTGCCCGAAAGTTTGGTACCGCATTAGAAATTGCTTCCACACCTGTCAAAGATGACGACCCACTTGAAAAGGCACGCATAAACAAGACTAATGATAGACCGGAAAAACTGGTTCCCACGCGTGCCGCAGCATGATACGGCAATTGCCCAGTGGCTGCCTGAAACACACCCCAGATAATCATGATTGCTAAGACAATGATAAAAAAGTAGACGGGAAACATCAGGAAGTTCGCACTTTCCCGCAAACCACGCAAATTCATACCAGTCAGTAATACGACTACAAAAATCGAGAGCGGTACCACATAGGGATTTAACATTGGAATCGCTGCAGTGATGGCGTCAGATGCCGCCGATGCTGATACGGCAACCGTTAACATATAATCAACTAGTAACGATCCGCCGGCAACTAATCCCGCTTTCGCCCCCCAATTTTCACTAGCCACGGCATAAGCACCACCGCCTGAAGGGTATGCATGGATAATTTGTCGGTAACTCAAGACAATAGCTGCCAACAAAATCAAAACTAATAGCGCAATCGGCAGTTGCAACCACAGCGCTACAGCGCCCGCAGCGACCAAAGCAGCTGTAATGGATTCCGTCCCATAGGCCACTGATGATAAGGCATCAGATGACAGCAGCGCTAACGCTTTAGTTTTCGACAATGACTGGCCACCCTCATCTAACGTTTTGAGTGGTTTACCGATGATGATCTTTTTAATGTATTGAAACATGTTCTTCTCCAATGAACGTGATGTGCCAAAACGGCAACAATTAACACAACTAGCCAATGAGCGATCAGGTTCATCAACCTCATGTTTCACGCTAATGCCAGCAAGGTTTTAAAAACGCTGCAACATTACTCATCACATTTTACGCTATTTCATCGCGTAAAAAAAGCCGTTAATTTAACGACTTGCAAAATATTAGATCTTCTAAACTTTTGCAACAAAGGCATCAAAAACAGCTTGCACTGCATCGTCTGTCATACGGAGCATTTCCGGATGCCATTGCACAGCATAGATATGCCGTGTCTCATCTGAAAAGGCTTCAATTACACCATCCGAACTTGTCGCATCCAAAGTTAGCGATGGTGCCAATGTTTTCACTGCTTGATGATGAAAAGAGTTCACTAGCGCATCAGGCGCTACGCTCGGTGTTAACCAATTATCGCGTTGCCAAACCAAGCGATGTGTTGGCGTGGACCACTTCGTTGGGTATTGATCATGCTTCACGCGAAGTTGTGCATATTGAGTGGCCAAATCTTGATAAAGCGTGCCACCAAGGCCCACATTGATCACCTGCGCCCCGCGGCAAATACCAAGGACGGGCTTGCCCACTCGCACGGCTTCGGCAAATAAGGCAAATTCAAACGCATCGCGATAGCGATCAATTTCACCGATAGCTGGGATTGGTTCTTCACCGTAATAATCAGGGGTCACATCTTGCCCACCCGCTAACACCAAGGCATCGATACTTGCCACATAGTCAGCCGCCAGTTCTGGGGCACTAATTGGTAAAATCATGACCAATGCCCCTGCTTCTGTCAGGGCAGCGGTATAATTTTTTTGAATATAGTTCACATAATTCGTCCCAAATTTGGGGTTCGGATGAATGGCGTGGTTCCCAGCAATCCCAATCTTTTTCATAATAAACTCCTACGTCGGTTATTTTTCTGTTGCATATTGATAACTTTGGTATCCAATCACAGGATAATTTAAGTTTTTAATCGTCTTTTTCTGCAAATGGACATTGGCTACTTGATATAGCGGTGTGACCCCATTCAAGTCATTATTCAATTTAGCCGCTTGCTGCTCTAATTGATAACGCGCATCATTGGCTTCGGGCTGTTGGTTAATTTTCTGAATCAAGGCGTCATATTGGGCATCATGCCATTTTGTAAAATTAATCGCGCCGTCTGAATAAGCGGTATCTAAGAAATCAATCGGATCATTATAATCAGTTGACCAACTCAATGTGCCAGCTTGAAAATTATGATGGTTAAAGGCTGAAATTTCCGCATTTAACGGCATCCGATTAAGATTAACGGTCACATCCGGCAATGTGCTTTCAATACTTTGCTTCAAATAAAGCCCGGCAGCGCGATAAGCATCCGTATCAGCCGTATTGAGTGTCAACGTCAGCTTTTTCTCGCCGATTTCTGCTTGTGCTTTTTTCAAATAGTCTTGCGCTTTTGTCTTATCATTTGGTAACGCCAATCCCGCATTAAAGTCTTGGCCGTGCACCTTAACTTCGCCACTTGGCACAATAGACTGCGCCGCAGTTGACCCATCAGCTAAAGCTTGATCGGCTAACACACGTCGATCAATCGCATAACTCACCGCACGTTTGAAATTGGTATTCCCAGCTACTTTATCTTGCGCGTTCCAAACAATGAAGGCCATCCGGCCCTTTTTCTGAGACTTGATCTCGTCAGCATAATGTTTCTTCAAATTGGTTAAAATACCACCAGATATTTCTGCTTCATCAACATTACCTGACAAAAATTGTTTGCTGGCCAAAGTGGCATCGGTCACCAAGGTTGTTTTGATCGTATTAAAATGGACTTTTTTGGCCTGCGCATAATACGGATTCTTCACATATTCCCAAGTTGTGGCCGATTGATTCCATTTTTTAATCATGTATGGCCCGTTAGAAACCGTTGTTTCAGCTGTTTGGCCATATTTATGCCCGTAAGCTTTGACCTTAGCGGGGTTAATCGGATAGAGCTGATTAGCCAAAATAAAATTAAAGTAAGGCACTGGCTGCGACAGCGTGATTTTAACTGTGCGGTTGTTAACAGCTTGAATCCCTAAGGTATCAATACTAGCACCCTGTTTCCTAATGGCGTCATAGTTAGCCAAATCTTTAAAATGATTGGCACGCGTTGATTTAGACGCTGGGTCGACCTGTCGTTTCACCGAAGACACAAAATCTTGTGCCGTCACCGTTGTCCCGTCAGACCATTTCTGGTTCTTTTTTAACGTCAACGTATAGACTGTGTGGTTGTTTGTTGGTTGCACAATCTTTTCGGCCATTCCCGGAATGATTTGGCCCGTAGCATCTGTCGTATACAAACCTTGCAGTGTTTGTACCTCAGCCAAATTGGACCCAACGTCATCGGCAAAATTTGGATCTAATGTCGTAATTGGATTTTGTACCGTGACCTTTAGCGTTGCTGGGGTTGGTTTTGCTGTACCCCGTTGGTACAACACAGCCCCACCAGCCAGCAACACGGCGATCCCCGCACCGATTATTGTTTTTCGTTTCATACACTTCCCCCATAAACGACTTGCAGCCAATGCTACCCGCAACATTAGAACTGGTTTGGTAAAAAATGATCATCTTCAAATAAATAATTCGAGTATAGCGCAAGTCGTTTCAGCGGGCAATGATTATGCTTTATAGCCCCAGACTTGCGTTAAAATATCGCGCACAAGCGCTAATTTAGCCCATTGCTGGTCTTCTGTCAGCACGTTACCTTCCTCAGTTGACGCAAAGCCACATTGGGTCGATAACCACAAGCGCTCTAATGGTAAATACTGCGCCGCCTCATAAATGCGGTCAATAATCACCTGTTTATCTTCAAGTTCACCCGTTTTCGTTGTGATGAGTCCCAGCACAACCCGTTTATCACCAGAAACCTTGGCTAGGGGTGCAAAACCACCTGCGCGGTCAGAATCATACTCTAAAAAGTAGCTCGCCACATTTTCCTGACCTAAAAGTTCATCAGCCACCAGATCATAGCCACCACTCGCCGCCCAGTCAGAATGATAGTTCCCACGACAAACATGCGTATTAATCACCAAATCATCCGGTAAATCGGCTAATGCCCCATTATTAAAGGTTAAATAAAGTGTCTTTAACTCGGCCACACTAACGCCGTTACCAGCCATCAGCACGCCGAAATGTGGATCCACGAGCATCCCCCAAGTACAGTCATCGAGTTGAATGGTGCGCGCACCGGCATCATAAAGTCCCAAAATTTCGTCATGATATACCCGCTGAATGGCCGCATGAAAGTCAGCATCATTGGTATAAAACCGGTGGACACGTTCCGCATTTCGGCCACGCACTAATTCCGCAAAGAATTGCGCTGGCGACGGGAGCGTCACTTTAGCAGCGACACCATAACGATCAGCGATAGTTTTGAGAAACTTAAATTCACGAATAAGCGGATGCGCTGTCGCATCAAAACCCAGCGGACCGGTGAGGTGGGCCGAATCGTCTCGCGTTTCTTCATGGGCAAATTGATACCCTTCGCCAAATTTAAACCGTTCAACGCCTTCAAATCCCCAAAAGTTATCCAGATGCCAATATGAGCGCCGGAATTCACCGTCTGTGACGACATCCAAACCGGCCGTCACTTGTTGGGCCACCAAAGTGGTGATCGCCGCGTCTTCAGTTGTGGTTAATTCGTCAGCCGTTACCTGGCCGTTGGCAAATGCTGCCCGCGCTTGTTTCAGTGCATCAGGCCGTAAAAACGACCCGACGTGTTGAAAACCAATTTTTTGTTGTGTTTGTGTCATGTGTTAGACTCCTCTTGTCTCGTGATTATTTAGTAACGTCACAAAACACGATCACATGACACTATCCACCGCCCCGCTACCCGTCAAAAACACAGCCGTGGCGATTTTATTGATATGCAAATAATAAACTTTCTGCGGGTGTACCGGCATCGTCTACTCCTCTAATTTGCCATGTTGGTCGCTAACATTACACGACTTGTCGTTCAAAGGCATCACTTGAAATGCCTTGCTCAAGAATAATCGCTGCCCAAGCTTTGGCAGAATGTAGACTATGATCCTTAAAGTTCCCACAACTTTGAATTTCAGCTGCCGGCACCTCTGTCACGTCATCACTGACAATCTTTTCTAGGACCTTTTTAAAGACTTTAGCCAAGGTTTCGGCATCATAATCTACCCAAGAAATGACATGAAACCCTGTCCGGCAGCCAAATGGTGAGATGTCAATAATCCCATCAATTTCATAACGTACGAGTCCAGCAAAGAGGTGTTCTAGTGTGTGCAAACCACCGGTTTCAATCGCCGTTTCGTTTGGCTGGGTGAGCCGTAAATCATAATTCGTAATTTGACCACCTTGTGGGCCAGCTTGGGTTTCAATCACGCGCACGTAAGGGGCTTTGACCTTGGTGTGATCAAGCGTAAAACTTTCAACAACTGTTTCTGACATTATTTTTCTCCTTTAAAATAACTAATTGGTTTGTTCACTTCGGTTTTGGTGCCATGATACTTAGCAGCAATATAGGCTTGCGAGGCTTTGTCATGATAAAGCGTTAACAGCTTCCGATAAGTTGCATTGTTTTGGTTTTTTGTAGCGGTGGCTAAAATGTTGATATTCGCCCGCGTATGGCCGTTGACATGTTCATAAGCCAGCGCATCTTTTAACACATTCAAGCCGCTGGCTTGTGAAATAGAATTAGACATCAGGACGGCCGCAATTTTCGGATCTTTAACAACACGGCCGCCAGTGGTGTCATCAATTTCTTGAAACTTAAAATGCTTGGGGTTACTGGTGATTTTTTCTAAGCCATCTAACGCGCCAAAATCAGGCGCCAGTGTCAATAAGCCATTATCAGCCAAGAGCTTTAACCCACGTGCTTCATCTGCCAAATCTTTGGCAATGGCAATCGTTGCCCCATCTGGCAAGTCTTTGAGTGCATGATAATGACTCGAATAAATCCCCATCGGTTCAAGATATGTCGTACCCAGATTCGCTAGCTTCCCCACTTTACTGGCTTTGTTAAATGCGTCAAAGTAGCCATAACTTTGGAAAGCATTCACATCAACTTGACCTTGTGCCGTGGCCACATTCAAAGCTTGCCCATCTGTAAATTCTTTCACTTGAATCTTAAGATGTAATTGTTTCGCCTGCTTGCTCTGCGCTAAATGGCGCCAAATATCGGCATCGCTGGTCACCGATCCCACCGTTATGACATTGGTTGGTCGCTGCTTAACGGTTGCCCAAGTGATCCCTACGACCAGTATACTCGCTAAAATAAGCCCAATCCAAGTTTTTTTACGCATCACATCTCCTATACACGCTTGTTAAAATTCCCCTTAAACAGTCGCCAGTTCTTGATCGGCAATCGTTTTAATCAACGCTAACTTACGCCACTGATCTGGAATCGTTAAGATATTGCCTTCTTCGGTTGACGAAAAACCACATTGTGTTGATAAGGCAAGTTGCGCTTTGGGCACGTATTGCGCTGCTTCATTAATCCGAGCGACGACATCGTCAACGGCTTCTAAATCTGCTGATTTAGAGGTGAATAAGCCCAACACAATTTCAACATTTGGTCGCCCATTATAAATATCTGCCAACGGCCCAAAGTCACCGGAACGTTCATTGTCATATTCGAGGAAAAATGCATCGTAATTTAACTGGCCCAAATATTTGGCAACGGGTTCATAACCCCCTTCAAACAAATAGGTCGACTTAAAGTTACCACGGCAAATATGGGTGGATAGCTTCAAGTCGTCTGGTAAGCCGGCCAATGCTTGATTAATGACATAGACATCATCTTGGGCAGTTTGCTCAAACGGCGCCCGTGCAGCCGGATCATCTGCATTGGCATTCAATTGGGCAATGAGGTAAGCCCAAGTTGTATCATCCAATTGTATGTAACGTGCTCCCAAATCATAGAAATGTTGGAGCGTATCATGATAGGCTTGTGCCAAATCGTCCAAAAACGCTTGCCACGTTGGATAGTAATCCGCCCAGCCATCTGAGCGTTGATCGCGATTAATGATGAGACTTGGTGACGGAATCGTGACTTTCGGTTCCACACCTTCAGGTACAATCGATTGGAGGTATTTGAAATCATCAAAAAATGGATGATTCAAATTCGCATGCACTGGACCAGTTAAGCGAATATTTGTCGAACGTGTTTTTTCACCATGAAATTTATACGATTCTTCCTGATCATAAAATTCAAACCCACCGAGTTGTCCCAGAAAGTCTAAATGCCACCATGATCGGTTAAATTCACCATCTGTCACTGCCGACAAACCGGCTGCTACTTGTGCGTCGACTAAATCTTTAATCGCGGCGTGCTGCACCTGCAAAAGTGCTGCTTGCGTGATTTCACCCTTGGCGTATTGCTCGCGAGCTGTTTTCAACGCGTCTGGCCGCAAGTAAGACCCGACTTGATCAAAATGGTACTGTAATTTCCGAGCTGTTGTCATCTTTTTTCTCCTCTTTATGCTTCAATTTGTGCTAATGCGTGGTCGAGATCAGCTATGAGATCCGTCACATCTTCTAGTCCCACGGAAAACCGCAACAACCCTGGTGTAATCCCACTGGCTGATAGTTCCGCTTGATTCAATTCGGCGTGGCTCATCTTTGGTGGATAACTTACAATACTTTCCACAGCGCCTAAACTAACGGAAAACACCGGAATTTTTAAGGCTGTGACCACTTTTCTGGCGTTGTCTTGACTGCCAACATCAAAACTCAACACCGCGCCCCCACTGGTGGCTTGGCTGGTATGAATGGTATGGCCTGGATGAGTCGCCAGTCCTGGATACAGTACACGCGTAACGCTTGGATGTTGGGCTAAGTGTTGCGCCAGTTGCAATGCCGATTGGCTAGATTGCGCCATCCGCACCCCAAGCGTTTTAATCCCGCGCAATAATAGCCAAGTATCTAACACACCTAATGTCGCGCCAACCGCGTTTTGAATAAAGTAAATCCGCTCGGCCAACTGCTTGTCCTTGACCACAACGGCACCCGCCAAAATATCAGAATGTCCGGCGAGAAACTTGGTTGCTGAATGCACCACGATATCCACGCCTAAGTCCAAAGGTTTTTGGAAAAATGGCGACATGAACGTGTTATCAGCAATCGTCAGCAACCCATGTTGTTTTGCCACAGCGACAATGGCCGCAATATCTGTGATTTGCAATACTGGGTTGGACGGCGTCTCAATGTATAGTGCCTTGGTGGCTGGTGTGATCGCTGCGGTCACAGCAGCGACATCGCTAAAATCAACGAAAGTATGCGTAATTCCCCAGCGGGGCAAAATGTCTTCTAAGACACGAAACGTCCCGCCATAAACATGCTTGCTGACAACAAGATGATCCCCTGCTGACAAGGTGAACAACACACTGCTGATGGCGGCCATCCCCGTACTGAATAAAAAGCCTTGCGTGCCGTGTTCCAATTTGGCAATGGCGGCTTCACCAACTTCACGCGTCGGATTACCTGAACGCGCATAATCAAAATGCCCAAACGTATCAAATGACGCTTGATGGAACGTCGAACTGAGCTGAATCGGGGTATTAATCGCCCCAGACAACGGGTCGTGTGCTGTTGTGGCTTGAATTAAATCTGTCCAATCACTCATGCTTTGCTCCTTTAATCGCTTGCACCAAATCATGTAACAAATCTGTTTTGTCTTCCAATCCGGCACTGAGACGCACCAACTGATTTGATATTCCTAATGCATCCCGCTGGGCTTGGCTCATATCATGATGGGTTTGCACTGCGGGGATGGTAATCAATGTTTCTGGGCCACCGAGGCTTTCTGCAAACGACCCAATTGTTAACCCTTTCAAAAAGCGATCGACATCATACCCATCTGCCAAATAAAAACTCACCATGCCACCCACGCCAGCATATAAGACTTTGGCCACGCCTGGTACTGTCTGTAAGGCATCCGCCAGGAACTGACCATTTTCATGATGTCGCGCCATGCGTAAATGCAACGTTTTTAAGCTACGTAACAATAACCATGCACTGAAAGGATCTAATACCTGACCGCGGGTCACCAAACTGGCGGCTAATTGTTCGGCCAGCGCGGCTTGATTCGTCACAACCGCACCGGCCAAAATATCGTTGTGACCGCCCAAGTACTTCGTCGCAGAATGAACGACCACATCAGCGCCAAGTGTTAAAGGCTGTCGAAAAATCGGGGTTAAAAAGGTGTTGTCCACCGCAATGATAATATCTGGTCGGATAGCTTTAACTGCCGTACTTAGTGCTTGAATATCGGTAATTTTCATGGTTGGATTAGAAGGTGTCTCCAGCCAGATGAGCTTGGTTTCGGGTCGAATTTGTTTCAGAAAGTCATCTAAATCACGACACGCGGTATAGCTCACCCCACTTTGAACCACTAAATCATCAAAGTAACGGAAAGTCCCACCATATAAATCATCACTGGTTAAAAAATGATCGCCCGTTTTTAACAAAGTCGCAAACACCAAATCAATGGCGGCCATCCCCGAACTGGTCGCAAAACCTTGCGCGGCGTGTTCTAAGCGCGCCAGCTGTTCTTCTAACACTTGTCGCGTTGGCGTGCTTAAGCGCGCATAGTCAAAACCCGTAGACTCGCCTAACCCTGGATGGCGATAGGCCGTGGAAAAGTAAAGTGGCGTAACCACTGCACCTGTTTGCGCATCGTCTGTCCCGTTGCCCCCTTGGGCGAGTAATGTATCAATCGTCGTTGTCATCGTTACTCCTCTAAAATCACTTATGCTTGTACTGCTGGGATAATATCAACGACCGCCGGTCGCTGAGCTTGACTGACCAGCAAATGGCCCCAATTTTTGAAAAACTGCACAGCAGATGCTGACCATGAATTCACCGGTTCGCCCGCGTGATAATAATTTTCTGGTGGTAACATGGCCTGCCCTGAATGCTGGTCGCGTAAAAATTCATCATGTAACGTGTGCGTCGCATACTCTAAATGCCCCGTCACATAAGTCGTCCGTTTCGTATCATCGCGTAAAATGAATGCGCCGACGCGATCATCGCCAGCCACCTTTAATCGTTGGGCAACGGCGCGATTTGGAATGGTAAAATACCGTGAATGCGGCATCGCCAAGTCGGTCATTTGCGCTAATAGCGGATGCCCTTGACCAAGTGTTGGTTGGTTGTGGTAGACACCAAAGATTTTGTCGTCAACATGACGCACAGGGAAGTTGCGTTCGACATAGCCGGCCCCATAGGCTGCCCAGCAAGTCAGTAGGCTTTCTCTCACATGGGTTTGCCGCCATACCAGTAATTGTTGAAACTCGGTCCAGTAGTCAATAGCCGTCACTTTTTCGCGGTCAACTGGTGCACCTGTCACGATTAATCCATCAAATTGTTGATGCCAAATGTCGGCTAACGTTACATAATTTTTTTCAATCAGCTCACGGTCATGGCGAATGATATGCGTGGCGGGTACGGCAAACGTCACCCGCACATTGATCGGTAATTGGGCCAAGAGTTGGGCAAACTGTTCTTCCGTTTGCCGGCGATTTGGCATGAGATTCACCAATAAAATGCTAACCGTTGGCTGCAGGACACGATATGGGCCAATGACCAATTGATCATGTCGTAATAAGCCATTTTGTAATATGACACTCATCATTCACTCCTTTTAACATCATGTGAAAACAAAAAAATCCCGTAGTCTAAAATTAGACTACGGGACGCAAAAATAACGTGTTACCACCCAGTGTTTATGTAGGGCTCTCGCACCCACACCTCAAACGTACGCCCACCACATCTCGTCGAGAACATCTGTGAGATCTTTCGGGTTATAAGTTGTGCGTTAACGAGCACCACCGACTTCAACTTACCGCGCCACACAGATGGGTGTCCGCTTGCTCGTCTCTGTAATCACTCCAAGACCATTTTCCAACAGTTATTTTATCGACTTACACCAACCGTCGACTCTCTGGGTAAAATGCCATGTTGTACTTATCTCTTCACCGTTTATATTGTCATTAACTATAACTTTTATTCTGTGAGTTGTCAACACTTATTTGTCATTTATTTTTTAATCTTCTCATTTTATAGTCATGATGGTGAACTAAGCAAAGTATTTAACGTCGCAAAATTTTTATGGTATACTGACTTCAAAATCAATTAGGAGCCTTAAAATATGTACGAACCTACTCATCATTCAGATGCTGTCGTTGAAGAAAATATTAACAAGCCTGGTCGCAATGTGATGTTTTTGTCAGCAGATTGGTGTGGTGATTGCCGCGCTATCAAGCCATTTGTACAAGACATTAAGGATACCATTAGCCAAACTGCTAACTGGTTCGATGCCGACCGTGACGAAAATCTAGCGGTTGCAACTAAGTACAATATGCGTGGTATCCCATCTTTTGTTTTGTTTGAAGATGGTCAAGAAGTGTCACGTATTGGTCACGGTGAACGCTTGACACCACAACAAGTGCTCGACTGGTATCAAAGTACACAAGCCTAATCAAAAGGACCCTGTTTTTATCACAGGGTCCTTTTTTATTGGGCTAAAATTTCACAGAATTCAATAATTTCTTGGTTCGGACCTAAGATATTAAAGTAGCGAATTCCATGCTGCCAGAAAATCGGAATACTTTGAATGTCATGATCAATCAATTCAAAACCAGCTGCCTTGGCCGCTGCAAATGCTTTTTCAATATCCGTCGCATCTAATGAGACATGGTTAATCGCACCGGCATGCCCAACGGGCTCACCTTCCCAAGTTTCAATCACAAGGTTGCCTAATTTTAGAAAGGCACAACGACTATTACCGTTAGGGAATAAGCCAGTTTGTTCAAAACCAAGTGCTTCGTAAAAAGCAATGGTTGCTGCTAAGTCTTTGGTTGGAATGCCGACGTGTTGCACACCGGTCACATAATCTTGAATCGCCATTATTTTCTCCTTTAACGTCCTGTCGCCATAGCTTGTTTAACTTCTGTTGCAAAATAATAACTCACCAGTGCAAACGCAATCGTTGGCACCAGGAACGACAATTGCATCGATCCCACCGCATCAGACACGAGGCCTTGAACAGCCGGGATAACGGCACCGCCCACAATGGCCATAACCAAAATGTCACCTGCTGTTTCAGTGTAACGCTTATCTGTTACATGATCTAAGGTGTGCGCGTAAATCGTTGGCCATTGTGGGCCAAAGAAAAAGCTCGCCCCAACGGCCGCATACACAGCAATCATGCCTGGCGCAAATGTTGCGAGCAACAACGCCAAGGTGCCAAGTACTGAGTAAGCCGTCAAAACTTGGGTTGCTTTCAATTGTTTAAAGAGCCAAGTCGCCACAACCTTCCCCAAAAAGAAGACCACATACGAATAGATCATGAAGTTTGAGGCCGCGGCATCTGTAATATGATGATTCACATCCAAAGCCAGCCGGATGGTAAATGACCAAACAGCCGTCTGCATCCCCACATAAATGAATTGTGCCAATACACCCTTTTTGAAGCGATTGTTCTGTCTCAAATAGGCAATTGACTGACGAAAACTCACTTTAGCCATCTGTGTCCCCGTCACAATTGGCTTGGCACTTGGCATCTTCGTCACAGCTAAGATGAGCAACATCACAACTAAGACGGCCAAAATATATTTGTAAGGTTGGAGGGTTAATTGTAACATGCTTTCGCCGTAAGCCAGCCGTTCTGCGCCATGCAAGCTGGCCATTTTTTCAGACAGGTTCCCCACCGAACCAAAAATCAAATACTTGCCCAACAAAATCCCAGCAACACTGCCCACCGGATTCAAGATTTGTGAAATATTTAAACGCAAATTGGCATATTTCTTGGGTCCCATCATCATACTGTAGGTGTCACTGGCTGTTTCTAAGAAGGATAACCCAATGGCGATGGCAAAAATAGCCACAAGGAACATCGAATAGGTCGCCACTCGCGATGCTGGGAAAAATAAACCAGCCCCTAAGATATAAGCGACCAACCCCGTCATAATGGTCACTTTATAAGAGACCTTGCGAATAACAAAACTGGCAGGAATAGCGACTAGAAAATACCCGCCGTAAAACGCTGACTGCACAAAGGCAGTTGCCGCATCATTTAAAGCAAAAACTGTTTTAAACTGCGTAATTAAAATATCATTTAAACTCGCCGCTGTTCCCCACAGCGGAAACATCAACGATACAATGATAAATTGGAAAATCGGTGTCTTTTTAAGATACCCATCAGCCAACTGACCAAAATCCTTGTGCTTTTTAGCAACACCCCCAACTGAATTAATCATGCCTGTTCTCCTCTGGCTGCAATTTATGATTTTCCTGTAAGCGTTTTCAGAAACTGAGAATAGCACACTTCTGTTATTATTGAAAGCCCTTTCATAAATTAAATGATTGTTTTGTGATGCACAATCATTTAGCACACAATAAAAAGAGCCACCAAATTGGTGACTCTTTTACTTTTCTGTTTGCTGAATAAAGGCTTCAACAACGTCTGATGGAATGGCAAATCCCATCCCTTCAACGTTAGTACCATCAGTTGCAGCAGCAATTTTTGATGAATTAATCCCAACGACTTGCCCTGATAAGTTAATCAACGGGCCGCCAGAGTTACCTGGATTAATGGCAGCATCGGTTTGGATGACCGTTTCATCACTCGATCCTGTCTCTTCTGCCGTTAGTTGCCGCTGTGGTGATGAAATAATGCCACTCGTCATTGAAGTCGCATATTCAGACCCCAACGGTGATCCAATCGCTAAGACCTGTTCACCTGATTGAAGCTTACTGCTTGGTGCAAAGCTCGCCGCCGTTTTAATCAGGTCTGTTTTGGCCTTAATAAGGGCCAAATCCTTTTGTTCATTCGTCCCGACAATGGTCGCTTTCACCTTGTCGCCATTTGCCGTAATCACTTGTAGGGCATCCGAATTCGCCACCACATGATTGTTGGTGATGATATAGACATACCCATCCGCAATCTTATAGACGACCCCAGAGCCTTCTGAGGCAGTTTCAACTTGGCCATTATCGGCTTGCTTTTGACGCCCTGATTGACCAAACAACCCCGCAAAACCATCTGGGGTTTGGGCCGCATTCTTTTGCAAGTTTTGCACGGTGACCACCGCATTTTTTACTTTGTTATAGGCCGAAATGGCCGCATCTTGGCTCACATAGGCGGTCGAAGCAATCGACGCTTGCCCGGCAATATTTACCACTTTTTTGGTTTCAGGTTGGCGCTGGAACCAAGAATTTGGTTGTGTGCCAGAATAAACGACGCCACCACCAACTACGGCAGCAACTGCCGCAACTATTATAAGAGAATGTTTCATCACGTGCCCTCCATTTTAATCAACGTGGTCATGCTTCTTTCAATTTTTCGTATGTTATAGCGGTAACGTGATTTTGAAAATCGTCCCCTTTGGTTGATTATCTAACACCACAATTTTACCGCCATGCGCATGGACAATCCACTCCGCAATGGACAAGCCCAAGCCAGTCCCACCAGTTTCTCGATTGCCTGTCTTATCTTCTCGATAAAAACGGTCAAAGACATGCTTTTTGGCCTCATCACTGATACCACGCCCCGTATCGGCAACCGTTAAGACAAGTTTCCGCTTTTCAATCATGGCAGTGATTGATACGGTATCGCCGGCTTCAGAATATTTCAAGGCGTTATCGACCAACAGCACAATCAACTGATGAATGCGCTTTTGATCAATCATCACACGCTGACCAACCCGCGCTGACAACAGCACCTGTTGGCCATCAAATTCTGCCATCTCTTGGTATGGCGCAACAATTTGCGATAGGAAATCACTAATATCAGTCGATTCTTTTTCAAGGGGGGTCATATTCGAGCCTGACTTCGCCAGCGTTAACATATTATTTGTTAACGAAGTTAGTCGTCTCACTTCTGATAAGGACAAAATAATGGCATCAGATTGTTCACGTACTGTGGATTCTGGATGCGTTAACATATTTTCGAGTTTGCCTTGAATGACGGCCATGGGTGTCCGTAATTCGTGCGCCGCATTGTTCACAAAGTCTTGCTGTTGTTGCCACGATCGCAAAATCGGCTTCATGTTTTTTAAACTAATCCAGTAAGACACCATTAAAGCGAGCAACCCAAACGAGCCAAACGACCAGAGAATCACCTTTTTAAAGTGATTGAGGTTGTAAATTGTATCATTAACATTGACTGTGATCACACCATATTTGACAGGACGCCCATCATTATTTTTGGCGCCTTTAATAAACGTGACACTGGCCACACGATAATAATTATCCCCAATATGTACTGTTTGTGGCGTATCAGATTCAAATCGTGACGTATATTTGAATTGCTTACTAAGTAATTCTTTGGTTGCCTCTGGTAAACGGGCATCTAAGACTAAGTTTTTATGACTGTCATAGAGCCAGACATTGGCTAACGTATTGGTTTCTAATAACAGTGGGGCTTTTCGCTCCGTTGCGTCAGCATTATCCAAAGCGCCCGCCAATTCAAAGTTACGAATTTGTTGGGTAATCGCCGCATCTGAATTACGAAAGACCGTGCGCGTGTAAGACCAATTCATGACCCCACCTAAAATCGAGAAAATGACAAAGAAACTCGCAATTAGTAACAAAAAGCCGCGAATTTGTTGTTGCTTATTGATGACATTAGGCATCGTCAACCTCTAAAATAAACCCAATATTGCGCAGTGTTTTAATCAGATCGTGTTGGCCAACCGCCTCTAACTTACGTCGGAGGTTGTTCAAATAAATATTGACAACGTTAATCGTTGTGTCGGAATCAATCCCCCAGACACGATCAAAGATTTGGTCACGCGTCACAATAATATTTTTATTTTGTGCCAAGTACGTCAAAATATCGAATTCTTTTCCGACTAATTTGACGGGTTGCCCATGGACTTGGACACCACGATTCTCAAGGTTAATGAGCACATCCCCCACCGCGATCGTATTATCTTCAGAATAGACACCGGCACGGCGTAGCAAAGCCTTTACCCGTAACAATAATTCTTCACGATAGAACGGCTTCGTCAAATAATCATCCGCGCCAACATTAAAGCCTTCGATTTTATCATCTAAGGAACTTTTAGCTGTCAAAATTAAGACTGGGGTCTCAATATTTTTTTCACGCAAATTTTTGATCACTTCCAAGCCACTCTCGCCCGGCAACATCAAATCCGAGATAATGAGGTCATAGGGTGACTCCTGACCTTCAAATTCACCATCTAAGCCGTTATCAACCGCATGGACATCGGCAAAATCTTGCAAAAAGCCGACAATGTTATCTGCCAAGTTGACATCGTCTTCGATTAATAATATTTTAATTGCTTTAGCCATTTTCATATCTCCATTATACCGTTTTCTGCTTCTAATTGTAATGCCCCGTGATTAATAGGAGATTAAATCCTGCTTAAGAAATTCTTGACCTTGCACATCGTAAGTTTTATACTAGAGCTATCACATTATTGATATTATAAATATAATAGGTTGGTTCGTTTATAATCATCGGTTAGTGCGTCAAAAATAGACAAAGTAAAAGATTATGTTCAAGAAACACACGCGCTCCAAAAAGTTTGTTCTCACCCTGTTACTCCTACCGGTTCTCTCATTTGCCGGTTTCGCCGCAACGACTTATTTCTTTGGGGTCCTAAGTCCCAGCACTAACATCGGTGCCTTGACAACAGCCAGTCAAGGTCTCAGTGGGAGCATGCAGGCCATTCAAGATGCGCTAACCGGCCTAACGAACAAGTTTAATACCGAGCAACAAAACCACCAAGATGACCTGGCGCAAGCACAAGCGCAAATTCAAAATGCTAATGATAATATCAAGGCGGCTAATGCCGCCGTTGATGCTGCCAATACGGCCTTAAACGACCCCAAAACTGGCACTAACGTTACCACCCAGCAAGCCATTGCTGCCAATGCCAATACCAGCGTCACCGATCGGACTGTCGATGTTGATCCCAATAATGCCAAAACATCAACAGCTAATCCTTAAGCATTGCGTAAAAAAAGCTATCAGTCGCTATCGACTGGTAGCTTTTTTTGCACAGTGCACACAGAAAAAGGAGAAATAGCCCGATGTTCAAAAGTACGAAACTTGTTGTCCCCCTCATGACTGCCCTCGCGGTGCTGATTGGGACTGCCTCAGCTGCCTATTATTTTTTAGGGGTGAGTCCACTTAATACTGCCGGTATTGCGCAATTAAACGACAATATTACGCGGATGAAAAACTTATTAACCAGCAGTCAAGCAGACAACGCACAGCTCACATCAGCCCTCACCACCGCGCAAGCGTCATTGTCACATAACGCCGCGACAATCACCAAATTAACGCACGATAATAGTGTCCTTGCTGCTGCTATCACCGACCGCTACCAAGTTATTATGGCAACTGCCACGGCGTTAAATATTCCTGATTTGTCGCAATATTACGTTACCCCACCAAACGATAATCCGTTCACGGACCAAAATGGGCAAGTGCTGGATAGCGATAAACTCAGCCCAGTGATTTTAAATGCCATTACGGCACTTAAAACCGCCAGCGCAACCAGTCAAGATTGGCAAAATAAATACACCGATCTCCAGTCGGCCATCCGCGCTGCCTATCTGGATGCAGGTGGGGATCCGACACAACAGCCAACGTTAGCCACGTTGATGCAACAATTGAAAGCACAAACAATTGCCCAATTTACCGCCCAAATTAATGCTGTCGGTATCGCCATTGCCTGGTTAAACGATGGGCCAACGTATCATTCACCGGCCAATCCTAATCTGATTTTTAAAAGTAACCATATCAGTTGGGGGACGACCACTGTGGCCATTCCCGATGACACTGGTCAACTCGCTTCAGTGACGCTACCCGTCATCTGGCAGGGGGCCACCAACGACCAGCTCATTTGGAATGGGTTTGGTTGGGTCATTTACAAAGATGGCCAAATTTACACCGATGCAACAGATGATAAAGGCCAGGCGATTGGTCTGGCCTTTGTGAACTTACGCGATATCGCAACCCGCATTAAAATGCCTGACGGCACGTATCGTATCGTCCTTTGGGGATCGACAGCACATATCTTTGCGAAAGCCTTTTTACCTGATCTCAATATGCTACCTGGTGGCGCGACCCGTTATCAATTCACTTTTGATGCCCAAAACAATTTCATCGCCACGCCCTATAACAGCATACAAAATCCTGGCCACTATCAATTCATCACCCCACCAAATGCGAAAGATGTCGATGCTGCCACTTTAAGTCAGAACTACTATCGTTACGACTATACTGTTAACACGACGAATGCCAATGATACCCCCATCACGTTGCATAAATCAATTGAAATTCCGAACACACCCCTTTTCCAACACCTCATCCCTTGAGTCATATTAAAAAAGGGTCACAGCTTGATGATTAGCTGTGACCCTTTTGATATGTGGCTTACTCGGCCGACTTTTTAGCCCATTTTGGCTTTCCCTTATCTTTGGATGCCTTTAAGCGTTTTTTCTTCTTAGGCTTTTCAACAACCGGTACTGTCTTCGCCTGAGCTGTCGGACGTGGCGTCACTGGTTTGGCCGCTTGGCCCGACGCTTGGTGTCCTGCCTGATCAGTTGGCGCAGTTGCGCGTGCAGCCTTGACCGCAGCGGTACTTTTTTGCGGTGTCGCCTGCTTCGCATCGGCAAATGTATTAGCGGCTTTCACCAAGACAAAATCATCCCCTAATTCGCGTTTCAAATCACGAATATCATGGTCATTACCTAAGTTCAATACGCGGCCTGGCTTACCCATTCGGCCTGTACGGCCAGCGCGATGAATATATGTTTTTTTCCGTTGTGGTAACTGTGCGTTCACGACTAATGGTAAATCTTCAATATCCAAGCCACGTGCGGCGACATCTGTCACCAAAAGCAGCGACACTTCGCCTTTTTTGAATAAACGTAACGCATCTGCACGCTGCACTTGTCGCTTGTCATTGCTGCCAATACTCATCACACTAGCATGCGCGTGACGTAGCGTCGCCTGCATATTAACCAAGCCACTAATCGTATTAAAAAACACCAAAGCTTGTTGCTTATTACGGGCTAGTTGAATCAACAAACTAGCCTTGGCCTTTTGGTCAACATATTGAAATTCATGCGTGATCGCTGCTGGCGCATCCGTGCCAACTGATACGGGTCGGACTTCTTGGCCAAAAGTGTCGGCGACATATTTCAAATCAACCCCAGAAGTTGCTGAAAACAGGCCAAGTTGAACGTCTGTTGGTAATTGCGCTGCTAATTCTTGCAAACTGTCACGCCGTTCATCTGACAACATAGCGTCTGCTTCATCGAAAATAACGGTTTGCAAACCATTAAGTTTTAGGGCACCACCATCAAGCATCGTCAATACACGACCTAATGTCCCCACCACAATATGTGGCTTATCTTTTTTGAGTTTATCTGCTTGACGGCGACCATTGGCACCACCAATCAAACTGGTCACCGAGACATCGACCAAAGCGCCCCATTCCCGAGCCACAGCAGTTGTTTGCATGGCGAGTTCTTGACTTGGCGCCAAAATCAAGACTTGTGTCTGCTTAACTTTGGGGTCAATTCGGCTAAGAATTGGCAGCAAAAAAGCTAACGTTTTCCCTGTTCCAGTTGGCGCTAGGCCGAAAATATTGTCGCCCTGCGTTAACTTCTCCCAAACAGCAGCTTGAATGGGTGTTTGGGCTTTAAATTGTTGTTCAAATTGCGCTTGTAGCGCTGGTTTAATTGGCATAAATTACATTTCTTTCTGGTCAGCTGGGAAAACAATCCCAGCCGACGAACGTAAGTCAAACAACGTTTGGTTGACTTGTTTAGCAAGTTGGAACCACTGCGTATACTGCAAATGGTGACCAACGGGGTCATTCATAATGGCTGCAAAGTCTTGCGCTTCACGTACCATCGGATTAGAATCGGGGCGTTCCCCAATGTCGGTACTGTGCCCTTCGCCATCATGGAAAGTCACCGTATCGAGTTCAGCAATGTTATTTGTCGAGATGGTTTCCTTTAAGCCATAAACTTCACTTGATAGGTAAGAATTGGCATTTTTTCCAAAAATTGCGGTGACATTAAAGTCATCATAAAAGAGGTTGGCAACCCCACGGGCATCAGCACCGTTAGCTAAGAGGATTGGCAAATACTGCACAGCACGTGGTGCCCCGAACAAAGCAATCGCCGCATAAATCGGATAAACACCCAAATCATATAAAGCACCGGCGCTAAATTCACGCGTGAGGACGTTGGGTTCCTCACCCGCCAAGTAGGCATCAAAGCGTGAGGAGTACTTTTGATAAACCAACGTTGCGCCTTGTAACTGCGTTAAATCACCCATGGCCTGTTGGATAATCTTAAAGTTAGGTTGGTGCACATGGCGGGCCGCTTCAAAATAACGCACATCTGGGTGGTTGGCCAATAACGCCTCAATCGCAGCAAATTCTGTTGGATTGCTCGTGGTTGGCTTTTCCACAATCACATGCACACCAGATTGGATGGCCACTTTCGCCTGTTCAAAATGCAAGGCATTTGGTGACGCAATATAGACCACGTCAAGGTCTGTGTAGAGGTCACTTAAAGTTGTAACAACATCGACATTTTCCAACCCCAGTTCGGCTACAAATGCTTCCCCACCGGCCTGGCGCCTTGAATAAACTTTCGTCAACTCATACTCACCAGTTTGAAGCGCCGCTTCAATAAACATTTTGGTAATCCAATTCGTCCCAATCGTTCCTAGTTTTATCATTTTATCGCCTCGAATTGCTTTCTGGTTCCGTTAAACACGCTAGTTGGCATCTTGATAGCCTTTAAGCCTGTGCCAATTGTGTGATCTTCACTGTATTGAATAAATTGATTGTCGGCTGCCCGATCCCGCGTATTATCTTCAATGAGCCAATAATTGGCCTGATGGATCGTACCGGATAACTTCTTTTTCACGGCTGGCGTGGTATAAATCACAACGGACTTATCATAATGCGCCGCCAGTAACCGAATCACGCTGGCCAATCGTGACTGACTTGCTTGCGTGGCTACTTGATCGTTGGTCACATACACGGCAATTGGTAGTTCCCCGACATGACCCGCAACATGGCTAATAAAATATTGCGCTTGATCAGCCGCATCAATACTGTTATCAAAAACTTGAATGGCACCCACTTTTAATTTTGCCGCCTCGGCACGACTATAACTTGATTGATAGCCATCATCAAAAAATGATGTCCCTGTCGTCGCACGCAAATAGGCAAAGTCAATGCCATTAGTGGCTAAATTACCATAATCAACATAACCTGACGTTTGGTTAATCGCAACGCCTTGCACGGCAAAGCCTTCCGGTGTTGCCTGCGTTTGCGTTGCCACTGGCTTAGCCAACAACCACACCGCAACCGTCGCTGAAATACCAGCGATAACAATCAGCCACGTTATCGTCATCAACCAGTTATTTGTTTTTATTTTTTGTTTCATTGCCGCATCATTCGTCATAATATCCATTATACAAAATTTATGCCTATTGCGCCTGCCAATTACATTAAGCTTATATCACAAAGTCGCTATTGCACGGCTTTATCTTGTCGTGCGCCTTTTTTCATGAGATAATAATTATATTGTGAAATTTTATGGAGGAACGTGTTAGAATACCTGTCATCTAACACACTAAAACGATGTCATTAGAAACCAAACTCAACAAATATGCCGAATTGATTGTCAAGCGTGGCGTTAATGTCCAACCTGGCCAAACGATTATTTTATATGCGTCTGTTGAATCAGCTGACTTTGCACGTAAAATTGTTGCGGCCGCTTATGAAGCCGGCGCTCGCGAAGTGGTGATGGAATGGTCAGATCAAGCCATTACCAAGTCATTTTTGAGCCATGCCCCAATCGATCGACTTGAAAACGTCCCTGAATATGAGGTCCTTAAGGCCAACACCTTGATGGACAAGTACGCATCACGGATTTCACTCGTCTCACAAGATCCGGACGGTTTGGCTGGTGTTGATGCCGACCGCTTGCAAACTTATACAAAAGCAACGCAAAAAGCGCTGCATCGTGTCCGCGATGCTACGATGAAAGATGATATTTCTTGGCTCGTTGCTGCTGCTGCCGGTCAAGCCTGGGCAGAAAAAGTCTTCCCTGACCTTAAAGGTCAAGCAGCCGTTGAACGTCTTTGGGAAGAAATCTTAAAGGACGTTCGTGTGGATGATGACTCAGACGCCATCGCAAACTGGACAGATCACATTGAAACATTAAAAGCTAAAGCCGACTGGCTAAATGCCAAAAACTTTAAAGCACTACGCTATAAGAATGCCGTATCTGACTTTACAATTGGCCTTGCCGAAGGTCACATTTGGGAAGCAGCCTTGTCACAAGACAAGGCCGGTAACGTATTCATCCCGAACATGCCAACAGAAGAAGTGTTTACCGCTCCCGATAACCGTCACATTGATGGACACGTTGCCGCTACAATGCCACTATCTTACCAAGGTAATGTCATCGAAAACATTGCCCTTGACTTTGAAAATGGTCGCATTGTGAAGGCCACTGCGACGAAGGGGCAAGACGTTTTGGAAAAGTTATTGGCTACTGACGATGGTGCCAAGTCACTTGGTGAAGTGTCATTGGTTCCAGATCCATCCCCTATTGCCCAAGGTGGTGTCTTATTCTACAATACCTTGTTCGATGAAAATGCATCAGACCATTTGGCCCTTGGTGCGGCCTATAATTCAAACATTACCGGTGGTAAGACTGAAGCACCTGAAGTCCTTGCTCAACGTGGTTGGAACATCTCAGATGTACACGTTGATTTCATGATTGGTTCTGCCGATATGAATATCGATGGTATCACCCAAGACGGCCAAACTGTGCCCGTCTTCCGAAACGGTGATTGGGCTTAACGTTATATCATCGCAATAAAAAACCGCAAAAATATTTTGCGGTTTTTTTGTGCCATTATGCATGCTTATGATCAACGGTTGCCTTGATAGCATGTGCTACAACAGCATCAAATTGTTGTTGCGCCAAATCATCTAACCCAGCACGTGTTGAACCGCCTGGTGACGCAACGGTATCTTGCATCGCTTGCGCTGATTGTCCAGAGACTGCTAACAGCTGTGCTGAACCAACCACCGTTTGGGTGGCAATGGCTGTTGCTAATTCAGCTGACAGACCATTTTCAACCCCTGCTTTGGCCAAGGCATCAATGAATTTGAAAACGTAAGCTGGCCCTGAACCAGCTACGGCTGAGAAAGCCGCAAATTCTGCTTCAGGTACGGCAACAGCTTGCCCGAGTTGGTCAGAAAACGCCTGAAAGGCGGTAGCGTTAGCCGCTGTCAATGACGCTTTGGCATAGGCTGTGATGCCTTGATTAATCGCCACGTTAATGTTCGGTAACGTCCGTACCACCTGCGTTGTCCCCGTCGCTGCGACCAGTTGGTCAACGGTTATCCCAGCTAACACAGAAACGACTAATTTATGCCCAAAGTCCAACGTGTTGACAACTGCTGCTAATTGATTCGGCAAGAAAGCTAAAACAACCACGTCACTTGCTTGAATTAGTTGCTGAGCCGGCAAAGCCTGTACACCCCATTCTTGGGCTAATTTTGCCGCTGTATGTGGTGATGATACGGCAATGTCTGCCGGTGCCACTTGGCGTGCTAATAGCCCTTTTATCATCGCTTGTGCCATGTTGCCCGTGCCAATAAATCCGTACTTTGCCATATACCTTCTCCTATTGAAAAACGACAAGCCAAATGGCCCATCGTCACTATTTGTCTTGAACTTCCGCTAACTTACTATCAATCATCTCTAAGACTTTAGCTCGTGCCTCAGCATCTGCTACAAAGTCAAAACGGTCGCCATCGATTTGCACCTTTGGTGAACGATCATAGGCATCAAACCAATCATCATAGCGCTTATTCAACTCTTTGTAATAGTCATAAAGATCTGGATTTTCATCAATTTGTTCAAATGAACGGCCACGCTTTTTAATCCGTGCCAACATGGTATCAAAGCTGACACGCACATGAATGAGCAAATCCGGATTCTTAACGTCTTCAACACCCGCAATTTCCGCCATCATATTATCCACCAAAGACTTATAGATATCGACTTCAGTTTGCGTTGCGCGGTCAAGATCAGCTGTTAATTGGAACAATAACGCATCTTCATAGATTGAACGATCCAAAATGTTTCTCATCCCCGTAGCACGTGCTGCTTTGATTTGGGCTAAACGCTTATTTAGAAAATAAATCTGTAATAGGAAGCCGTACTTCTTTGGATTTTCATAAAATAATGGCAAAATCGGATTATCATCAACACTTTCATAAAATGCCTTTGACCCCAAGTGGTCAGCCAACATTTCTGTTAAACTTGTTTTGCCGGCGCCGATGGTGCCTGATAATACAATCATGCCAATTCTCCTAATTTCTTTCAGTTACGTACTAGTCTAGTATATCAAAAATCATGCGATTGGGTCAGCAAAATTATGGCCATCACGCTGGCCAGTAAGCACCTGAAACATCGTCTAACCCGCGGTAAATCAGCACTTAAGCCCATATTCATTTTACTTTTTTATGATCAACCCGACAATCACAATAAAAAAAGGCGATACATTTCTGTATCGCCTTTTAGTTAGTGGACAGTCAGGGGCTCGAACCCTGGACCCACGGATTAAGAGTCCGTTGCTCTACCAACTGAGCTAACTGTCCATATGTCGCTTTCACAACAAAGAATAGTATAGCATGCATTTTGATGTTGTGCAACACTTTTTCTAAAATTAATGGCACACTATTAAAAAAACAGCGTTAGTCATCACTAACGCTGTTTTGCATCCATTGCTTTATTTGTCGTTGTAACCAGTTGGATGGCTTTGGTGCCAGTTCCAAGCTGTCTTGATAATGTCTTGCACATTATCATATTTTGGTGCCCAACCCAACACATCACGTGCCTTATCTGAGTTAGCAATCAAAATATCAGGATCGCCAGCACGACGTGGGCCAATTTTGGCTGGAATATCAACACCGGTTGCTTCACGCGCGGCTTCCACCATTTCCTTAACTGAGAAACCAGTTGCTGAGCCTAAGTTAAATTGGTTCGATTCATTGCCATCAGCCAAATATTGCAAGGCCCGCATGTGAGCATCTGCCAAGTCTAACACGTGAACATAGTCGCGAACGTTGAACCCGTCTGGCGTGTTGTAGTCATCACCAAACATTTCAATGTAGTCGCGTTGACCCAAACCAGCTTGCAAAATAATTGGTACAAGGTGGGTTTCAGGTTGGTGATCTTCACCAATTGTGCCATCTTCCGCAGCCCCAGCCACGTTGAAGTAACGCAATGCCACCCACTTCACACCATCCGCTTGATCTGACCAAGCCATGATCTTTTCCATCATTAACTTTGATTCACCATAAGGGTTGATAGGGTTTTGTGGATCCGTTTCCTTAATCGGAATGTTGACTGGGTTACCATAAGTGGCTGCTGTTGATGAAAAGACGATCTGCTTCACATCATGATCCTTCATCACTTCCAGCAACGTTACCATGCCACTCGTATTGTTATCAAAATACTTCAATGGATTAGCAACCGATTCCGGCACAATTGAAAAAGCGGCAAAATGCACGACTTGTTCAATGTCTTCTTGATCAAAGACAGCTGATAAGGCGGCCTTATCGCGGATATCGACTTGATAAAACTTAGCGTCTGGGTGGACGGCATCACGATGCCCAGTAAACAAGGCATCAACAACAACGACGTCACGACCTGCTTCAACAAGTGTTTTTACCATGTGTGACCCGATATAGCCGGCGCCACCTAATACTAATACTGACATAATCGCCTCTTTATTCTAAATTGATACTTTCAGTTTACACCACTTTTAAGCATCACGCCACTTGAATTCCGCCTCGGCACTGACGACATCGCCCATCATAATGCGATGTTTGCTCTCGTGATCTTGGTGTACGACTTGTGATTGGATCGTATGCCCCAGCCGAATTTCATTTTCAAACCGGAGATTAATTGTGGTCACTTCATGGGTATTTAAAAATTCAGGTGCCATGACATCTTGCATCCACTCAAAATACTTCGAGTTATTCACATGTTGATTGGCATCAATATCTAAGTAGCGAACGTGATAATCTTTGGCCTCGTAAACCTCATCTGAGGAAAAGTGCGCCGGATTAGGAATACGTGGAATCTGTTTTACATATTCAGCTTGATAGGCATTAATAATATCTTCCGGTATGCGGGCCATGCGCCGGTTTTCAATGTCAATCATGGCCCAAATTGAATCGACGCGAATCACTTCTTCCCCTGCGGCATCAAAAAAAGCAAACGGCCGCCGCACAAAAAAAGGATTATATTTTACCGCAAAAGTTTGGACTTTAACCGCCTCATTAATTTTAGGGCGTCGCTTAACCGTGACCTCATATTGTAAAATAACCCAACCGAGGCCACGCGCTAAGTGCACGTCTTGCCCAACCCCTAAGGCATCCCCTTGCATTTTCGAGGCCAAAACGGCCCAATTTAAGATCATCGGCAAGGATAATTTCCCTGTCATATCCGCTTCATAGTATTCAACGTGTCGTTGCATCGCAAATGGTTGCATGTTCCCCCCTCATTCTGTACCAATGTATGACTGTTAGTCGTTAATCAATGCCATGATAATCGGCATAGACCGCTTGCCGATCAAGCTGACGCGCTTTGGCCACTTGTTTAATGGCGGCATTAGGCTTTAAGCCTTTGGCGACCAACTTTGCCACGGCTTCTTGGACTGTTAACTCAGCCTCATCATTGTCAGTTGCTGCTGTTTCCTCACCAGTAAAGCCAGCAATCATCACAACAAATTCACCACGAATTTCGTGTGTTTTCGCCCAAGCCACTAATTCGGCCACTGTCCCACGCAAAAATTCTTCATATTTTTTCGTTAGTTCACGCGCCAAAACCACTTGTCGGTCAGCGCCCATCACCTTTTGAATATTTTCTAAGGTTTGTTTCAAGCGGTGCGGTGCCTCATAAAAAATCGTTGTATCACGCAACGTAGCAAGGCGTTCTAACTCGGCCAACTGGTCGCTATTTTTCCGCTGTAAGAAACCATAAAAATAAAATGGTTGCGGTACTAACCCACTGGCAATCAACGCCGTTACACCAGCGGTTGCGCCAGGAATTGGGACGACCGCAATCCCTTGCGCAATCGCTGCGGCCACTAATTCTTTTCCTGGATCAGAAATCGACGGCATCCCCGCATCACTCACTTGAGCAATGTTTTTGCCTTCTTGTAAATCCGCAATTATGCCTGGTATTTTAGCTTGCCAATTATGCTCATGAAAGCTCGTTTGCTTGGTTGTAATGTCAAAATGATTAAGGAGCTGTTGTGTGTGCCGCGTATCTTCAGCTGCAATTAAATCAACATCGGCCAAAACGGTAATGGCGCGCGGGGTCATATCTTGCAAGTTCCCAATCGGGGTTGGCACAAGATAGAGCGTGCCGGTTTCGCGCTGTTCAAAACTCTTTTGTTGTTGCATATTATTCTCCTAATGCCATGGCTATTTCCAAGACCATTTTCTCAAATCGTGTTTGCAGTGACACGTTCGTTTGGCTTAATCGGTCATCAGCAAAAATAACGTCGCTCGCGCGCACTAACTGTTGTGGACTATAGTGCTGTCGCAAAGTTTTGTATAAGCCAACTAGTGTGGGGAAATGGAGCTGTGCGTCGGGTATTTGCCCGTAAACAACTGTGTCAGGTGACAATTCATGTAACCAGGCCAAAAAAAGACGCTGCTGCGGTGCTTCTTTCAACGCATCGACAAGTTGCAATTGCACATACGCAAAAGCTTCCACCCGTCGTTGCATCATTAGTTCAAACCACTTAAATAAGACTGGTTGCATTGTTTTACGCCACTGCTCGGCTTCATCATCTGGCTGTGCCAAGGCAATTTCGGGGCGTAATTGGACAATTTGCGCCCGTGATCGAATGGTGGGCAGCACCTCATTGAGGTTTTCGGCCAACATGATCATGAGTTGCGGGCCAACCGGCTCTTCAATAAACTTAAGCAGTGCATTGCCAGACTCGGCTTGTAACGTTTCGATGGCGTCAAACACAAAAACTTTGCGTTGGCTTTCTTGCGCAACTGTGACAAATTCTGGTTTTAATGCCCGAATTTGGTCAACCTTCCACGTCCGCTTGGTCCCTGTCCCACTTTTGGGTAGGCTGGGTTGCGTAATTTTGACATCGGGATGATCATCCGCCATGATCCGGATAGCCTGACGTTCATCCGCGCCAGCCATAAGCCAAGCCAAATAACGCGAAAAAGCCAGCTTTTCTGGCTGGCTTGGGCCGACAAAGAGATACAGATGACTGAGCTGATTTGTCGCAATCAGTTGTTTAAAATGGGTGATCTGTTGCGGATACACCTTTTCTGCGGTTGTAATAAATTCCGGTGTCATTAGAACTGATGGAATGATTCAATATTTTGCGTATAAACAGTCGCGCCACCGACTTCAACTTCAATCGGATAAATCCCGATTTGTTCACCACCAGCATCTAAATTCACTGGCGGTACCATAAATTGTTTCCGTGTTTGTGACACTTCTTGAATAATGTCCAACGTTTCTTGGACGCGTGCATCTTCAATGGCAATCAAGAAAGTGGTGTTACCTGAACGGAGGAACCCACCCGTTGTCGTTAAGCGTGTCGCCCGAATATCAGCTTTGACGAAAGCGTTACTAAGCTTGGTTGCATCCTTGTCTTGAACAATAGCTGTCACTAATTTCATAATGATGACTCCTTTCGCGATGCTATGATGTCAAATAGCAATGTGCGTGTCTCTGCAATGACCTGTTCTAGCGGTTGTGTCGCATCAATTAATTTAATTCTATCAGAAAAATCACGTTGCAGGGCTAAATAAGTCTCTCGCACCGCTTGATGAAAGGCTAACGATTCCTTATCCAAACGGTCAATCTTATCTTGACGATTGGCCATCACGCGTGCCAAACCAACTTCGGCCGGTACATCAAAATAAATCGTTAGATCAGGCATTAAGCCATCAATGGCAAACTGATTAATTTGCCAAATATGATCGACACCGAGGCCACGACCACCGCCTTGATAGGCCAACGAACTATCCACGTAACGATCAGAAATCACTACTTTACCTGCTTCAAGTGCTGGCAAAACGACGGATACCAAGTGTTGCCGGCGCGCTGCTGTATACAATAAGGCTTCTGTGCGGTCATCCATGCCATTATCTTCTGCTGGTTGCAGAATCGCACGAATGGCTTCAGAAATTGGATTGCCACCAGGTTCTCGTGTCGTCACCAGTGCCTCACCAAGCTGCGGTTGTAATTCAGCCACCAGTGCCTGTAAGACGCTTGTCTTACCCGCACCTTCCGGTCCTTCAAAAGTAATAAATAGCGGTTTCGTCATGTGTCTTGTTGTCCTTTTTGTTTATCGTGGCAGTACCCTAACTGACATTAAATGCGATCAGTTTTCAGGACATGGGTTTGCATATGCCCAACTGTCTTGCGGCGGCGTGCTTCACGATAGAGATAATTAAATTTGGCCTTTGTCAGGGCAGTTTGCGCTTGAATTAACCGCACATTGACTTGGCCATCTAACAATGCTTCTTCCGAATTTTGGGCCGTATCCCAGTCAATCTTGGCTTTATCAATTTGAAAAACGAGGGCCTGGTCATAAGTTTGTCGCAGATTTACTTTCTTTTTACGAAATATCATAATTCTGTTCGTCCTTGTACTGCTTTAATCAACGTCAATTGGTCCGCATAATCAATATCTGATCCCACTGCCAAACCGTGCGCCAAACGAGTTACTTTAATCCCCGCGGGCTTTAGCAACCGTGCGAGATACATCGCTGTGGCTTCACCTTCGGCGTTGACATTTGTACCGACAATCACTTCGTTAATTTCTTGATGTTCAGATAATCGCCGAATTAAACTAGGCAAGTTAATGTCTTCTGGTCCTGTGCCGGAACTCGGTGAAATCACACCATTGAGCACGTGATATAAGCCGTGATAATCACGCGTATTTTCCATCGCCATCACATCACGCGCATGCTCAACCACAAAAACAGTCGTTTGGTCACGCGACGGATCCTGACAAATCACGCACGGATTGATTGACTTTTCCGTAATATTGCCACACACCTCACAGAAGGTCAGATCATTTTTAGCAGAAGCGAGCGCTTTAGAGAAATCAATCACATCATCTTCTGCCATACCTAAGGTATAAAAAGCCAGACGTGTGGCTGTTTTTTGCCCAATACCTGGTAATTTTGTATAGCTTGCTATTAATTTTGCAATCGGTTCTGGATATTCCATAATGGTACAAGGCTATCACAGCCAATCCTTTCTCTATTAATCAATCACATGCACAATATCGGCGCCAAACAATTTCTTAGCTTCAGCGACGATCGCTGGTTCCACAAGCCCCGCTTGCTCTGGTGTCGGTGCACTTTGCGACTGGGTCGTGGTTGTTTGGCTCACTCTCGGTATATCCGCCAAATTCAAAGGTTGAGTCGTCCCCGCCTTTAACTGCGCGACATAATCAGAGCGTTCTTGTTGCCAGCTATCTTGGGTAATCAACACCATTTCTGTTGGCAATTGTTGTGCAGCCAGCGCTGTCCGCAATTTTGTTTGCAAGGCGGCATCTTGTAAAGCTTGTGCCAATAAAGGTGGAAAATCAAACGCTAAAACAAGCCCTTCCTCACTTGCAGCTACCGGGGCGGCAATCGTCAGTAAGGCCTGTTCAGCAACACCAAATTGACTAATCAAGTCTGACCAAGCAGCCTTCACGCGACTAAGCGTCTCCCGCTTCGCTTTTTGTAAGACGGCAAAGACCGCATTTTGCCCCGTACGCGCCCACAACTGGTTGGCAGCGGCTGCTTCTTCAGTTGGCGCAGCAGTTACCACTGGTTGTGCAACTGGTGGCGTTGCCAATGTTGGTGGCACTGGCGTAGGCGTTGATGGTACAGTCTCAACTGTTACCGTTGGTGTTGGTGTTGACGTTGGTTGCGCTGCAACCACTTGTGGTGCAACTTTGACGGGTTGTGCAGGTGTTACTGTTTCACTTGACTGGACTGACGCTGGTGCTTGCGGTGCAGCCGTCATCGCCAGTTTAACCGTGAGCAATTCTAAATACACATCACTTTGCATCGTTTGCATGAGCTGTTGCTGAATGTCATCTAGAATCACCATCATCTGTTGAATGCGTTCAGCCGATAATTGTTGGGCCAATGCCGTAAGATCAGTCACAGCAATCGCTGTTTTAATCAAATCAGGCGCGACATTTGTCATCATCACATCGCGCAATAAGCCTAACACATCAACCACAAAACGTTGGGCATCTTTGCCGGCAAGTAGAATATCATGTAAAATCTGGAGCCCTTTTGGCGTATCCCCTTGACTAACAGCGACCATGTAGGCCAATAGTTGGGCTGTTGTTGTCGAACCAGTGACCTGTAAGGCGTTATCGACCGTCACCCGATCTGTGCCATACGCCATCACCTGATCCAAAATCGACAACGCATCTCGCATGCCACCTTCTGCCACGTTGGCAATAATGCGTAACGCATCGTCATCATAAGCGACCTGACGTTGCGTTAAAATATCGGCTAACCGTGCCTGAATGGCATCTGTCGCAATCCGTTTAAATTCAAAACGCTGTGTCCGTGACAAAATCGTCACGGGCACTTTTTGCGGCTCGGTGGTCGCCAAAATGAACTTCACATTTGCCGGTGGTTCTTCAAGCGTCTTTAGAAGAGCATTAAAGGCACTGTTTGACAACATATGCACTTCATCAATGATGTAAACCTTGTATTTCGCTTCAATCGGTGCATAATCCACGTTCGCCAAAATATCGCGCATATCTTCAACGCGACTATTAGACGCCGCATCAAATTCTACAATATCGGGAATTTGGGCATCATCCGTTTGCGGATCAATCCCATTGACTTCGCGCGCAAATATTTTAGCCGCGGATGTCTTCCCTGTTCCACGTGGCCCAGAAAAAAGATAGGCATGGCCTGTCTGCTCTGTTTCAATCGCATTCTTAAGTGTTTGTGTGATAACTTCTTGACCAATCATGTCATCAAACGTCCGTGGTCGGTAAACCCGATATAATGCTTGATATGCCACTGTTACCCCCTCCTGAGGAACTTTTTTTTGCAAATTACAACGCTAACTTACAAAAAAAGACCGCTATGCGGTCAATATGTACACAAGCACAACATCGAACAACCTTAGGGCTGCTACATTCCTGTCCTGACCCGGTTCGAGAGTCGACGCTTGCCTGCTTTTCTATTATATCTAATTTTTTTGCTTTAAGCAAACACTTCAGCCACTTTCTTCGTCACCTTGGCTTGCCACTTAAAGTAAGTTAAGTAAGCCTTGGGTACCAAATATTCGTTGACCGCTGCGAAATCATCGACGATTGAAACAATCCAGCTTTCGCGGTACTTTGGTAGCGCAATGGTGGCACCAAACATGTGCTTAACAATGATATCCGCTTCTTTATCACTAATAGACGTTAGCTTTTTGGCATTTTGAAGCGCAATACGTGGGTGGACATAAGCATGTGAACCCGCTTCAAACTTCGTCACACGCCAATCGTAGTAAAAAAGATCATGTAACAATCCGGCACGTGCCGTCGCCGTTGCATCAGCGCCAATTTTTTTGGCAATCACGTAAGATTGATAAGAAACTGAGATAGAGTGCCGTAACCGGTTAGAAAAATGGTGTTGTGTATATTGTGCGAGTTGTTGCACTTCTTCGTGTTGTAATAAATCGTCAACAATTGCTAAATACTCTTGGTCGAGACGCCAAGCATTAGGATTTTGCATGTAAATTTTGCCTCTTTTAATAAGTCTGATGCTATTATACTACGAAATTATTAATATGGGCGTTACAATGTTTGCGATTTTTTATTGCGTTTCCGTTGCGCTCTAATTTGGCCAAAGAAATCTTGTAACAGCGCCCCACCCTCATCACCGCGGACCTGCGGATGGACAACAACCCGATGATTCAAGCGTTCATCTTCCAACAACTGATACAACGAACGTGTCGCACCACCTTTGGCGTCATCGGCACCATAATAGACCACTGGGACGCGTGCATTAATGATCGCCCCAGCGCACATAATACAAGGTTCAAGCGTGACAAATAACGCCGTGTCTTCTAAACGCCAAGATTGTAACGCATCGTTAGCCGCTTCAATTGCGAGTAACTCGGCATGCGCTGTGGCAAGCTGATGGGCTTCACGATGGTTATGCGCCCGTGCCACAATTTGATTATCTTTCACAATCACCGCGCCAATCGGTACTTCGCCTTCATTAGCGGCTAGTTTGGCCTCGTTTAGCGCCACCTGCATAAAATAATCAATCTGCGCATCACTAAATGTAGGTATCTGGCTCATAAGTGCTCTCCAAAATATAGTAACCTTTGTTTTTCGCAATAATTTTTGCATTTCCAAAGGCTGCCAACATATTTTTTTGTGCTGAAGGCGCCCCTTGCTTTTTCTGTAAAACAGCAATTAATTTACCACCTGGTACTAAATGGTGTACAGCATCTTGTAACATCGCCGTGACCACCTCTTTACCGGCACGAATCGGTGGATTCGTTAAAATCAAGGCATATTGATCCGTGATTTGTTGATAAATATCTGATTGGAAAACGGATACCAACTGGTCAACCCCATTTTGCTTGGCGTTTTGTTGTGCTAAAGCCAACGCCCGTTCATTGACATCAACCATGTCCACTGGCCGTTGATATTTTTTCGCGATAGCAACCCCCACTGGACCATAACCAGTACCGAGATCTAGTACCTTCCCGTCAGTTAGGGTTGTTTTATCTAGGGCATCCAACATCGTACGCGTCCCAAAATCAACCGTCGACTTAGAAAAAACGCCGCTATCGGTTGTAAAGTGTAAGGTATTCCCCAACAGGTCAAAATCAAAATTTTGGAAATGATGCTCAGAATTCGGATTCGCAGTGAAATACATTTCACCGCCAATTTTTTCATTTGATGTGGTCATAACGACTCCTTAAGTTTATGTACAAAAAAAGAAGTACCGAAGCACCTCTTTTAATATTGCGAATCATATCCCACACCGATTGGTGTGATGATAACCAATCCGTTATTTCATCAAATGAAATTACTTCAAAGTTACTGATGCGCCAGATTCTTCCAAAGCTGCCTTCAATTCGTTAGCGGCTGCTTCGTCAAGACCTTCCTTAACGATTGAAGGTGCGTTGTCAACTAAGTCCTTAGCTTCCTTCAATCCAAGACCAGTTGCTTCACGAACTGCCTTGATAACCTTAACCTTAGCAGAACCTGCTGAAGTCAATTCTACGTCGAAGTCTGTCTTTGCTGCGGCTGCGCCGTCAGCTGCACCAGCTGCTGCTACAGGAGCTGCTGCTGAAACGTTAAATTCTTCTTCGATTGCTGAAACCAATTCAGCCAAATCCAAGATTGTTGCATCCTTCAATGATGCGATAATCGCGTCTTTATCAAAAGCCATGATTAAATCCTCCAAATTTTTGTTTTGATGTTGTCGTTAGTAAAACTTGTTGCTGATTATTCAGCAGATGGTGCTTCTTCGGCTGCAGCTTCCGCCACTGGTGCTTCTTCAGCAGCAGGTGCAGCAGCTTCGCCACCTTCTTCTTCCAACTTCTCTTGCACAGCCTTAACAGCATATGCAAATGAACGGATTGAGAATTGGAATTCGGCCATCAATTGACCAAGCAAACCTTCGCGTGATGGCAAAGATGCATACTTGTTGATGTCGTCCAAGTTAGCGATGTTGCCGTCAACAACACCACCCTTGATTTCCAACTTTTCGTTGGTGTCAGCAAACTTCTTCAAGATACGTGATGGCGCAATAGCGTCTTCACTTGAGAAGGCTACGGCTGAAGGACCGACAAAGATGTCGTTCAATTCAGCAAAACCAGCTTTTTCAGCAGCACGTGTCAAAATCTTGTTCTTGATCACTTCAAGAGACACGCCTTCTTCACGTAATTGTTGACGCAATTCTGTTGATTGCGCAACTGTCAATCCACGAGAATCGACCACAACTACTGAAGCAGCGTTCTTGAATTGTTCAGCAACTTCTTCAACCTTTTGTGCCTTAAGCGCAATAGCTTTTTCACTCATGATATGTGATTCTCCTTCCTTAATATTATTTTGCAAAAGAAATCCCGTGCACCAAAAGACGCACGGGAAAAGTTTTTTTAAAACTTCCTCGGCAGGATATTAAGGTACAAGTACCACCTGAGTCTTAGGCAAAATGATTTAATTCACTTAAATGATTATATCAAACCAAGTTGATATCGTCAAATTTTACAATGTGTTGATGTCCAATGTTACTGATGGGCCAAATGTTGAGGCAATTGATACGTGTTGTACGTATGTGCCCTTAACAGCAGCTGGACGAGCCTTCAAAACAGTTTCAGCAATTGTCTTGATGTTTTCAGCCAACTTACCATCTTCAAATGAAACACGACCAACAGGTACAGCAACGTTTCCGTCACGGTCTGTACGGTATGTCACTTGACCACCCTTGGCATCTGAAACAGCCTTAGTTACGTCCATTGTCACAGTACCAGTCTTAGGGTTTGGCATCAAGCCCTTAGGTCCCAATACACGGGCAACACGACCAACTTGGGCCATCATGTCAGGTGTCGCAATAGCTGTGTCAAAGTCTAACCAGCCACCTTGGATTTGTGCAACCAAGTCAGCAGCACCAACAACATCGGCCCCAGCAGCTTCCGCTTCCTTAGCCTTGTCACCTTGTGCAAAGACGATAACCTTCTTGTCCTTACCTGTACCGTTTGGCAACACAACAGCGCCACGCAATTGTTGGTCGGCTTGACGTGTGTCAACGTTCAAGTTGAAGACAACTTCAACTGATGCGTCGAAGTTAGCGTAATCAATTTCCTTAACCAATGCCACGGCATCGTTCAAGGCGTAGTTCTTTTCAGCGTCAACCTTTGCTAAGGCTGCGGCGTACTTCTTACCATGCTTTTGAGTCATTATTCTGCGTCCTCCTTGATTGCTGTACCTTCAACAGTCAAGTCAACACCATCAACAGTAACACCCATTGAACGTGCTGTACCTTCGATCATACGCATCGCAGCTGTCAAGTCGTTGGCGTTCAAGTCAGCCATCTTGTTTTCAGCAATTGCACGGATTTGATCCAAAGTAACGTTTCCGACCTTCTTAGTGTTAGGTTCACCTGAACCCTTACCAACGATCTTACGCAATTGATCAGCAGCAGGTGGTGTCTTTGTCACGAATTCGAATGAACGATCATCGAAAACAGAGATTTCAACCGGAATGATTGAACCTGCTTGGTCTGCAGTACGCGCGTTAAATTCCTTTGTGAATTGCGCGATGTTAATGCCGGCTTGTCCCAAAGCTGGACCAACAGGTGGTGCTGGTGTTGCTTTAGCAGCGGCAATTTGTAGCTTAACTACTTGTGTAACTTTTTTAGCCACGATTTTTTCCTCCTCGTGTTGTGGTAGACGTAGCTTGAGTGCTACTCCCACGTATGCCGATGGCATACCAATACATTATATTAAAAAATAAAGCAAATTGCAATACTTTTATTTAGGCTTCGTCCAAGACCGTGTCGACATCGGCAAAATCCAATTCTGTTGGTGTTTCACGACCAAAGACTTCCACCGTTGCTTCAAGTGTTTGCTTTTCCGCATCCACACTGACAACTGTGCCTTCCATGCCTGAAAATGGGCCAGCAATAATTTTAACGATTTGCCCAACTTCAACATCAAGGTCAACCACTTCACGTGTGACCATCCCCATTCGCTTCATCAACAAATCAACTTCTTCAGGCAACAAAGAATTTGGCTTTGATCCGGCACCGTGCGAGCCCAAGAAACCAGTCACACCTGGCGTGTTACGGACAACGTACCAAGCTTCATCTGTCATGTTGTAGTCTTGTGGCGTAGCCATTTCAACCAACACATACCCTGGGAAGTCATTTTCAACTGAAGTCTTGGCTTCACCATCTTGAATCGTTGTGACTTCTTGTTCTGGCACCAAAATACGGAAAATTTGTTCCGTCATACCCATTGTTTGTGTACGTGATTCCAAGTTAGCCTTCACTTTGTGTTCATAACCTGAATACGTGTGCACAACGAACCATGACTTTTCAATGTCGTCTGTGTTTGGTGTTGGTACAACATTTTCTTCTGGTAATTCGTTATTTTCTGTCATTTTAATTGTCGGTACCCTTACGGGTACACAGCCCTTTCTTTCATTCGATATGGCAGATTGCAAGAAATAACTTGAACGAATTTAGTGACGTAGATTAAGTAAGAAGATCTCGATTGGTGT
>NZ_BMWM01000011.1 GCF_014651235.1 Leuconostoc lactis KCTC 3528 = DSM 20202 | reverse complement strand
ATACACCAATCGAGATCTTCTTACTTAATCTACGTCACTAAATTCGTTCAAGTTATTTCTTGCAATCTGCCTAATTAAAAAAGATGTGTTGGGATCATGACAAAAATTTTAGTAGTGGATGATGAAGCAGCAATTTCAACGTTATTGCAATATAACCTGGAAGAGAATAATTATGACGTCACAGTGGCAGAAGATGGCCAGACGGCTTATCAATTAGCCAGTCAACAGCAATTCGATGCTATTTTGCTAGATTTGATGTTACCAGGCATGGATGGCATGACGGTTTTGAAAACCTTACGTCAAGATAAGATTAGTACTCCAGTGATTTTGGTCACTGCTAAAGGGGATGAATTTGATCGGGTGTTTGGTCTAGAACTTGGAGCAGATGATTATATTACTAAGCCGTTTAGCCCAAGAGAAGTTATCGCGCGTTTAAAGGCGGTATTACGTCGTTCACAAGTTGATCATCAAGTCTCTGAAGAAGCGGATGTCATTAAGATTCAGGATCTGGTGATTGATGATAATAAAAAGGTTGTGACTAAGGCTGATAAAATTTTGACGTTGACGCCACGAGAATATGAATTATTGCTCTATTTTGCCCAACGTATTGGACGGGTCATTGATCGTGAAACGATTTTAACGGCGGTCTGGGGCTATGAATACACGGGTGAAAGCCGTATGGTCGACATGCATATTAGTAATTTACGGGAAAAAATTGAAGCCAACCCGAAGTCGCCGGTGCTCCTAAAAACGGTTCGTGGTTTCGGCTACACGATGGTGGTCTAACTGCGTAAAGATGACTTTACAATGATTTACATAACGATGACAGGTTTGTGCCTAGTTCTTTGACACAGCGTCGGTAGTATATAACTTGTAAACAAGGACTGGCACCCAAGAGCCACTACTACAACCAAGTTTACACTACATACGCTTCAATGAAGCCTTAGACAAGGGAGAATTACTCATGAACAAAGCAGTTGTCGGTGTTATCGGCGGTGTTGTCGTTATCGCAGCAGGTGTGGCATTGTATGCCAATTCAAATAAGAGCACAACCAAGCAGGCCACACAAAAAACAGCCACTTCTAACCTCAGTGGTAAGGTGCTTGCCTTGGGATCGACGGCCTTGCAACCATTAGCGGAACAAGTTGCAACGTCATTCCAACAAAAAAATCCTGGTGTGACAGTGACAGTTCAAGGTGGTGGTTCAGGTGCTGGTTTGAGTCAAGTTGCTAGTGGCTCAGCACAAATCGGTAACTCGGACGTCTTTGCTGAAGAAAAGTCTGGTGTTGATGCTTCTAAGTTGAAGGATCACAAAGTCGCAGTTGTTGGTATTGCACCAGTCGTGAACGCAGATGTCCAAGTGTCAAATTTGTCAAAGACACAATTGCGTGACATCTTCACTGGTAAGATTACGAACTGGAAAGAAGTGGGCGGTAAAGACGAAAAGATCGTTGTGGTTAACCGTGCGACTGGTTCAGGGACACGTGCTGTCTTTGAAAAGAACGTGTTGGATGGTCAAAATGCTGTTCAAGCAACAGAGCAAGATTCTAACGGTACAGTTCAAAAGATTGTGTCAACCACACCAGGGGCTATTTCATACCTAGCCTTTGCTTACTTGGATGCTTCTGGTATCAAGGCACTTAACATTGATAAGGTAACGCCTGATACAAAGAATGTTGAAGACAATTCATGGCCAATTTGGGCATACGAACATATGTATACAAAGGGTGACGCGACAGGTGCCACTAAGGCATTCTTGGATTACTTCACAACTAAGGAAGTACAAAAGTCAATCGTACCAAAGCTGGGTTACATTGGTTTGACGGATATGAAAGTCACACGTGATGCGTCAGGTAAGGTTACAAAAAACTAATTTAAGTCATTTTTCAAAGTCCGCGTCAGCGGGCTTTTTTGTTATGATAGAGATATTGGAGTAAGGTAATGACAAAAAAAATATTAAAATTTCTATCGTTTTGGTTTATCAATTTTGTATTCTGTGGCGTCGTGAGTAGTTTATTGCAGCTCCATTTAAGACAGTGGCTGTTGCTTGTTTTAATTATTACTTTGGCAACTTTTGTCATTGTACTATGGGCTAATTTTTGGGAAAATCGCCAACAACAAGAATTAACAGTGATGGAAAAACGGATGGCCGATACGGTTGCTGGTGAGACCCCAAGAGGCGTGTTGGCAGAACCAGGATCGCCTTATTACGCCTTGATCAAGCAATTTAATGTGATGCAACATCAGATCGAACAAGCACGTCAAACTGCACAACGTGATGTGACGAACTATCGTTCATTGCTAGCGAGTTTACCAGTTGGGGTGATTAATATTAATCGCGCCCATACCATTGATGTGTTTAATGAAACGGCGGCTGACCTGTTGGGCATTCAACGCCCTGAAACGCCGATTGCCGAAAGTATGGTGATTCGACAGTTCACGCTCTCTGAGCTGATTACCCAAACGTTTAATACGCAAAAAAATCAACAATCGATTTTGAATTTACAAATTAATGGCGATATGAAACAGTACGAAGTTAGCACTTTGTATCATCAAGGTAATCTGAAACATGCGGAAGTCATGATCATTATTTATGACTTAACATCGGTCTTACAAGTTGAGCGGATGCAGTCTGACTTTTTGGCGAATGCGTCTCATGAGCTAAAAACACCGCTAACGGCGATTACGGGTTTTATCGAAACATTACAAGGACCGGCCGGCGCAGATCAAGCCACGCGGGAGATGTTTTTGGCTATTGTGGCGCAGGAAGCCAAACGGCTATCGTCATTGGTCAATGATATTCTCTCATTATCACGTGTGCAACAAAAGCGAGAGGCTGTACAGACGGAGTTAGTGATTCATGATATGGTGGCCGAACAATGGCAGCATGTGATGCCATTGGCGGAGACTAAAGCCGTGCAATTGCGCAATGACGTGCCTGATGATTTTATCATTCGTGGTCTCAAAACAGACGTGGAAATGATTTTACAAAACTTGATTGTTAATGCAGTGAAATATAACGTCCAAGGTGGGGACATTCACGTGACGGCTTACAAGGATCATCAGCATTGGCAGTTAAATGTTAAAGATACGGGCATCGGGATTCCGACGAATCAACAATCCCGAATTTTTGAACGTTTTTATCGTGGGGATGAATCACGACAACGCAAAATTGCTAGTGGCACAGGCTTAGGCTTAGCCATTGTTAATGAAATTGTTAATAAGCACAATGGTGAAATTAAAGTACAATCACAAGTTGCGGTGGGCACAACAATCAGTGTGACGTTACCTTTGTAAATATTTCTTGACACAATCTTTACATTCACCCGCGATGACATTTACAAAACTTTAAGATAATAGGAGAGTAGTAGTTATTGTAGTTAAATCTTGGGAGGCATCAACATGTCGAAATCACATCGCGGGATGATTGTATCAACAGTCGTCATCGTGGGTCTTATTGCGGCCATTGGCGCAGGTTACATTACACGTGATAAAAGTGCATCAGGCACATCAATCACGGCTGTCGGTTCAACGGCCTTACAACCATTGGTAGAAGCTGCCGGAGAAGAGTACACGAAAGCTAATCTTGGAACATTTGTCAATGTGCAGGGTGGCGGTACGGGTACCGGTCTAAGTCAAGTTGCACAAGGCGCGGTTGATTTAGGAAACGCTGATGTATTTGCCGAAGAAAAGTCAGGAATTGATGCGACTAAGCTAGTCGATCATCAAGTGGCTGTTGTCGGCATTACACCGTTATTAAATAAAGAAAATGGGGTGACCAACTTGAGCACCCAGCAACTACGTGAGATTTTCACAGGTAAAGTCAAGAACTGGCGTCAAGTCGGTGGGCATGATTTGCCAATTGTGATTATCAATCGTGCAGCGGGCTCAGGGACACGGGCAACCTTTGAAAAGTTTGGTTTGATGGGCGATAAGAGTACTTCAGCGCAAGAACAAGATTCATCTGGTATGGTGCGGTCAATTGTTGCGACAACACCTGGCGCTATCTCTTATGCAGCCTTTGGGTACATCAACAATACTGTTGTGGCACCGACAATTAACCATGTCAAGCCAACTAACAGCAATGTCATCACTGGTCGCTATCCGATTTGGTCGTATGAGCACGTGTATACGAAGGGGAACCCATCTAAGCAGGTCGCCAAGTTCTTGGATTATTTATCATCAGAAAAAATACAAAAAACTTTGGTGCCAAAGCTAGGGTATATCTCAGTTCATGATATGCAAGTTATCCGTCAAGTCGATGGCCAGATCATAAAAAAATAATCTGACGTGTAGTTATCATGCATACGTCAGATCAGAACAGCATTTGAAATATAGTAGACAGTGGGTAACCACTCGTCAAATACTTTGGAGATAAAATGGATAACATTACAAAAAAGTTGATGCAAAAGTCAGAATCAACGAAGCAAGACGCAATGGGGCAGGCAATTAGTTTGTCTGCGTTGGCCTTGATCGTGCTTGTGGTCGTTTCAATTTTTGCTTTCGTTATGAGTCGTGGACTATCAACATTTTTCCAAGATGGTGTCAGTGTGAAAGGATTCCTCTTTGGCACAACTTGGAATCCATCAGTGATTAATCCACAAACAAAGCAGCCTTATGTCGGGGCGATGCCAATGATTATGGGCTCGTTCTTGGTGACGTTTTTAGCCGCAATTGTTGCCACACCATTTGCAATTGGGACGGCATTATTTATGACTGAAATTGCGCAAAAGCGTGGTACAAAAATCATGCAACCAATTATTGAATTGCTGGTTGGTATTCCATCAGTTGTTTATGGTTTCATCGGCTTAACAGTGGTTGTGCCATTTATTCGGACAGTGTTTGGTGGATCAGGGTTTGGTATCCTATCGGGTACCATTGTGTTATTCGTCATGATCTTACCAACGATTACGTCAATGACAGTGGATACGTTGAAGTCAGTCCCACGTCATTACCGTGAATCAGCTTTGGCAATTGGGGCAACCCGTTGGCAAATGATTTATAAAGTGATCTTGCGTGCGGCTACACCAGGTATCTTAACAGCGATTGTCTTCGGTATGGCGCGTGCGTTTGGTGAAGCCTTAGCCGTACAAATGGTGATTGGTAATGCGGCATTGATGCCACAAAACTTGATTTCACCAGCCTCAACCTTGACATCTGTCTTGACGATGGGAATGGGTAACACGGTTATGGGCTCACTACAAAATAATGTCTTGTGGACTTTGGCCATGATCTTGCTATTGATGTCACTTGTCTTTAACTTGATTGTGCGGGCTATCGGACGCAAAGGGGAAATGAAATAATGAATGCAAAAACTGCTGATAAAATCGCCACAGGCATCATTTATATGATTTCTGGGATTGTTGCGCTAATCTTAGCGACCATGCTCGCCTTTATTTTAGTTCGTGGCGTACCACACTTGTCATGGCATTTCTTAACGGCACCAGCCAAAGCCTTTGAAGCTGGCGGTGGTATTGGCGTACAATTGTTTAACTCATTTTACTTATTAGTATTAGCGATGGCGATTAGTTTTCCAATCGCTTTAGCTGCGGCAATTTACTTGAATGAATATGCCCGCAAGGGACCTTTGACAACCATGGTTCGGACAGCAATCGAAATTTTGAGTTCATTGCCATCAGTTGTTGTCGGTTTGTTTGGTTTCTTGTTGTTCGTCGTGAAATTCCATTTTGGCTTTTCAATTTTGTCTGGCGCGATTGCGTTGACATTCTTCAACTTACCTTTGTTAACACGCTCAATTGAAACCAGTTTGGCACAAATTCCAAACTTACAACGTGAAGCTGGCTCAGCATTGGGACTATCACGCTGGGAAACAGTGATTCATGTCATCTTACCAGCAGCGGTACCTTCAATTGTTACCGGTGTTGTCTTGTCTGCCGGCCGTGTGTTTGGTGAAGCGGCGGCTTTGATTTATACAGCGGGACAATCAGCCCCAGCTTTGAACTTCAGTGACTGGAATCCGTTCAACATTTCTAGTCCGTTAAACCCAATGCGTCCGGCCGAAACCTTGGCGGTGCACATTTGGAAAATTAATTCTGAAGGCATCATGCCCGACGTGAGTGCAGTTTCTGCTGGTTCCTCAGCAGTGTTGATCATTGTTGTCTTATTGTTTAACTTCAGTGCACGTAAGCTGGGTACAAAGTTGCACAAAAAGCTTACCAGTGCTTAATGTGAGTTAATTGCAAGAAACAGTTGTCACAGTCAGTTGCGAGGCAATAAGACAGCCTGATTGTAGGCTTTATGGAGAAAAAATGGCAAATACGATTGATTTAAAACCAGTCAGTGAATTTATTTCAGATGAGGCACCTGAACGTTATATTTATAAGATGTCACCGGAAAAGCATGAAATTGCATTGTCAACACATGATTTGCAAGTTTATTATGGTGATAACTTGGCCTTGAGTGAAGGTGATTTATCGTTTGAACGTTACAAAATCACGAGTTTAATCGGGGCCTCTGGTTCCGGTAAATCAACCTTTTTACGGTCTTTGAACCGGATGAACGATGGCGTGGCCACGGTTAAAGGAAACATTATGTATCGCGGTGTTGATATTAACACAAAAGCGATTGATGTGTACGAAATGCGCCGCCATATTGGCATGGTATTCCAACGCCCAAATCCGTTTGCAAAGTCAATTTATAACAACATTACCTTTGCGTTGACACAACGTGGGATGACGAATAAGCAAGAATTAGACGAAATTGTTGAAACGAGTTTGCGTCAAGCTGCTTTGTGGGATGAAGTGAAAGATGAATTAAACAAGTCAGCCCTTGCTTTGTCAGGTGGACAAGCTCAACGATTGGTGATTGCTCGTGCATTGGCATTGAAGCCAGATATTTTGTTGCTTGATGAACCGTCAAGTGCGCTTGACCCAATTTCGTCAGCACAAGTTGAAGACACACTGCTTGAGTTGAAAAACAAGTATACGATCATTATCGTGACGCACAACATGCAACAAGCAGCGCGTATCAGTGATTACACGGCGTTCTTCCACATGGGAAAAGTCATTGAATATGATTTAACACGTAAAATCTTTACACGACCAAAAGTTGCGCTAACAAATGATTATATATCGGGGAACTTCGGATGACAGAGAGTACACAAAAGAATATTCTTGAAACGCGCGATGTGAAATTATGGTACGGTAAAAAAGAGGCCTTGCATGGCATTAACCTCTCATTTCCAGAAAAAGGCATTACGGCGCTCATTGGCCCTTCTGGATCAGGAAAGTCCACTTATTTGCGGGCGTTAAACCGAATGCATGATTTGGAAGATAACATTACAGTCACAGGGACATTTGACTGTAATGGCACCAATATTTATGCCCCAACAACTGATACAGTTGAGTTGCGTAAGCGCATTGGGATGGTCTTCCAACAACCTAATCCATTTCCATTTTCAATCTATGAAAATGTCATCTTTGGGTTGCGCTTAGACGGTGTTCGCGATAAAACGGTGCTAGATGAAGCCGTTGAAAAAGCGCTACGTCAAGCATCCGTTTGGGATGAAGTGAAAGATGATTTGCATAAGTCAGCGTTAGGCTTATCAGGTGGCCAACAGCAACGTGTATCGATTGCTCGTGTGCTGGCTACCTCACCAGAGTTGTTGCTGTTAGATGAACCAACATCAGCTTTGGATCCCGTATCAAGTCACAACATTGAAGAAACGTTGTTGAATTTAAGAAATGATTATGCGATGATTATTGTGACCCATTCGATGTCTCAAGCATCACGTCTATCAGATCGCACGGCCTTTTTCCTAAGTGGTAATTTGATTGAAGTGGATGCCACGAAAAACATCTTCTTAAACCCACAGCGCCAAGAAACACAAGATTACATCAGTGGCCGTTTTGGCTAAGCATAAAGGAGAAACAATATGCGACGTTTATTTGATGAAGAATTAGCTGACTTAGATAATTCATTTACAGAAATGGGGATGCTTGTCGCCCAAACCATTCAAAAGGCAGTGCAATCATTTGTCGATCATGATCGTGAAGGGGCGAAAGCCATTTTGGAAAATGATCATAAGATTAATGAACGCGAAGCAGCCATTGAAAAGAAGACATTTGAAATGATCGCGTTGTATCAACCCGTGACGACTGATTTGCGTGAAATCGTGACGATTTTAAAGGCTGTATCAGTTCTAGAACGTATGGGTGATCAAGCGCGTAACATTGCCAATTCAACGATTCGTGTGAAAGGCACTAAGCATATTGCCAGTGTCGAAAAAGAATTGGGTGAAATCGGTGAACAAGTGGCAACGATGGTTTCTCGTGTGATGGATTACTACGTTAAAAATGACGCTTTAGGCGCGGAAACAATCGCTGAAGAAAACCAATCATGGTCAAATCGGGCAGCGAAGGTTCGTTTGGATTCCGTAAAAGGCATGAAAGATGATCCAGAACTTGTCGATTCAGCGGCTGATTATTTGGTGATTGCTGGGTACTTGAAGCGTATCGGTGACTATACCATCGATATTGCCGAGTGGATCGTTTATAAGCGTACAGGTAAAATTATTGAATTAAACCCTGGTTACAACTACTTTATTTAATATATACTTCCCATCATTGCGCTCAGTTTTGTGACAATGATGGCAGAAAAATGACTGAACAACCCGTTCAGTCATTTTTTCTACTCATCATATTTAAATATTTGGTATAATAAATTTATAACGTTTCCGATAAGATGCTTTATATCAATGTTTAAAGCGCTTACACGATTGACTGGAGGGGCCTATGCCATTTATCGCAAGATTAGTCACCACGATGATTGTCTTTATGGTGACAGCCGCGCTATTTCCTAGCGGTTTTAGCGTTGAGAACTGGCTGACGGCTCTAGGGGCGGCCTTTGTATTGGCACTGCTAAACATGCTGATTAAGCCAGTATTATTACTCTTAACGTTGCCACTCAACATCATGACTTTTGGTTTATTTACGATTGTTATTAATGCGTTGCTATTAGAAATGACGGCATGGTTGGTAGGTGGTTTTACGTTTGCCGGTTTTGGCTGGGCAATTTTAATGGCCATTGTGTTATCGATTGTGAATACAATCTTGACCTCTGATGTATAAATAGATTGAGAAAGATAGTAGTATGATACAGAATTCAGTGACAGTAAAACAGTTGGTTGATCATACCAAGTTAGAGATTGTGTCTGGGGAGCAGTATTTAGATCGGCCAATTACAACCGCCGATATTTCCCGACCTGGCCTAGAAATGACAGGGTATTTTAATTATTATGCGCCCGAACGTGTGCAATTGCTTGGGATTACTGAAACATCCTTTTCTGAACGGATGGGACACGATGAACTCTTGATGGTTTATCGCCGGATGGCCGATGTGACGACCCCAGCTTTTGTGGTGTCAACGGGGTTGCCTATCAGTGACGAGTTAAAGCAAGCAGCGGAAGAGGCACATATTCCAATTTTGACGTCAACTCTGACATCGTCGCGTATTTTATCGAATATGACTTACTATTTGGGTGGCCAATTATCACCCCGCGAGAGTGTACACGGCGTTTTGATTGACGTGTATGGCTTAGGTGTGTTGATTACTGGAGATGCCGGGATTGGTAAAACCGAAGCAGCGCTGGAATTGATTCAACAAGATAAGGCCCGTTTAGTTGCCGATGATCGCGTGGATATTTATCAAGAAGATGAAGAACGTTTGATTGGCGAACCAAGCGACGTACTTCGTAATATGATGGAAGTACGTGGTGTCGGCATTATTGACGTGCAACAAGTTTACGGTGCTGTAGCCGTGCGTTCACACGCCACGATTGCGGTGAATATTCATCTCTCAAACGGTAAAATTGGTGAAGCGAACTTTGATCGCTTGGGCAATGATAATGATACGTTGGAAATTTTAGGCGTGAAAATCAAGCGTATGGTTGTGCCGGTCACACCTGGACGTAATACGTCGAGTGTGATTGATGCGGCCGCAGTTAAATTCCGTACGGCTAATATGGGCATTGATCCGCTCAAAACGCTTGAAGCACGGATGGCTGCTGAAATGGCCAAGAACGAAAAGAAAGATTTGGAGAACAAACATGACTAAACTGGCCGTATTCGGAGCAGGGTCTTGGGGCACAGCTTTAGCAAATACCGCCGCAGAAAATGGGCATGATGTGCGTTTATGGACACATAACCCAGACCAAGCGGTTGAAATCAACACGCAACATACCAACGACAAGTATTTACCGCAAGCACAGTTGTCGGAACAATTGGTTGCCACCAGTGACATGGCAGAAGCCGTGGCGGATGTTGAGATTGTTTTGAGTGTGGTACCAACTAAAGCGGTTCGTGAAGTGGCCCAACAATTGGCTGACGTCTTAGTGGCGCAACAACAGACCGTGATTTTGGCACACGCCACGAAAGGGCTTGAGCAAGGCACTTACAAGCGTATTTCTGAAATGATGGCGGAAGAAGTACCAGCTGCTTATCGATCAGCGATTGCTGTGGTATCAGGACCGTCACACGCTGAAGATGTTATCCGACATGATCTAACGGCGGTGTCAATTGGGAGTGAGGACGAAGCAGCAGCTAAGTTGTTGCAAACAGTTTTGTCAAACCAAACCTTCCGTGCTTATACCAACCATGATTTGCTTGGTTCAGAGTTGTTTGCAGCCTTGAAAAATATTGTTGCCATCGGCTCAGGCGCATTAGTCGGACTAGGGTATGGCGCTAATGCACAAGCTGCCTTATTGACACGTAGTTTAGTAGAAATGCGGGCGCTTGGGTTAGCCATGGGTGCTAAAGAGGAAACCCTCTATGAATTAGCGGGTATCGGGGACTTAATCGTCACCGGTATGTCACCCAATTCGCGCAACTATCGCGCGGGTATGGGACTTGGGCAAGGCAAAACACTGGCCCAAGTCACCGAAGACATGGGCATGGTGATTGAAGGCGTGAACACGACAAAGGCCGTGTACGATTTTGCCCAAACTTATCAAGTTGATATGCCGATTACAACGGCGATTTATCAAGTGTTGTATGAAGACAAACCGTTAGCACAAGCAATTGCTGATTTGATGGCGCGGCCACTAAAATCTGAAGATTAGGCATGATTGTTGTGTTAGGTTGAGGAAAAGGAAAGCGAGTTATAAATTATGAAACCAGTACGTAAGGCAATTATTCCAGCAGCAGGACTTGGGACACGTTTTTTGCCAGCCACAAAAGCTTTGGCAAAGGAAATGTTACCAATTGTTGATACACCAACGATTGAATATATCGTGCGTGAAGCGATTGCCTCAGGTATCGAAGAGATTGTGATTGTTGATGGCAAGTCAAAGCGATCAATTGAAGACCACTTTGATTCAAATCCGGAATTGGAAAACAACTTGCGCGAAAAAGGTAAGGACGAATTACTTAAGATTGTGCAAGAAACAACGGACATTAACATGTACTTTATTCGTCAGTCACACCCAAAGGGCTTAGGGGATGCGGTCTTAACAGCCAAGGCCTTTATTGGGGATGAACCTTTCGTCGTGTTACTTGGTGATGATTTGATGGAAGATGATGTGCCATTGACAAAGCAATTGATTGACCGTTATGAAGAAACTGGTGAATCAACTTTGGCGGTGATGAAAGTACCACATGACCAAGTGTCAGAATACGGGGTGATTGACCCAGCCGCTGAAGCTTCAAAGGATCTCTTCCGGGTTAAGACGTTCGTGGAAAAGCCTAAGCCAGAAGATGCGCCTTCTGACTTGGCCATTATTGGACGTTACTTGTTAACACCGGAAATTTTTGAAGAACTTGAAAACACAGCGCCTGGTAAGGGTGGTGAAATCCAATTAACGGATGCCATTGATTCATTGAATAATCGTCAACACGTTTATGCCCATGAATTCAAGGGAAACCGTTATGACATTGGCTCAAAGATTGGTTTCTTGGAAACTAATATTGAATTTGGCTTGAAGCACCCACAAACCAAAGATCAATTACGCGCCTACATCAAGGAACTTGCTGCCAAGTTGTAAAATTCAAATCACGAGACAAATCCAGTTGTGTCGTGTAGAATAGGATTAACAAAAAGTAAGTGAAATGAGGGCAACAAATTGACAGACTATAAGCAATATGATGTTGTGATTATTGGTGCGGGTCCAGCCGGCATGACGGCGGCAACCTATGCATCACGTGCCGATCTTTCCGTTTTGATGTTAGACCGTGGCATTTATGGTGGCCAAATGAATAATACGGCTGAAGTTGAAAACTATCCAGGTTTTGACTCGATTTTGGGACCAGATTTGGCCGAGAAAATGTATGCCTCATCAACACAATTTGGTGCGGAATATGGCTTTGGCATGGTTGAAGAAATCACGTTAGATGGTGAAGACAAGCTCATTCATACGGATATGGGTGACTATAAGGCTAAAGTTGTGATTATTGCGACTGGTTCTGAGCATATTCATTTAGGTAAAGATGGCGAAGAAGACTATCAAGGCCGTGGTGTCAGCTACTGTGCGGTCTGTGATGGTGCCTTTTTCCGTAATGAAGATGTTGTCGTTGTTGGTGGCGGTGATTCTGCTATTGAAGAGGGACTATATCTGACAAACTTGGCCAAGTCAGTCACTGTATTGCATCGTCGCGATAAGTTGCGTGCGCAACAAATTATTCAAGACCGTGCTTTTGCTAATGACAAAATGGCATTTAATTGGTTTACTGAAGTGCTCGCGATTACTGGTGACGGTGAAAAGGTGACGGGTCTTGATGTCATCAACAACCAAACGCAAGAAGTATCACATATTGATGCGAGTGGTGTCTTTATTTATGTTGGCTTAAAGCCCAATACACAAGGTTTTGAAAATTTGAATATTACTGATGATGAAGGTTGGATTATCACGGACGACAAGATGCAAACTGCCATTCCTGGTATTTTTGCAATCGGTGACGTCCGTGCCAAAGATCTCCGCCAAATTACGACAGCTGTCGGAGAAGGTGGGATTGCGGGCCAAGGGGCTTACACTTATATTAGCCAATTACCGTCAAAATCAGCAGCGCCGACGGCGCAATGAAAAGCAAATTGTTAAAATTTGCTTTTTTATTTTAGCCAAAAAGAACAGCGTATAATTTTAATATAAATTCCTAAATGATAGTTATAATAACAATGTAAGAAAATGTAATTTTCTGAAAGTTTTACACTATTTATTACATTTGGAAAACGTTTGACATTTAAAAATCGGGATATTATAATTACTTGTGTAGAAATGCACAAAGCATGTTTTGTTTGAAAAAATTGGAACCGGTTTTAATCAGATTTTGAGGAGAATGTCATGAGAAGTCAGGATAAATGGCTCACTAAAATTGCCTTTTTAGGTATTTCATTTATGTTAACAAGTGCTTACGCCATCAACGGTGCCTTGCCACAAATGGCAGAAGCCCTTGGCGTTACGGCAACGGAGGCGCAAGCGTTATCAACAACACCATCTATCTTTGTGACGATATTTGTCCTATTTAGTGCTTTTATCGCAGCAAAGTTGGGGGATAAGAAGACAATTGCGCTGGGGATGATTTTGGTCGGTGTTGCAGGTGCGGTGCCATTGTTCGTCGCATCTTATCCCGTTATTTTAGTATCACGCATGGTCCTCGGGGCTGGTTTAGGTATTTTCAATTCATTGGCTGTGTCAATGATTGCAGTGATGTACCAAGGCCAAACGCGAGCAACGATGTTGGGCTGGCGTGCTGCGGTTGAACAAATTGGTCAAGCAGTTTTGACGTTTATTGCCGGATTGTTGTTGGCCTTTGGTTGGCAAATGACTTTCTTGGTTTATCTCTTAGCCTTCCCAATTCTTTACCTCTTTTATCGTCAAGTGCCTGAAACATCAGACATGGTCAATGAAGCAGAGGCGGAAGCAGAAGCAAAAGATGACAAGACAACGCCAGCTATTCGTCCAGCAACTAAGATGAGCCCAATGGTTTGGGTCTTGGCATTCTTTGCAGCCTTCTTGGTAATTGACTATATGGCCATTCAATTGAGTTTCCCATTCATGGCTCAAAATGTTGGGGTTAACGGTATGGTGGTTTCAACGATTCTTTCCTTCATGCTGGTTGCGGCTATGATGGGTGGTATCTTGTATGGGACAGTTCAAAAAATCTTTGGTCGTTATACGTTACAGGTTGGCCTATTGTTGATGGCGGTCTCAAACTTCTTAGTGGCCTTTTCAAACCAAAATTTTATTATTTTGACAATTGGGGTTTTGTTGATTGGTTTCCCAATGCAACTGATCTCACCATTTATTTTTAGTCAATTACCACAATTGGCACCTTTGAAAAAGCAACCATTGGTCACATCAATTATCTTGATTGGCTTTAACGTTGGCGTGTTCGTTGAACCATTTGTCTTGTCACTGATGTCGGGTATTTTGGGAAATCCAACACGTAATGCGGATTCCGCAGCTTATACAACAACACCGGTTTTGGCCTTTATCCTACTTGGTTTAACGGTTATCACCTTGATTATCAACCGCAAAAAGAAGGCTTAAAATCATATTGGGCGCCAACTTGCGGCGCCATACAAGTAGCATGAACTGAACAATAAACAGCGTAATTAAGCGTAAATAAAGGAGAACGAACATGAAAAAGCTCACCAATGAAGTGATGCTCATTACATATGCTGACTCACTTGGTAAGAATTTGAAGGAATTAGATCAAGTGTTGTCAAATGAATTGGATGGTGTTGTTGGTGGTGTCCACGTTTTGCCATTCTTCCCATCAACAGGCGACCGTGGCTTTGCCCCTGAAGAATATGAAACAGTTGATCCAAAGTTTGGGGACTGGTCTGACATTGACAAGTTAGCTGAGAAGTACTACTTGATGTTTGACTTCATGTTGAACCACATTTCACCACAATCAAAGTATTTCCAAGACTTCTTAGAAAAGAAGGAAGACTCAGAATACTATGACATGTTCTTGAAGTATTCTGAATTCTGGCCTGAAAACCGTCCAACAGCCGAAGATATCGATTTGATTTATAAGCGTAAGGATAAGGCACCATTTGCGCCCGTAACATTTGCGGACGGCACAACAGACCAAGTTTGGAACACATTCGGTGACCAACAAATGGATTTGGATGTCACAAAGCCAGTGACAAAGCAATTCATCAAGGATTCATTGATTAACCTTGCCCGTCATGGTGCGTCAGTGATTCGTTTGGATGCCTTTGCTTACGCTATCAAGAAGTTGGATACAAACGACTTCTTCGTTGAACCAGAAATCTGGGACGTTTTGAACGAAGTACGTGAAATCTTGGCAGCAGAAGGTTCTGAAGTTTTGCCAGAAATCCATGAACACTACAAGATTGTGCGCAAGATTACGGATCACGACATGTATTCATATGACTTTGCGTTGCCATTGATTACGTTGTACTCACTTTATTCAGGTAGGACAAACCGTTTGGCTGATTGGTTGCGTCAAAGCCCAATGAAGCAATTTACAACATTGGATACACACGATGGTATTGGTGTTGTTGATGCCAAGGACTTGTTGACACAAGAAGAAACAGACTTTACAACAGAAGAAATGTACAAGGTTGGGGCTAACGTGAAGAAGATCTTCTCATCAGCAGCCTACAATAACTTGGATATTTACCAAATTAATACAACTTATTACTCAGCTTTGGGTAATGACGATGCCGCTTACTTGCTAGCACGTGCGACACAAATCTTTGCACCAGGTATCCCACAAGTTTATTACGTTGGTTTGTTGGCAGGTGAAAACGACCTTGAATTGTTGGAAAGCACAAAGGAAGGCCGTAACATCAACCGTCACTATTACGACCTTGAAGAAATTGCTGAAACAGTTAAGCGTCCAGTTGTGTCAAACTTGTTTGACTTGCTTCGCTTCCGTAACACAAGCTCAGCCTTTGATCTTGATGGGGAGATTAAGGTTGAAAACAACGGTGACAATGATTTGACAATTACACGTACATCAGCTGATGGTCAAACAACTGCCGTTTTGACAGCTGACTTTGCGACAAAGCAATTCAAAGTCACTGAAAACGATAAAGAAATTTTCAATACACAGGCTTAATGTAACCAAAGCGCTTTGGCGCTTTTTTTAGTATATAATTAAGGCAAGGAAAAGGGCCTGTCTATGATCATATTAGCTACAAACTTACCAACTGTCATTAATCATATTCTGTCAGCAGATCAAGCCTTTGCGTGGTCAAAATTTGTCGTGATGTTTCTGCTAATTTTTATTGCAACAGCCGGTATTGTCACGGGTTTTATTCCTGGCGATACGATTTTGACATCGGTAGGGAGTGTTGCAGGCTTACATCATAATCTGTGGGAGCTATTAGCAGATTGTTTGGTGTTTGGTTTGGCGTCACTTTGTGGTGATGCTGTGAACTACTGGTTTGGGGGCTTTTTAACCCGACAGATTGGTCGTATTCCCTTTTTAAAAAAGTATCTATCGGGCGGCGTCATTGATCGCTTGGCAGTCGATTTCCATCCCAAACGGTGGTTATTGTTCATTGTATTAGGGCGCTTTTTACCGTTTATTCGCGTGGCGGTACCATTGTTGGCGCAACGTTTGGGATTGCCTTTTGCCAGTTATATTAAAATGGCAGCGTTTGCTAGCTTTTTATGGGCGTTTACCATCACATCCCTGGGTTATTTTATCGGCCATTTGGCCATCCCGCACGAATGGCTCACGATTGGGCTGGTGGTCATAGCGGTTGCCTTGATTGTTGGGTTACGTTCACCAAAGATACGACGCGCCGTCTTGAACTTATTAGTTCGGAAATAGGTTGCGTTTGTTATAATTATGATGAGATAAGTTATAGGAGAAAATCATGCATTATCAAGAAACTTTAGCACAGTGGCAAGCGGCAGATTTGCCTGACTATTTGGCCGATGAGCTTGCCTCATATACACCAGAGCAGCAAGAAGAAGCTTTTTATCAAAATTTGAGCTTTGGAACAGCAGGTATGCGTGGTGTTTTGGGTGCGGGAACTAACCGAATGAACATCTTCACGGTACGCCAAGTTACCGAAGCCTTAGCGCGTTATATTGCGTCACAAGGGGAAGAAGCGAAAAAGCGTGGCGTTGTGATTAGCTTTGATTCACGCCATTTTTCACCTGAATTTGCAGCTGACGCAACTAAAGTTTTGTCAGCACATCAAATCAAAGTCTATCTCTTTAGCAGCTTGCGGCCAACGCCGGAACTGTCTTTTGCTGTGCGAGAATTGGGGACATTTGCTGGTATCATGATTACGGCATCACACAATCCCAAGGAATACAATGGCTATAAGGTTTATGGTGAAGATGGTGGCCAAATGGTACCGGAAGCCGTTGATGCGGTTGTTAACGAATTAGCGGGCATTTCTGATATCTTTAATATTGCCCTTGATGAAGACCAAACTTACGTTGAAGTGATTGATCAAGCCATTGACGAGCAATATTTGGCAGCTATGAAGACAGTCACGGTTGATCCTGAATTGGTTGCTAAAGAAGGGCAATCGTTAAAGTTTGTCTACTCACCACTTCACGGCACCGGGCAATACATTGGGGAAAAGGCTTTGCAACAAGCAGGCTTTACCAACTATACGATTGTGAAAGAACAAGCTGTGATTGATGGCGACTTTCCAACTGTTGCCAAGCCAAACCCAGAAGATGCAGCGGCATTAGAAATGGCCATTGCTTACGCTAAGGAAACAGGTGCCGATGCGGTCGTTGCCACAGATCCCGATGCTGATCGGATGGGGGCTGCTGTTCGTTTAGCCGATGGAACTTTCCAAGTCTTGACTGGTAACCAAATTGCCGCTGTTTTGGTGAATTATTTGTTAACGGCTAAGCAAAACACCGGCACATTGCCAGATAATGGGGCGATTGTGACGTCAATTGTGTCGTCACGTTTTGCCTCAAAGATTGCTGAGAGCTTTGGCGTGACAACAGCTGATGTGTTGACTGGTTTTAAGTACATCGCGGCAACCATTGACGAATATGAAGCAACACAAGAAAAGACGTTCTTATTTGGTTTTGAAGAGAGTTTTGGCTACCTGGTTAAGCCTTTTGCCCACGATAAAGATGCCATTCAAGCCCTCGTGTTGTTTGCAGAAGTAGCGGCTTACTATAAGTCACAAGGCCAAACATTTGCAGATGGTTTGCAAGCCTTGTTTGATAAGTACGGCTATTTTGAAGAAAAGACGATTAGTTTGGACTTCCCAGGTGTGCATGGCAATGACGATATGGCAAAAATCATTGCCAAGTTCCGTGATCATCAACCGGAAACGATTGGAGGGATTGCTGTTAGCCGCGTGCAAGACTTCTCAACTGGTCTAGAAACTGATGCTGACGGCCAAGTCACAACATTGACACAGCCAAAAGCTAATGTCTTGAAGTATTGGTTAGCTGACGGCTCATGGGTGGCTGTGCGCCCATCAGGGACTGAACCAAAGCTGAAGTTCTATATTGGGGTCACTTCTGATTCACAAGCTGCTTCACAAGCCAAAATTGACACGATCACAGCAGATTTGATGACTTATACAAAATAGTCCTAGACATGGCATGAATTATTTGTTACACTAAGGAAAGCCGTAAGGCAATATTAACGACAATCCGCTGTGCGTTTAGCCTGAGGGCAAGTGTAAGATTGTCGGCTAGGAGAATGACCAATGCGTCAAAACAGTATTTTAGAAAACGTTACATCAGTACAATTGCGTTCTGACATCCCTGACTTCCGCGCTGGTGACACTGTTAAAGTGTACGCTAAGATCGTCGAAGGTTCACGTGAACGTATCCAATTGTTCGAAGGTGTTGTTATCAAGCGTAAGGGTGCTGGTATTCAAGCAACTTACACAGTGCGTAAGATCTCATCTGGTGTTGGTGTGGAACGTACGTTCCCATTGCACTCACCACGTGTTGATAAGATTGAAGTTGTACGCTATGGTGCCGTTCGTCGTGCCAAGTTGTACTACCTCCGCGCTTTGCAAGGTAAGGCAGCACGTATCAAGGAACGTCGTCGCGACGTATAATCCGAGAAAAGACACCGTGAGGTGTCTTTTTTATATTAAAATACCGGCAATTCCACCGGATTTTTTGGGACACGGGAAAATAATATGGGATATGGACTTGTCATAGAGGCGTAATATAATAGCAAAAGTTGTGATATATGCAAAAATCGCATGAAGGTATATAATAAAAATATACTCAAAGATATTTGAGTTTCATTACTCCCCTAGTAATGTTTCAATCAGCCCCCCAATTACTGATTGATAAATCGATAGCTACAGTTATCATCCCCTGACCATTGCCCTCTTCGGTCAGGGGTTTTTTTATGGCATTCGGCCACGTTGTGCGAACCTATGTTCGTTAAATGTGATAAGATAGGGATATGACAGAGTTTTTATTGACAACTGATACACGTAAAATTCTCCATGTTGATATCGATGCCTTCTATGCCCAAGTCGAGATGCGTGACAATCCGGCATTACGCCACCAGCCATTAATTATTTCGCGTGATCCAGCAGAAACTGGGGGTCGTGGGGTGGTGACGACGGCGAACTATGTCGCGCGCCAACTTGGCATTCATTCGGCCATGCGATCCGCAGAAGCGCGGCGTTTAGCGCCAGACGGGATCTTTCTGACCCCTGATTTTGCCAAATATAAAGCCATTTCTAAGCAAATTCATGCCGTTTTTCGGACAATTACGCCAAAAATTGAGCCGGTGGCGTATGATGAGGCTTACTTAGATGTGACCGACAATGCGTTGTCAGGCGCAATGCTGGCCGCACAGTTACGGCATGACATCTATAAACAAACACGATTAACTAGTTCGGTGGGCGTATCGTATAACAAACTATTAGCGAAGTTGGGATCTGAATTTAATAAGCCAAACGGCGTGACGGTGATTACGCCGGAAAACCGCCTGGCTTTTTTAGATCATTTACCGATTGGTGAATTTCGCGGGGTCGGTGAGAAAACGCAAGCTAAGTTAGCAGCCCTTAATGTACTTGATGGTGCCACGTTACGGCAACTATCACGCGAAACGTTAGTGGCGCAGTTTGGTAAGTTGGGTGAAAATCTTTATTGGCAGGCGCGTGGCGTCCATTTTGGTGAAGTCAAGTGGCAACGCCAACAGCAATCAGTGGGTAAAGAGGAAACTTTTGCGCAGTTTTTACACCATGATGAACTGGTACGTGCCGAATTTAAAAAGTTAGCGAGTGGTATGATTGCGGCTTTGAAGGCTCGTGGGTTGGTTGGCCGGACGTTAAATGTTAAAATTCGGGATGAAAAATTCCATACCACAACCCGGGCAATCACACAGGTAGAACCTTGGTTGCTTGCTGAAGACCTCTTGGTGAATACAGCTCAAGCGATTTTTGATGAGGTGGTAACAGGCCCGTATGCCATTCGTTTATTAGGACTGTCAATGAGTAATTTACAGCCAAGCGGTTTTGAAGAAATGACCTTGTTTTAAACATGTTATACTAGTATACATATAGTCACGATAAATTTAAGATAACACGAGAAAGATAGATTAATGTCAGCAATTGAAGAACAAATATTAGCAGAAATAAAGCGATATGACACCATTATTATTCATCGCCACCAACGCCCGGATCCTGATGCGTACGGTGCGCAATTGGGCTTAAAGGCGATTTTAGAAGCTAGTTTTCCAGACAAGCAGATTTATGCAGTTGGGAAGGCTGTCCAAGGCTTAGCTTGGATGAGTGAAGATGACACCTTTATGGATGACGTGCCCGATAAAATGTATCGTGATGCGTTGGTCCTTGTGGTGGACACCGCCAATGCGCCACGAATCGATGATCAAAGATGGCCAAACGGATTAGAAATTATTAAAATCGACCATCATCCCAATGATGAACCTTATGGGGATTGGCAATGGGTTGAAGCAGGTAAATCAGCGACAAGTACGATGATTTATGAATTCTATGAAGCGCTCAAAGACCAAGGTTTGGTTATGAACGCTAAGGCGGCTCGTTTATTGTATATTGGCATTGTCGGTGATACTGGGCGTTTCATGTACAGTATGGATCAAGAAACTTTCCGCGTGGTATCAGAATTATTTGGTTATGATTTCGACTACGAAGCTGTTTTGCACCATATGTCAACAATTTCGGAAAATGCTGCTAAATTGTCGGGTTATGTGCTGCAAAACCTCACGATTTTACCATCAGGATTTGCCTATGTGGTCTTAACCAAAGCACTCTTGGAACAATTTGATCTGCAAGATTCAGGCACGGCGTTTGTTGTGCCATTGCCGGCGACAATCGACAAGGTTAAGGCATGGGCGATTTTTGAAGAACAAGATGAAGGCAATTATCGTGTGCGGCTCCGTTCACGGACGATTGTCATTAACAAAATTGCGAACCAATTTGAGGGTGGGGGCCATCCAATGGCCTCTGGTGCCTGGGCACAAACCGCTGAAGATATTGAACGTTTGATCAATAGTGTCAATGCTGCTTTGCTTGAACAAGGCGGCGACAAAGAAGTTACCTCAGCCACAAACTGAGTAGAATGAAAGTAGAGAAAATTGATGGCAGAAACTGCAAACCAATTTGGACAATTTAATTTAAAACCAGAAATCATTATTGCGTTGACTAAGATTGGCTTCACCAAGCCAACCCCTGTCCAAGCAAAATTAATTCCAGCGATTTTACAAGGCAAGGATGTCGTTGGCCAATCACAAACAGGTTCAGGGAAAACGCATACCTTTTTAATTCCCATTTTTAACCAATTAGAACAAGACCGCCAATACGTACAAGCAGTCATTACAACGCCGTCACGTGAATTGGCTGCTCAAATTACAAAAGCAGCCAAGGACTTTGCGTCACAGCTCAATCCCGATATTACAATTGCTGAATATGTTGGTGGGACGGATAAGCTCCGTCAAATCAAGCAGTTGGAAAACAACCAACCACAAATTGTTATCGGGACACCTGGCCGAATTAAAGATTTGGTTGAATCTGGTGCCTTGAAGCTACATGCTGTGCACACCATGGTCGTCGATGAAGCAGATATGACCCTTGACATGGGCTTCTTGACAGAAGTAGATTATATCGCCGGTGCAATGCCAAAAGACTTACAGACATTGGTCTTTAGTGCTACAATGCCAGAAAAGCTCAAGCCGTTCTTAAAGAAATATATGGCAAACCCGCTTTTTGAAGCGATTCCAGTCTCAACAGTCATTGCTGACACGATTGAAAATTGGTTGTTAGCCACAAAGTCAAAAGATAAAAACGATGTGATTTACCAAGTCTTAACGACGGGGAACCCTTATTTGGCCCTAATTTTTGCCAATACCAAGGATCGTGCCAAAGAAATCGCTTCTAATTTGCGTGGCCGTGGCTTGAAGGTTGCTGAAATTCATGGTGATATTGAACCACGTGAACGTCGTCGTGTGATGAAGGCGATTCAAAACTTAGAATTCCAATACGTTGTCGCAACCGACTTGGCGGCGCGTGGGATTGATATTGAAGGGGTTTCTCACGTCATTAACGATGATATCCCATCTGAACTGGAATTCTTTGTTCATCGTGTTGGCCGAACAGGTCGTAATGGCATGCCTGGTTTGGCGATTACGTTGTATGGTCCAGATGAAGAAGACGAAGTAGCAGAGCTTGAAGCTTTGGGCATTGATTTCAAGGCCATGCAGTTGAAGAACGGGGAATTCGTACCGGTAAAAGATCGCCGTGCGCGAACACAACGTGTCGCAACCACAAGAAAGCTTGACCCAACGATGGTGGGGATGGTTAAAAAGAAGAAAAAGGTCGTGAAGCCTGGCTATAAGCGTCAAATCAAGTCAGCTATTCAACGGAAAAACCAAATGGATCGTCGTATTGCCAAGCGTGAAGAAATGCGTGCAGTACGTAAGTCAAACAAAAAGCGCGGTGGCGCCTAAACCGCTCATCATAATAATAAAAAGCACGCTGTCTTTGCTTAATAAAGACAGCGTGCTTTTTCATTTTTGACCAGGACGTTGGCCGGCTTTAATGACTTTGGTTTGAATCAGGTTGACGACTTCCGGGTTTTCGGGCAAACTCGAATGTTGCGCATTTGCCCCAGAAACGGTAATTTGCGTATATGATTTGACTTTGTTTTGATAAATATATTTACCGGCCAAGACACTTTCGACTGGGACAATCCCGTCATCGGTATAATCATCAGTCCCTGCAACTGAGTACATGACTAAATTGTCGGGCAACTGATTATTGTTGGCGATGAAATCATTGAGCATTTCAGTCCGGCGTTGCATGGAGGTTTCAGAGAAGTTAAACGGTGTACCCAGGGTCATGAGCGTCGGGATATTAAAGGACGACGCTGCGTAATCTTGTTCTAAATAATTCGTCCAAACGAGACCGCCGTTGGAATGACCAATGGCAGAAAAGTCTCGGAAATGATAACGATTCTGGATTTCGGTTAAGGCGAGGTTTAGCCACTTAGTTTGTTTTTTAATATTGCTATAGCCGTCGCGATTATCTTGGAAGCCGACAACAATAAAAGGTTGGCGATCTCTCGGATTGAGCTTGCCGTGGAAAACGAGTTGGTTATTCTCGTTGACTTGAACCTTAAGAATACTATGCACGGGCCCAGTGGCATTTAACTCTTTAAATAAATCGTCAAATCGGTTGATTGTGGCGCTAGAACCAGGCACAAAAATAATGGGTGTCATGCGTGAATTTTGAATCTTGGCTTCTTTGTCACTGGATTGGACAATGGCTTTGTGACTAAAAAAACTAAGCACCAAGAGCAAGACAATGCTCGTGATTAAGATGAGTTTATTTTTCACCAGGTACCTCCAGAGTTAGATGGGATAAGAAGGGGCGATAGATAAGAACAGAACCAATCAAAATGATCACCGTAATCACGAGTGAACGGATTGGCGTGGTACTAGCAACTGTTGGCAATAGCAGATTAGGCAAACTGTCAGGAGCGACAAAGACGATTGGTTGAATGAAATGGGTTGTGATAGCAATGAAACTAATGGCTAAACTCATCAGATTAACTAAAATCATCGGGATAAAAATCAGGGGGTTCAAAAAGAGTGGCACCCCGACAAACAACAGGTAACTATTATCAAATAACGTTGGGAACCAAGAAATTCTCGCTAGACGACGTTGCTGCTTGGAAGCGGCAAATAATAAGACGAGACAGATGGCTAACGCATTGCCAATCCCACCAAATAACGTAAAGGCGCCATAAACACTATATACGTTTTCTGGTACGGGTAAGGCACTGTGTGCAGTGGTGAGATAGGTGGTGAGATTTCGATCAACACCATACATGTTTGATGATGGCGCAGTAAGTTCTGGTGGTAGCGCCACACCCAAAAGGTACAGTATCGGCGCCACAGTCGTAATAATGATAAGGCCTAAGAACGAGGCAAAGAAGCGATGTGTCCACAGATCGGATAAGAAGAACTCAAAGAGTTGTTGCCGGAAAAGTTGATGTAAAAATAGGCCCAGAATAATAATAATGCCTGCCCAAATGAGATAAGGCAAACTGTAAGGATTAGGATGATGCTTGATATGAGTGGCATAACGTGTATAAGAGTAGCTACTCAATAAGACAATCAAGGTCACAACAAAGTATTGATTGACGTTAAAGACGGGAAATTGATTTTTATCGCCAAAAAATAAGAAAACCGCCAAACAGTTCGTTATTAAAGGGAGACTGGTATTTTGATAATGATTAGCGGTCAGGTACTGATGCGTCAGAGCGATGACGTAAATTAGGACAACCGTTGCATCTGCAAGCGGTAACAGTACCATTATGGTATCAAAAAATGGTTTGACTGGTTGCACATCAAGTTTAAATAATTTGACGAATAGCGCATTGGGCGATAGAATAAGCTGAACTGATAAGCGTAAATAAATATCAATAATAATAATTGGTAGAGATTGATGTAATGCTGTTTTGATACTTTGAAAAGCAGTCATTTGCCACAACTTTGCTTCCCAACGCTGGGCCACATTGACAAGAAAATAGCGCATAGTTTCTCCAATTTCGTGCAAATTTTATCTTGTAACAATATGCTACAAGATTGACACATTTATGTTATAATTAACTCATTATTTTTTTGTGTGCCAGACACTGTCATACTTACGTCGATTATACATGAAAATCACAGAAGAGGGGTAACGTGAAATTGATTAAGCGGTTCTTTCAGCGTCCGATTATAAACTTTATGAGTCGGACGCTATTTTATTTTTGTGTTATTTTGATCCTTGTTTACCTGTATAGTTATTCAGGGGTGGGACAAGGACACTTCATCTACAACGAATTTTAATATAGGGAATGAAACATGATAATTAAAAACGTCATTGAGACAATTGATGCCATCGCAACAAATCAGGGGGATCACGTTGCGTATGATGAATTGGGTCGCACACATACCTATGCCGATTTAAAAGCCGCATCTGATCGTTTAGCTGCACACATTACAAACATGGGGCTAACAGATAAAGCACCAATCATGGTCTATGGTGGGCAACAATTTGAAATGGTTGCCAGCTTCTTAGGCAGTGTTAAATCAGGACATGCTTATGTGCCAGTAGATGTGAATTCTGCTGACGAGCGCTTGTTAGATATTTTGACCATTGGGGAACCAGCCTTGGTGATTGCCGTTGATGACTTGCCAATCGATGTGACGGCTGTGCCAGTTATCACGCGTCAACAACTCGCGGATATTATGGCAACGCCCGTTGATTTTACGTTAACACAACCGGTGACAGGGGATGATAATTTCTATATTATCTTTACTTCTGGGACAACGGGCAAGCCAAAAGGGGTTCAGATTTCACACAATAACCTCTTGAGCTTTGCTAACTGGATGTTGGGCGACGACTTTGGTTGGCAAACAGGGGCCAACGTCTTGTCACAACCACCTTATTCATTTGACTTGTCGGTCATGGATTGGGTGCCAACGTTGTTGTCACAGGGAACTTTGAAGGCTTTGCCAAAAGCAACGGCTGATGACTTTAAGGCTTTGTTCCATACTTTGCCAAACTTGGCATTAAACAAATGGGTGTCAACGCCATCGTTTGTCGATGTGGCCTTGTTGAACCCAGAATTTAATCAAGAAACGAACCCAGAACTTGATACATTCTTATTCTGTGGTGAAGTGTTAACTAAGACGACGGCAGAAAAGCTCTTGGCGCGTTTCCCACAAGCTAAGATTTTTAATACGTATGGGCCAACTGAAGCAACAGTTGCCGTGACTGGGTTACAAATTACGCCAGAAATTATGGCTGAGTATGACAAGATGCCAATTGGGTATGCTAACGCTGATACCGACATTATCATTCAAGATCTTGATGGGGCAGTGTTGCCTGATGGTGAAACGGGTGAAATTGTGATTGCGGGACCATCAGTATCTAAGGGTTACTTGAATAATCCAGAAAAGACGGCGGTTGCCTTTACAACCATTGATGGCAAGCAAGCTTATCACACGGGTGATTTGGCAACGCGTGATGCTGATGGCTTGTTGCATTATCGTGGTCGAACAGACTTCCAAATCAAATTACACGGTTTCCGGATTGAATTAGAAGAAGTTGCTCACCAATTGCAACAAAGCCAGTGGGTTGAACAAGCCGTGGCAGTACCCCGATATGATGCGGATGGTAAGGTTAAGCAGTTGTTGGCCATTATTGTGCCAAAAGCGAATGACTTTGAAAAGCCAATCTTGTTGACGCAAGCGATTAAAGCGGAACTGGAAGATATCATGATGCCTTATATGGTACCAGGTCGCTTCATTTATCGTGACAGCATGCCGTTAACACCTAATGGTAAGATTGATTTGAAAGGCTTAATTGCTGAGGTGAATGGTAATGCTTAACTTACAACCGTATGCTGATCCCAAGTACTTTGTGTACTTGCTATTAGCGTTAGCACCATTGGCTATCGGGTTGTACTTTGGGAAGCGTTTTGTTTGGTATGAAATTGCAGTATCGTTGGTATTTATCGTTTTGATGTTTGATGGCGCTAAATACCACGAAGGTTTTGCCATTATCGGGTATATGATATGGCAGTGGCTGTTGGTTTTGGGGTATACCAAGTATCGACAAAAAGCGAATCGTAGTAGCGTCTTTTATGTCGTCACCGGTCTCGCAATTTTACCGTTATTCCTAGTTAAGCTCGCACCAGCAACACATTGGACTCATGTATCAACCTTACTAGGGTTTATGGGGATTTCTTACCTGACCTTCCGGTCAGTCGGGATGATTTTAGAAACACGTGATGGCTCAATTAAAAACTTTGATCCCTTGCTGTTTCTAAGATTTATGCTCTTTATGCCTTCCATTTCGTCAGGACCGATTGATCGGTATCGGCGCTTTGAAAAGGATGTGGCGACTGTCCCAACGCGTGAGAAGTACTTGGAACTGCTGGAAAAAGCGGTTTGGTATTTCTTCCTTGGCTTCTTGTACAAGTTCGTTTTGGCCTACATTTTTGGGACATTGATTCTACCGCAGGTGGAAAGCCTAGCATTAGCTGCTGGCAGCATCCATCATGGGTGGACTTGGTGGTTAATTCCAGTGATGTATGCCTACGGGCTTGATTTGTTCTTTGATTTTGCGGGTTACTCACTATTCGCCGTCGCAACCAGTTACGTGATGGGCGTTTCCCTACCAATGAACTTTAACAAGCCGTTCTTGTCAAAAAACTTGAAGGAATTCTGGAATCGTTGGCACATGACCTTGTCATTTTGGTTCCGTGATTACGTTTTCATGCGTTTGGTCTTCACAATGATGAAGAACAAGTGGTTTAAAAGCCGCATCACGCTATCAAATGTCGCCTATATTTCGAACATGTTATTGATGGGATTCTGGCACGGGATTACTTGGTACTACATCGTTTATGGTTTATTCCACGGTGTTGGTCTGGTCATCAATGATGCCTGGTTGCGTTATAAGAAGAAGCACCATGTCCCACATAACAAGTTCACAGAAGCATTTGCCATCTTCTTGACGTTTAACGTCGTGATGGTCAGTTTCTTAATATTTAGTGGCTTTTTGGATACCTTATGGTTTAAGTCATAATAATCTAGCCATCGTATAAAAAGAAAGAGGAAAAAAACATGTCAGTAAAAGAAGAAGTAATCGATATTTTGAACACAATCACAGGTGAAGATGTATCAGACAAGATGGATGAAAACTTGTTTGATGATGGTTTGCTTGATTCAATGGCAACAGTTGAATTGTTGTTGGATCTTGAAAACAAGTTTGACATCCAAGCGCCCGTGTCAGAATTTAACCGTGACGAATGGGATACACCTAATAAAGTGGTTGCCAAGGTTGAATCATTAATCGGACAGTAATATGAAAAAACGGGGACTTTGGTGGATTTTTGGGCCAGTAATCATTGCGTTTGTACTGGCTGGTGCGTTGTTTTTAGCACCTTTCTCCTTAAACCACATTTCACAAAAAAGCGTGCGCGACGCATCTGTTTCATTTTCAAAAAATGTGTATAAGGGCGAGACAGTTAAGACGGCGGCTTTTAGTGACCCATCTAAGCGCTATGTACCGTTTTTTGGTTCAAGTGAGTTATTGCGTTTGGACACGATGCATCCCTCGATGCTCGCTGCCAAATATCACCGCAATTATCAACCTTTCTTGTTAGGACAAGCAGGGACGGAGTCATTGCTACACTATCTCAGCATGCAAGAGATGTTACCAGCTCTACATAAAAAGCAAGCAGTCTTTGTGATTTCACAACAGTGGTTTGTTAAGAAAAATGTGCATGGGGCATTCTCAGTGTTCTATTCTACTTTGATGACAGTTGATTGGTTGCGTAACATCAAAGAAATTACACCGACTGATCGTTATATTGCCAAGCAGTTGTTAGAACAACCACAAATTAAAGACAACGGTTTTTATGCGAAATTAGTAACTAAGATTAAGGATAATCAGCCTTTGTCACAAACTGATTTGCAGCTGCTATCGGTTCGTCATCGGGCGCTGTTACGCGAAGATGAGCTGTTCTCAAACCTTACTAGTTCAAATAACTGGGATAAGCACGTCAAACCAGCTATTAGTCGTTTGCCAGCTACCGATGAAAACGGTGCTTTGTTTAAGGAAGCAACTAGAATTGCCGCACGTGAAACGGCGAATAATCCATTCAAAATCAAGGATTCATTCTATCGTTCACGGATTCAATTTAATTTGAAGCGCTTGGCTGACTCACAAAAGAAGTTTGATTACCGTCAATCACAGCAGTATGCCGATCTACAAGCGGTTTTGGCTGAGTTTGCGCGTCAAAAAACGGATGTGTTGTTTGTCATTCAACCAGTTAACCAACGTTGGGCGAATTATACAGGCTTGAGTAATGATATGTATTACCAGAGTGTGGATAAGGTTAAAAAGCAGTTGACCTCACAAGGGTTCAACAAGATTGCCGATCTCTCACACGATGGCGCAAAGAATTACTTCATGCAAGATACGATTCACCTTGGTTGGAATGGTTGGGTAACAGCAGATGAATATATCAAGCCGTTCTTAGAAGGTGGCTACAAGCCAACCAATTATCACATTAACAACAATTATCTATCAAAAGAGTGGCAAAATTTGATGCCAACAGCACAAAATTTGCAACAGTTCAAATAAAAAAACGACCCACAATTGTGGGTCGTTTTTTTACGAGAATGGTGATTGTGAATCATTAAATGTCGTTGTTGGGACGTTAAATGGGTCAATCGCTTCATCATCTGATAGGGCGCTTAAATTGTTTTGCTCTTCAATTGGTAAGGCAATATCGTCAAATTTGAAGGCCAACAGAGAATCGGTGATTGATTGTTCACGAGAAATGGCACCATCGTCACGAATTTCGATGAGTTGTGCTTGTTCAACGGTTTCGTGTGTTTGTTTGAGGAATGATTCACGTGCCGCAACGCGTTGTTTAATATCAGAAACGTCAACCGTTTCATTGAGGTCCGTTACGACTTCAAAGTTGACACCGATATTCTTCTTGCCAATTTTAAAGGTCGCTTCGGCAATTGCCCCAGTTTGCAATTCAAGTTGTTGTGCCAAAAAGCCAGCTTCTAAGCTAAAATCAGCTGAACGGTTCAGATTTAAGCGTTGTTGGACAAGATCACCAGTGAGAGTCCAACGTTGATTTTTGCTATCTTGTGACGCAATTTCAAGATGACCAAAACCGGCATTGTCGAAAAATTCAACAACTGAAGCTAACGCATCAAAGGGAAATTGACGAGCGATTTCTTTACCGGCCCAATAGAGAATATGGGGGTAATCTTCTTGCAAGAGGTTTTGTAGTAACCCGTCGCGCAAAAGTGTCAATGCAAAACTATTGACTTGGAAATTAGTTTGTAAAATCTTGTCATAATCGTTGATGTTCATGTGCCCGTATAAACCTTTCAGACTTTTATTATACCAAACTTTACACGCGAAAAACTTGCATTCTCTGTTTTTAAGGGCATAATTATAGGTATGAGTAAAAATAATCCAATTGGTTTTGTTGATTCTGGTGTCGGCGGCTTAACCGTTGTGAAAGCGGCCCAGGACCAGCTACCACATGAACAATTTATTTTTATTGGCGACACCGCACGGATGCCGTACGGGCCACGGCCAGTACAAGAAGTCATTGATTATACCTTTCAAATGGCGCAGTTTTTGCTGACAGCAAAGCACATCAAATTACTGGTGATTGCTTGTAATACCGCCACAGCGCGCGCTTTGCCACAATTACAAGCGCAGTTACCTATTCCAGTTATCGGCGTGATTGTGCCAGGCGCCACTGCGGCTGCAGCGACAACGAGTAATCAAAAGATTGGGGTGATTGCGACCCAGGGGACCGTCACTTCTGGGGCTTATCAAGACGAGATTCAAGCGGTGAATGCTGATGTCACAATTTTCCAGCAAGCTGAGCCGGATTTCGTCCAATTAGTCGAAGCCAATCTTGCCCAAGCAGCGACCACTAAAGACATCGTGGCGCAACATTTAGCCCCGTTAACCGCACAGGGGATTGATACGTTGGTCTTAGGGTGCACCCATTTCCCACTATTGGCTGAGGCCATCACTGCAGCAGTTGAGCCAAACGTGAAATTAGTAGATCCAGGGCGTGAGACCGTACGAGTCATTATCGACACGTTAGATCAGCAGGCCTTACATACGGCAGTGCCGCATCAGCATGCAGATGATATTTTCTACACGACCAAAGAGCCAGCGACCTTCAAGGCCATTGCGACGGATTGGTTAGCCCGCGATACCGCACTAGATGTGCGCCATCTTGCCATTGTCGGCGAAGGTGCCACCCAACATTTAGAGGAGAAATAACATGCCGAGAATTATCCTGGCGAGCAATAACGCGCATAAAATTACCGAATTAGCCGCAATTTTAGCGCAACATCAAATTGATGTACAAGTGGTGCCATTGCGTGATTTAGGGGATGATATCCCAGAAATTATTGAAGATGGCCAGACATTTGAAGAAAATGCCTTGAAAAAAGTCATGGCGATTACACCACTAGCCCCTGATGATTTTGTCTTAGCAGATGATTCGGGCTTGACTGTGGATGCTTTGAATGGTGAGCCGGGGGTTTATTCAGCCCGTTATGCTGGTGACCATGATGATGCGGCCAATATTGACAAAGTCTTGGCCAAATTAGGCGATAATCCAGACCGTACCGCGCATTTCCACAGTGTTTTAGTGTTAGCCGGACCAGGGCGGGATAACTTGGTCACCAAAGGTCAAGTGACAGGTGTGATGACGCATGAACGTCATGGTGAAGGCGGCTTTGGTTATGATCCCATTTTCTGGGTACCAGGTTTTAACAAAACATTTGCTGAATTAACAGCAGCTGAAAAAAACCAAGTGAGTCATCGTGGTTTAGCGTTGCAAGACTTGGTTGCCCAATTACCAAACTGGTTGAAAGGAGCGTCACACGATTAAGGATCGTGTCACATAATAGGATGACAAAGTTTTTAATTGTTTCAGATACACATGGTGATCGTGAGATCATTGCAGATATTTTTGACAAATGGCGGGATAGCGTTGCCGGCATTTTTTACAATGGTGATTCTGAATTAGCGGCGGATGACACCGTGTTTGATGGTGTGTCAACTGTGATTGGTAATATGGATGATGATCCTGATTTCGTGGCCGCACGGGCGACAACGATTGATGGCATCACTTTTTTCCAAACGCACGGCCATCTCTATGACGCGACCCAATTTAACGCTTGGGCGAACCTGAAATTAATGGCTGCGGCGGCCCACGAAGCCAACGCACAGGTCGTCCTCTTTGGGCATACCCATCTGGAAGGGGCGGTTGTGTTTGATGATATCTTGTTTATTAACCCAGGTTCAATCCGTCTGCCTAAAGGGCCACATGCTAACTTAGGTGGCACTTATGCTGTGTTGGATGTGACGGAGACGCGCTATGACGTGAGATTTTATAATCGTCAGCATCAGCCACTGCCACAGCTTACAGTACAGGTTGCGCGTTAAGTAGTCCGTGCTGATTTGTAGGCAATAAACGTGGTAAAATGGTAGTTATGGCAAATGAACAAACACCACAATTTAATCAATGGTATGAAGAAACAACTGATGCGGATCGCTTAATTCGAGATGCTGCCGCTAATCAAGCCGAGCAGCATGATGAATTGTCATTGCGGCCGCAATTTTTGCGTGAATATATTGGGCAAACGGCCTTAAAAGAGGAGTTGTCGGTTTATATTGCCGCAGCTAAACAACGCCAAGAAGCCTTGGATCATGTTTTGCTCTTTGGCCCACCAGGGTTAGGGAAAACGACGTTGGCGATGATTATTGCCAATGAAATGGGTGTCCATATCAAAACAACGTCGGGCCCAGCAATTGAGAAGCCAGGTGATTTGGTGGCCTTACTCAATGAACTTGAGCCAGGCGATATTTTATTTATTGATGAAATTCATCGGCTCCCAACTAATATCGAAGAAATTATGTATTCCGCAATGGAAGATTATTTTGTCGATATCATGGTTGGGCAAGGGCCAACAGCACGGGCCGTCCATTTCCCACTACCACCCTTTACATTAATTGGGGCGACAACCCGACCAGGGATGTTATCTAAGCCGCTGCGGGATCGTTTTGGGATTATTAATGCGATGGTGTATTATACGCCAGCAGAACTCCAAGAAATTGTCGTGCGATCAGCCGATATTTTCCAAGCACCGATTAAGCCAGCAGGGGCGTATGAAGTGGCGTTACGGTCGCGGGGAACACCGCGTATTGCGAACCGGCTCTTAAAGCGCGTGCGTGATTTTGCCCAAGTGCAGGGGCTAGATGCCATTGACCAAGGTATTGTCGATGTGGCTTTGGATAAGTTGCGGGTTGATAATCGCGGGCTTGATGAGACGGATCATAAGTTTTTAGGCACCATGGTGGCTTATTATAACGGCGGTCCCGTCGGCTTAAATACGATTGCCGCCAATATTGGGGAAGAAGCAGAGACCTTGGAATCCATGGTTGAACCGTATTTGTTGCAAATTGGTTTCCTCCAACGCACACCACGTGGGCGAGTGGTGACCGAAGCGGCCTACAAGCATTTGAATTTACCGTACCCAGAGGCACACTAATGGATTATATTATTTCAGATACACATTTTAGTCACGAAAAAATTTTATATTTTGACAAGTCACGAGCGACATCGCTTAGCGCACTTGGCATCGACCCGACGATTGAAAATATGAATGCCTATCTTGAGAAAACCTGGAATGAGACGGTATCTGCTGAGGATACGGTTTATTTTTTGGGTGATTTAGGGATGTTTCGTAAGAAGCAAGACTTTGTCGCCCAGTTGGTGCGTCTAAATGGGCAAAAGGTCTTCTTTAAGGGTAATCATGACCATTCCGATCAAATTAAAGCGGCTTTAAAGATGCCAGAAGCACGCCTCGTGGCCTATGAACCTACGGCCATGGCGTTGAAAATCAATGGGATTCAAGTATGGCTGAGCCATTATGCCGTTGATTTGCCTTATCCGATTTTATCCGTGCATGGGCATATTCACGAAGCGGAATATCAGCGGGATGGCATGGTGAATTTGTCATTGGATTCGGCCTTTATGCAAACACGACCTTTCGGGCAGCCTATCAGCTTTGACGAACTGACACCGCTGCTACAGGCACGTTTAGCAGCAATTGAAGCAAGTTATCAAATCGAATCGGAAAACAAGCGATTTGACCGATTGGTGGAACGGGCCTTTGATGAGACGATTACGATCAATAAGCCAACCGCTACTCAGCGGCATGAATTGGCTTTGTTGGTTGCGCATCTTAACGCCAATGGCCTAACGTATGCGGATGTCTTAGAAAAGTTCAATATCCCCAACGAAAACAAAGTATTAACAGCAGAAGAAAAAGAAAAAGTTGCCCAAACTGGTTTTGAATTTGAAAAAACAACCGGCTTGAGTGGCAATACAGGTGGAAATAGATGACAGCACAACCATACCAATTATCAGATTTTGATTACGATTTGCCCGAAGCATTAATTGCGCAAACACCGCTCAAGCAACGTGACGCGTCACGGCTTTTGGTGTTAGATGCCGATACTGGTGCTTATGAAGACAAGCATTTTTACGACATTTTGGATTATGTCGAACCAGGTGATGCCATTGTCATGAATAATTCCCGCGTATTGCCAGCCCGTTTGCATGGTGCGCGACCAGAAACTGGTGGGCATGCCGAAGTGTTGTTGTTGCGCCAAGATCATGGTGATGTTTGGGAAACATTGGTAAAGCCAGCCAAAAAGTCGCCGATTGGCTCAACCATCGTGTTTGGGGATGACATTAACAATCCGATCATGACGGCAACGGTTGTTGGTGAATTGGAACACGGTGGCCGTTACATCGAATTCCACTACGATGGTATTTTTATGGAGTTGCTCGAAAAGTTGGGTGAAATGCCATTGCCACCATACATTAAGGAAAAACTCGACGATCAAGAACGTTATCAAACCGTTTATTCGAAGGTCGACGGCTCAGCAGCGGCCCCAACGGCAGGTTTGCACTGGACGCCAGAATTGTTGGATAAAGTGCGTGCTAAAGGGGTTAAAACGGTTGAATTAACGCTGCACGTTGGGTTAGGGACGTTCCGACCAGTCGAAGAAGAAAACATCGAAGATCACAAGATGCATTCAGAATTCTACCAACTCACACAAGAAGCGGCTGATACCTTGAACGACGTGCATGCTAACGGTGGGCGCATTATTGCTACTGGTACCACGTCAATTCGCACACTTGAAACGATTGGGTCAAAGTTTGATGGTCACTTGCGAGCCGATTCCGGTTGGACGGATATCTTTATTAAGCCAGGTTATCAGTGGACCACGGTGGATGCGTTCATCACGAACTTCCATTTGCCAAAGTCAACTTTGGTGATGCTGGTGGCGGCGTTTACCGGCCGTGAAAATATTTTAAAGGCCTATGAACACGCCGTGGCTGATCATTATCGTTTCTTTAGCTTTGGGGATGCGATGTTTGTGAAGCGTGGTTAAAGGATAATTTGAGGAGAATGGCTTGTGTACGAATACATTAATGGGTTAATTACCAACATTTATCCGGCTTATATCGTGGTTTGTGATCGCAGTGGGGTCGGGTACAAGTTATATACGGCCAACCCTTACCGCTTTGAGCAAAACGTCGAATCGCATGTCTACGTGGAACAAATTGTTCGGGAAAATGAAATCGCACTTTATGGTTTCATGGATGAAAACGAAAAGATTTTATTCAATAAGTTGTTAAATGTGTCAGGCATTGGGCCTAAAAGTGCGCTGGCCATTTTGGCCAGTGGGGATGCCCAAGGCTTAGTGAACGCGGTCGCCAATGATGACGTGTCTTATTTGACGCAATTCCCTGGCGTGGGGAAGAAGACGGCCCAACAAATCATTTTGGATTTGAAAGGCAAGTTAGACGATTTGGCAGTTTCGGCTGGCTTGTATCTCACAACGGCCCAACCAGTAGCCAACAACCAGGCACTAGCCGATGCGCTAGCAGCGTTAACGTCGCTGGGTTATAGTGCCAAAGAAATCGCTAAGATTGAAAAAACGCTGGCGCAAACGGCAGATACCACGGATGGCTACATTCGTTCAGCATTGAAATTGTTAGTCAAATAAAAAACCACTTCGATGTGGTGTACCCGAAAGTTGCTTTAACTTGTTGGGTATACCACACTAACGAAGTGGTTTTTTATTAACGAATAGCCTTTAAGGCTTCGTCGATTTGATCTAAGATGATTTGTTGATTAGCTGTTTCTTCTAAGTCATAAGTTTGCAAGTCAATCTTAATCTTAGATGACGCATCATAGGCTTCAAACCAATCACGGTAAGCTGACCAAATGCGGAAGTAGTATTGACGCAATTCGTCATTTTCGTCGAATTGTTCGTAATCACGACCACGCTTCTTGATGCGGTACAAAATCGTTTCAAAGTCTGTCTCCGCATAGACTAAGAGGTCAGGCGCCTTTTTAGGGAGCTTTTGCAATTCTGCCATCATGTTGTCGAGCAATTGCGTATAAACTTCCATTTCAGCATCTGTGATGTTGCCATCTTTATGATTTTCAGCTGTGAAAAGGGCATCTTCGTAGATTGAACGATCTAAGACATTGTTATCATCGGCCAAAGCTTGCTTAATCATGTCGAAACGACGATTAAGGAAGTAAATTTGTAGTAAGAAACCATACTGCTTTGGATCCGAGTAATAAAGTGGCAAGACTGGATTGTCGCCCACGGGTTCGTAAAATGCTTTTGTGCCAAAATGTTCAGCGATCAAGCTCGTTAATGTCGTTTTGCCAACGCCAATCATGCCTGCTGTAATAATCACCATGACAACCTCCAATTATTTAGTAACCTATTAACTATACAAAAAATCTGGGCAAACAACAAGCCAACCCGCTACGTGGTTTTGCCAGAAAAAGCGAACATTACCCCAAGATGGCTGTTGGGGCAACTAGTCAGCGTATTAAAATAATAACCCTGATACGTGAGTACGTGCCAATTTCCAGGGCAAGCGCGACACGAGTAACAAAACGAATATTGTCATAATTAATTTATGAGAATGCACGTTTTTTTCATGAACTTCGCTGCTAGTCATGATAAAATATACGTAATTGTTTATTAGGAGAAAATTATGACAGACAAAGACCAATTGGCAGCCTGGCATGAACAGTTAATTGCCATTATTAAAGATATTAATACGCCCCACACGCTGGGTGGTATTACCAATGAAGCCAACCGTTTGCACGACTCACGTTTGGCACGACGGGCATTAGATCACTTGATTGTGTTGAGTGAAGAAATCAACGCTGAACGTCACAAGTAATGGTAGCTGGGGGGCTGCGAGATGATACCAACAAACGCTAAGAGTTTACCGCGGACAGCCAAGAAAGTGTGGTTGGCGCGTGATGTTTTGTTGCTGATACCAGGCTTAGTGCTTTGGGGTGGCATCAATTATGTTTTCCAATCACATTGGTCAAGTACAGTGATGACGATGACTAATGTGATTTTTAGTATTGGTGTGCTTCTTGTTGTGGGGCATATGTTGCTTATTCCGTATTATTATCGCTATCATAAGTATCTGTTAACCCCAGATGCGGTGACGATTTATCAGGGCTTTTTCCTTCGGAAAACGGCAACCGTGCCGGTTAATCGTATTCAAAATGTGGATACCCAACAAGGTCCATTGTTGCAACATTACCATTTGCAAAGTGTTGTCGTCGTGACCGCTGCGCACAATTTCAAAATTGAAGCGATTGCAGAAGAGGTCGCGCAAGCGTTGCGTGATCAATTAATTGCCTCAGCCCGCCAGGCACGGGAGGTTGAGACTGATGACTAAACCCATGCGTCAATCAAAATTTGCCGTGATTGCCATGGTGATGCAGACGGCTAAAGATTTGTTGTTGCCGTTTGTGTTTGTGATGTTGCAAGGGCGACGTGATTTTGGCCAACAGGCGCTGTGGACGGGTGGTTTTTTGTTAATTGCCCTGGTTTTTGGTGTCGTGAAGTGGTTTTTCTTTACTTATGAGCTAACGCCACATGAAATAACCGTGCATCAAGGGGTGTTTGTGAAACGGCGGACCCATGTCCCATTTGAACGGGTGCAAACCTTGACCAAAACACAGCCCTTCATTTTCCAACCTTTTGAAGTCTTTCAAGTGCGAATTGAGACATCAGGTAAAGCAGATGATCAGTTAACGTTTAACGCTTTAACCCCAGCACAGATTGCGACCATTGAACGTTACCGACAAGCGGCGCAAACTACCAGTGTTGGCACAACAACGACAGCACAACCGCAGGCGAGTGCCACGTATCAGATCGACCAACGGGCCTTAATCCGTTACGCCTTGACGTCATTTGGTAGCTTGGGGATTATTGGTGTCATCTTGACCTTGCTGTCTGAAGTGAGTAATCATCTACCAGAAAGTGTGATGGCTGGTTTAGATCATTGGTTAAGTGGTGGTAGTCTAATGTTTTATGCTATGTTGACTGCCGTCGTCATCTTTTTGGGCATTGGCGTAGCCTTTCTTAAAATTTATAACCAGTATTATGGGTTTACGTTGACCCGTGTTGGCCAGCACTTGGCCATTTCCCGTGGCTTATTGACTAAGCACACCATGCAGTTACGAACAACACGGGTGCAAGCTATTCAGTTGGAACAATCGTTATTGCGTCGCGCTTTGCGTTTGGTGACGGTGAGTGTTTTTTTGGCGTCAGCGGTGAAGTCAGATAAAAATGAAGCGAACCAAACGGTCCTGATGCCGGTGATTCAAACAACTGAAGCCACGCAAGTGCTACGACCGTTATTACCAACCTTGTCATTACCTGCATTACAACCTGTTAAAACGGTACCCCACGCTTTGCGCTATCAAATCCATTATGCGTTGTGGTGGGGTCTGGGTATTTTAAGCCTCGTACTTGGGAGTTATTGGGTACTAGCATCCCATTGGCATTGGCACAACGGTGTTTCTGATACAGTGATGCTGGTAGTGGCGTGCGTGCTCCTGTTAGTTTGGTTGTCGGCGGCTTGGTTGCGTATGCGTGATCAACGCTTGACGATTGCTGGTGATATCTTAGCAATTCAAACGACCCCATGGTTTACGAAACGTCAGTATTATGTTCGCCGTGACAAAATCCAAGGGCTGAATGCGTCACAAAGTATCTTCATGGTGCCACGCCAAGCACAGCATTTACAAGTCGTGGTACGGCACGGCGACAGCGCTGCTGTCATTGATTTACGCTACTTACAAGCAGATGTCGTGGCGCAAGTGCGTCGCTGGTTAATCGATGTCAAGTAAAAACCCTTGACACGGTTTTTAAATCGTGGCATAATAAGAAAGTAAATTAACGTGCAAAAAGCACATAAGAAATTTGGAGGACATTATAGATGTCAGTTAAGATCCGTTTGAAGCGCATGGGTGCCAAGAAGCGTCCTTTCTACCGTGTTGTTATCGCTGATTCACGTTCACCTCGTGACGGCCGTTTCATCGAAACAGTGGGTACATACAACCCAATCGCACAACCTGCAGAAATCACATTGGATGAAGACAAGATTTTGGCATGGTTGAACAATGGTGCACAACCATCAGAAACTGTTCGCAACTTGTTGAGCCATGCTGGTATTTTGGCAAAGTTTGCTGAAGCTAAGGCTGCTAAGAAGTCAGCTGCTGAAAAGCCTGCTGCTTCAGTTGCAAAGCCAACTGAAAAGAACACTGTTGTTGAGATCAAGGTATACTTGGATGCCCAAGGTATCGAATATGCTTCATCAGCTAAGAAGGCTGAATTGTTGGCATTGGTATAAAACAACCTCAAAAAGTCGGAGCGTTTGCTTCGGCTTTTTTGTGCTTTGTTTCTACCGCAAAATCCGCTATAATAAAACTATCCAAAGTTGGAAGCGCTTTCTTTAACTTTGACCTAAACGGAGAAATTCACATGCAAGCAAAGCCCAAATTATTTTTAGATATGGATAATGTCATAGTCGATACGTTAGCCATTTTAAACACGATTGAGACACAACAGTTACAAGTCGATAAGCCGGATCAAATCCCTGGGATTTTCCGAGATTTGCCACCAATGCCTGGTGCGGTGGCAGCGGTGCAGGCGCTGGCAACAGTTTATGAACTGCATATTCTGTCCACAGCACCATGGCAAAACGCCAGTGCTTGGCAAGATAAACTCTTGTGGTTAGCCGAACATTTTGGTGATGGGCCGGATAGTCCGTTTTATAAGCGGGTTACCTTGACCCATGATAAGGGGCTAGTACATGCGGTTGGTGGCATTCTCATTGATGACCGCCCGTATCATGGGGCGAGTCAGTGGTTAGACCCAGCGGCCGATAGTCTCTGGCTACAGTACGGACATGATCCGCGGTTGGTATGGACTGGCGAACTCGTGGATTATCTGAAATTGGTAGCGCAAGCTTATCAAAGCACTGGAAAACTTCATGAAAGTGCCATTGAACAGGCGAAAGGCGCTGATTATCAACTTTATGGCGCAACTGATCATTTTGAAAAAGCCCATTGGGAATAGACAAAAAAAGCAATCACGACAGTGATTGCTTTTTATTTGGTAGTATTTGAACGAATATGATAGAAAAAGGTTGCAAATCAAATTAAATCAAGTTATGATAATAGCGTAAAGAAAGCGCTTACATTTTAAATGAGGATAACCAATGATTGTTGAAGAAAGAAAAAAGCGACTACGAGATATTATTCAAAAGAATCAATTTGTATCCCTCCAAGAATTAAAACAGGCAACCCAAACCTCGCTCTCGACCGTCCGGCGAGATTTAGCTGACTTGGCAGCAGAAGGGGTGGTGCGACGCGTGCATGGTGGGGTTGAACTGATCACACCTGACCGTGATAACATGACGGTTTATGAACGGCGTACCATTTATCAAGCCGATAAGCAACAAATCGCCAAGCGTGCCGCCGCCGAATTAAAAGGCGGTGAAATGATTTTCTTAGATGCTGGGACGACGACGGGTGAGGTCATCCCTTATCTGGCTGATAAAAAACCAGCCGTGACGGTGGTGACCAATTCGGTGCATCATGCCGCTAAATTATCGGATTTGATGATTCCAGTGATGATCATTGGCGGTCAGGTGAAACAGACCACGGATGCAGTCATTGGCGCTACGGCGGTGAATCAAATCAACCACATGGTCTTTCAAACGAGTTTCATTGGTGCCGACGGTTTGTCCGTTGACTTTGGGTTAACCACGCCAGATTTAGAAGAGGCGGCCATTAAAAAGGCTGTGGTTGAGCGCTCCCAAGCCAGCTATGTCTTAGCGGACGCCAGCAAGATTGGGACGGCCTCGTTTGCCAAGGCGGTGGACTTATCACAAGTCACGTTGATTACCACACAACTAACAGCAGATCAAAGTCAGGCACTGCATCAAGTCATGACTGTGATTGAAGCGGAGGAGACAAAATGATCTATACCGTCACATTAAACCCATCATTGGATTACATCACGCGCTTACCCGTTCTGACTTTGGGGGAAACTAATCGGTCAACCTCACAAACATTGTTTCCAGGTGGTAAGGGAATCAACGTGAGTCGGCTATTAAGCCATTTGGGCATCGACAATACAGCGCTAGGTTTTCTAGGTGGTTTCACCGGCGAACACTTGCAAGCAACGTTAAATGAACCACATCTCAAACAAGCCTTTACGACGATTGCGGGTAACACACGGATTAATTTAAAAATTAAAGCCGATGTGGAAACGGAAATCAACGCAACGGGTCCAGAGATTACGCCGGATGAATTAGCAACTTTCTTGCAACAATTTGATCAACTAACCGCCGATGATACGGTGATTTTGTCAGGTAGTGTGCCTAAAAGTTTAGCTGCGGATACTTATCAACACATCATTGAAAAAATTGCCCAACACCAAGCGCAATTTGTGATCGATACGACGGGTACACCACTCCAAGCCGCTTTAAGCCAGCATCCGTTGTTGGTGAAACCAAATCGGCATGAGTTGGCCCAACTATATCACACAACATTGACCACCCAAGCCGATGTCCAACATTGGGGACACCAATTACTCGCTGACGGCGCGCAATTGGCCATCGTTTCCTTAGCTGGTGACGGCGCACTACTCCTAACACCCGATGGTGATTACTTCGCCGCCCCTGTGGCTGGCACGGTGAAAAATTCGGTCGGTGCTGGCGATTCAATGATTGCCGGTTTTGTTGGCACTTGGCTGCAAACAGCCGATGTGCTTGAAAGTTTTAAAATGGCGGTTGCCAGTGGGACAGCCACGGCATTCAGCGATGATATCGCCACAAAAGCAACAATTACATCAATTTATCAACAAGTTCGTGTCACACCAATATAATATGTGAGGAAACATCATGAAAATCAGCGATTTGTTAGTAACCGACGTTATGATACTGGACCTGAAGGCCACCACCAAGCAAGCAGCTTTTGAGGAAATGATTGACCGTCTGTATGACGCTGGTCGCATTACTGACAAACAAGCCTTTATGCAAGGCATTTTGGCACGTGAAGCCCAGACAACGACTGGATTAGGGGATGGCATTGCCATGCCACACAGTAAAAATAGTGCTGTTAAACTACCCACCGTCGTGTTTGCCCGTTCTGAAAAAGGGGTCGAATACGACGCCATGGACGGTCAGCCGGTGCATTTGTTATTTATGATTGCCGTCCCTGCGGATGCCAATAATACCCATCTGGAAGCTTTGGCCAGTTTGTCACGTTTTTTGCTCCAAGATGGCTTTATGGACGAGCTGAAAGCAGCACAAACCCCAGAAGCAGTCGTTGAACTGTTCAGCGAGCAAGAAGTGATACCAGAACCGGTGACAACGGTGGCCCAAGATGCACCATTCTTGGTGGCCGTGACCGCTTGTACGACTGGGATTGCCCATACGTACATGGCCGAAGAAGCCTTGAAAAAGCAAGCTGCGGAACTCGGCATTCGCATTAAGGTAGAAACGAACGGTGCTGGTGGTGTTGGGAACCGTTTGAGTGACGCTGATATCGCTGAGGCGCAAGGCGTGATTATTGCCGCCGATAAAAACGTGGAGATGGCACGTTTTGATGGCAAGCCGTTAATTAATCGGCCAGTAGCATACGGGATTCGGCAGCCAGAAGAATTGATTAATCTGGCTTTAGACAAACAAGCACCGATTTTCCATAGTGATGCACCAAAGCAAAAAGAGACAGAAACGTCTCAATCAATTGGTAAAGCCTTTTATCGTCACTTGATGAGTGGTGTGTCAAGCATGTTGCCGTTTGTGATTGGTGGTGGTATTGCGATTGCCTTTGCCTTCTTGATTGACCAAAGTCTTGGTGTGCCAAAGGATATGCTATCAAGTTTGGGCACGTATCATCCAATTGCGGCTTTCTTGAAGCAAATTGGTGGGGCTGCCTTTGGTTTCATGTTGCCAGTGTTAGCAGGGTATATTGCCTACTCGATTGCCGAAAAGCCAGGTCTGGTGGCGGGATTCGTTGCCGGTGCTTTGTCAGCCAACGGGTATAACATTTATAACGTTGGACTAGATGCCAAGCATATGCCAATTCCGTCAGGGTTCTTAGGCGCTTTGGTCGGTGGCTTCTTAGCCGGTGGGATTATCTTGCTACTCAAGAAGCTCTTAAGCAATTTGCCAAAGTCACTTGATGGGATCAAAACGATTTTGTTCTATCCAGTGCTGGGTGTCTTGTTGACTGGGTTTGCGATGTTGTTCATCAACATTCCAGTGTCAGGCATTAACCAAGGGTTGGATAACTTCTTGTCAGGCTTAAGCGGCACGAACGCGGTGTTGCTAGGCACGCTGCTCGGCGGCATGATGGCGGTGGATATGGGTGGTCCGATTAACAAAGCCGCCTATGTCTTTGGGACAAGTACCCTTGCCGCAACAGTGGCGACTGGTGGGTCAAATATTATGGCGGCCGTGATGGCTGGTGGGATGGTGCCACCGTTGGCTGTGTTTGTGGCAACGTTGATGTTCAAGCATAAGTTTGACAAGCAAGAACGTGAAGCTGGATTGACCAACATTGTGATGGGGTTGTCCTTTATTACGGAAGGCGCGATTCCGTTCGCTGCTGCCGATCCAGTCCGCGCCATTCCAAGCTTCATGGTTGGATCAGCGGTCGCTGGTGGTTTGGTTGGTTTGACAGGCATTAAGTTGCTCGCACCGCATGGTGGTATCTTCGTGATTGCCTTGACGAGTTCACCACTCTTGTACTTGCTCTTTATTGCGATTGGGGCTGTGATTTCTGGTGTGATTTTCGGCCTATTAAAGCGAAAGTAAGATAAAAGCACGCCGTCAGGCGTGCTTTTTATGTCTTATGACTCATTATGCTAAAATGAAACCATGATTATTTACGACACAATGCCATTTTTACAACGACAACTGACGGTATTCAAACAAGATGATGCCGTGGTTTTTGTGAGTTTAGCGGATGATGGGCGCCAAGAATTTTTAGCAGACTATCCCACAGCGACAGTTCAAGCGGGTCAGGTCCCAGAACTCGATCTATTTCGGCGTTATGCTGCTGGGGAATCAGTGGACTTTCGGACGATTAAGATTGATTACCTGCGGGCGACGCCGTTTCAACGGGCCGTCTGGATGGCCTTACATGAAATGACGCCAACTGAAACACTCACATACTCGGATTTAGCAGCACGGGCCAATTATCCCAAGACGATTCGGGCCGTGGCCACGGCTGTTGGCAAAAATCCGCTGACCATTATTAATGCCTGTCATCGAATTTTGCCAAAGCAAGGTGGGATTGGGAAATATGCTTATGGGCCCGAGATCAAGCAAGTTTTACTATCATTAGATATACCGGAAAATCCGCGTTAAATCGCAGATTTCAGCACACGTCGAGTTCGAGTGCTAAAAAAGTTTAAAAAAGGGGTTTACTTTTCATATAATGATAAACGTATGATATTTACCTATTTCAATTCTGACTGTCTGAGTGATGCAGTTAATGGGGGAATGCGGTCGTTATGCTTGTTGAAATGCAATGTAGCGAATTATGTGGTATGACAAAAGGCGTAACGACATCAGATTCAGTACCTTTGGCTGTGTGACAACCGACAACAATGGTTGGAAGGGTTATAATAGCTATATAGGAGGAGAGAATAAAATGTCAGACTTATTTTACACGTAGTTGCGCTCGATGGTAGGACTTCAAGGTCTACTATCTTTGGTCTTTGGTCTTTTGATTGTCTTTTGGCCAAACCGTACAGCCGCAGCTGTTACGATCATGGTTGGTATCGCCTTTATTGCGATTGGTGCAGCTTATGTTGCCGCAATCGGCACACATGATGACGAATCAGCTTGGGCGCGTTTAGGTAGCTTCTTAGTTGGTGTGATTTATTTGGTGGCTGGTGTCTTCAGCTTCATCAACTTGTACGCAGCAACAGCTTACCTATTCTTGATCGTTGGTTTGTTGGTTGGTATCACTTGGATCGTTGAAGCTATTGTAACCTTTGCCTCATTGAAGTATTTTGAACGTAAGGGTTGGGCAGTATTTTCAGCATTGATTAGCTTGTTGGCCGGTATCGTATTACTATTCTCACCACTTATCGGTGCAGCAATCTTGTGGCTACTACTTGGTTTGGCAATGATCATTGTGGGTGTTGTGAAGATCTTCCAATACTTCACTTGGTCACACCGTCACGCCTAAGCACAACACCTGCCAGTGGTCATAAAAGCTATGCTATAATATTATTATGACAAAAGAAAATTATTTTAAAGTTGGCACAATTGTCAACACCCACGGCATTCGTGGTGAAGTTAAAATCTTAGCGATTACTGATTTTGCTGATGAGCGCTTCAAAAAAGGTGCGGAACTACAAGTTGAAACAAAAGATGGCTTTGTCCCATTTAAGGTCAAGTCGTCACGTTTGCACAAAAATATGTGGTTAGTGCTTTTTGAAGGCGTGAACAACATTAACGATATCGAAAAATATAAAACACACGATGTCTATGTCTATGGCGATGCACGTGAGACACTAGGGAATGATGAATACTATTACGACGAAATTATAGATAGTCGTGTATTTGACCTAGACGGTAACGACATCGGTGTGGTGTCAGAAATTATGGCCACTGGGGCTAATGATGTCTGGGTTGTACAGCGACCAGGGCAAAAAGATGCATTAATTCCGATGATTGATGACGTGGTAAAAAACGTTGATGTCGATAATAAGCGCATCACGATTGATGCGTTGGAAGGATTATTAGATTAATGCGAATTGATGTCTTAAGTTTATTTCCAGATATGTTTACACCGTTGAAACAATCGATTTTGGGGAAAGCGATTGACAAAGGGGCAATAGACTTTCATGTGACAGATTTTCGTGATTATACGGAAAACAAGCACAATAATGTTGATGATTATCCTTTTGGCGGTGGTGCGGGGATGCTTTTGATGGCGCAGCCAATCTTTGATGCGATGGCTGCCGTTGAAGCAGCAGCAGGTGATAAGGGGCACGTGGTGCTGCTTGATCCCGCAGGGCGCAAATTTGACCACCATGTGGCGGAAGAATTAGCACAAAAAGAACATATCACATTTATTGCAGGACATTATGAAGGGTATGACGAACGCATTCGCGAGCTCGTTGACGATGAAATCTCATTGGGGGATTACGTGTTGACAGGGGGAGAGCTTGGGGCGATGGTCATCATTGATGCCACGGCGCGCTTTTTACCAGATGTCTTAGGTAACAATGTGAGTGCTGAGGAAGACTCATTCCAAGATAATTTGTTGGAATTTCCACAATATACGCGACCTGCTGATTTTCGGGGCCGTAAGGTACCGGAAGTTTTGATGAGTGGGAACCATGCTAAAATTGCCGAATGGCGATTAAAAGAGTCCTTACGTCGGACGTGGTTACGTCGGCCGGATCTCTTAGAGAAGCGACCACTGTCAAAGCAGGAACGCGATCTCTTAGACGATATTAAACATGAATCTGAGTAATCAGATCATGCGATCATGACAAAAAGTCCAAGCCATTGCTTGGACTTTTTCTTTACCCTAAAACGTGATGTCATGACGCGTTTTGCATACGAGGACAAACCGTTATGACCAATCAATTGCCAATTGTGGGTAAATCTGCCCTGACCATCTTAAGTAGTACGATTATTGTCTTGCCTTTTATGCTGTTAATTCAGCTCAGTAATGGGCAGTCGTTACTGACTGTTTTACCGTTCGTCTTATTTTATACGTTTCGGATGACGGGGATTTTCTTTATTCGAGGGATTAAGACACGCTTACATAGTTTGAGCCTGCTAAAGTTGGCGCTTTATTGTGGGTTACTAGGATGTGGTTTTGGTATTTTAGGGATCCTATACTTTCCTATTTTTATTGTGGCGGGTTTTTTCCTCGGGCTGAGTGGGGCGTGGCTGCCACCAGCTAATGCGGCAATTGGGCAGTATCTGAAGACAAGGGATGCGGTGTTACGCGGCAATATGATTGGGTCGCTGGTGATGTTAGTGTTGCTTGGGGCGGCGCTACTGTCGCCCGCAGGGGTCAAGTACCTCGTGTTCTTCGTGATTTACAGCGTGATGTATGGTTTGGCGTTGCAAACACCAAACGTCATCACCCATTATCAAGTTGATGCCGATGACTTTGCCGAGACCTCGTATCGTTACCTGATTTTGTTCGTTGTGTTTTTTATCTTACTATTTGGCTTGCGCTCGAGTCGCATGTTGGCGGATACGTTAGCCTTTGATGCGGTGATTAACAGTTTCTTCTTTATTGCCCTGTTAACAGTCGGGTTAGTCACTTTCTGGCGGCGAAAAGTGCAACGTAACGTGCCAAATCAGTTGTTATGCTTAACGTTGATTAATGGCGCGGTAGGAAATTATTTGTTTTTGTTTAGTTCGCTGTATACAGCAGCGTTTTATGGCCATCGGGAAGCCTTTTTCTACTTTTACTTGCCTTATGTATTGGGGACGCTGTTGGCGCCAAAGGGGATGGCGCTACTTGGGACAGACATCAAACGTCGCTCACTAGTTAGGATTGTTGTGGGCTTGCTGATGATTGTGGGGACGCCATTGTTTCCAATCGGGTTATTCATTGTGAGTCTCTTTAAAGGGACCTTGAATGGTTGGTTAACCACAAGTTATCAAGCGACAGCACCCATTCCAGAAGATAAGCGGCTCTGGGTCAAGTATACGTTGCAAAATATTGGTAGTATTTTGACCCAGTTTTTACTGATGGTCTTGGCCTCCGTGATTATTCTTAAAGATGGCCATACGATTCAAGACTTTTTCATCATGACTGCAGCCAGTACGCCGACTGCTGAAAGTATTCAAGTCATGCATGGTTGGAACACGGTTGCAACAACTTTGGTGTTGGCAGCGATTGTGTTGTATGGTTTAATATTTTCTTATCACAAGAAAGTAGACATTTCAAAAAGCGAACGCTCGTAAGGTGTTCGCTTTTTGTTGTAGACAATAGACATCATATGACGGTGCAAACAGAACATTAGTTGTCTACGATAGCATGCGCTATAATACTAGATATATGACTTGTCAGTCAATAGTTGTTGCGGATTTTGAAACCAATCAAGTATCTCCAGAATGAGGTGAGAATATTGAAGAAGATTAAGATAGGCGTTAGTGAACTAAATGCTTCCCGAATTGGGCTTGGTGTCATGCGTATGGGCACGCGAAGTGATATTGAAGCACAAAAGGCGGTTGAGTCTGCCATTGGCAATGGCATTAATTTTTTTGAATCGGCAAATATTTATGGTGATGGCCAATCATCCAGTGTATTTGGACGAGCATTAAAAAATGCTAACGTTGCGCGGGACAGTATTCTCATTCAGTCTAAAGGTGGAATTGTTCGTGGTGATAATTTCAAAAGAGTGGACTTTTCAAAAGCCAATTTAATCCAGTCAGTAGAAGACGAACTCAGCAGAATTGGAACGGATTATCTAGATGTCTTTGTATTGCACCGACCGGATGTGTTAGTTGAACCGGCCGAAGTTGCGGAAGCATTCAACTACTTAGAGAAAAGTGGTAAAGTACGTTACTTTGGGGTGTCAAATCAGAACTCATTGGACATTGAACTGTTAAAAACTGCTGTTCAGCAGCCTTTGATTGTGAACCAACTACAATTCGGTATTATGCACACTGGTATGATTGATTAACAAATTCATGTCAATATGACCGATGATGCAGCGACGATGCGTGATGCGGAGTTGTTGGCGTATAGTCATATTCACAACATGACGATACAGACCTGGTCACCATTGCAATTTGGTTTCTTTGGTGGCGTGTTTGTGGATAACCCTGATTTTCCAGAATTAAATGCCGAACTCGCCCGCTTGGCGGATCAGTATCAAACCAGTAAGAGCGCGATTGCGGTGGCATGGATTTTACGTCATCCGGCCAACATGCAAGTGATCATTGGTTCAATGAGTGCCCAACATATTCAAGAGATGGCTGATGGTGATAACGTCACGTTAACGCGTCAAGATTGGTATGATATTTATCTGGCTGCTGGTAATACATTGCCTTAAACACGTCGAATTTGATATTAGAAGTGATTTTGTTGGATCATTTAATATTTTCTTACAAATAAAAAGTAAAGATTTCGAAAAGCGAACACGCGTAAGCGGTTCGCTTTTATTATGGTTTAAAAAAGTTATATGAGAGAAAATAACCTTGCTCAAACCGTAATATGGCAAAAAGAAATTTTTGTTTTATAACTGTAATAATGTTGAAACTTTCACATGTTAAGGTTGCTTATATACGAGGTTTGACCCAGTATAGTAATATTAAACTTGTAATAGTAATACAAACTAAGGAGCGGGTATGATCGATTTACATAGTCATCTGCTACCGGATATTGATGACGGTTCGGCATCAATGCGTGCCTCTTTACGGATGGCACGGGAGGCGGTAGCGGAAGGCATTGACGCGATGTTAATGACGCCGCATCATATGAATGGACAATACGACAATCCAAAAGCTGATGTGGTAGCATTGACCGAAAAATTTCAATCAATGTTGGATCAAGAAGGGATTTCCCTACAAGTCTTTCCGTCACAAGAAGTCCGGATTAACGGTGAGCTAATTGAAGCGTTAGCGGCAGATGAAATTCTCTTTGCAGATGAAGGGAACCGGTACTTACTATTGGAATTTCCTGATGATGATGTGCCAACCTTTAGTGAGGATATGATTTTTAATCTGATGCAACGGGGGATTATGGTGCAAATTGCCCACCCTGAACGCAACACCAAGTTGATGGCTCAACCAGAGATTTTGTATCGGCTGGTTGAGCGGGGGGCGATTGCGCAGGTGACAGCCAGTTCATATGTTGGTGTCTTTGGGAAAAAGGTGCAAAAATTTGCCGAGGCGATTGTCTCGCATAATCTGGGGCATGTCTTTGTCTCGGATGTGCATGACTTACCCAACCGAGCATTTAATATGCAGGCGGCTTTTGACAAGCTAAGGAAGAAACAGGGGGCTGAAATCAGCGAACTCTTTGCGTCGAATGCGGAAGCCATTATTGATGGGCGGCCCATTCAGCGTCTGATACCGGCACCAATTGTCAAACGTTGGCTACGCAACCGTTTTTAATGAAAGAATAAAGGATTAACACACAATGAATAACGTACTTGAGTTACGACAACTATGGGACATTATCCGTAAGCACTTTTTTACTATCTTATTCATGGCAATCGTGGGTGCGGGAATTGGCTTTGGCATTGCAAAATTTTTAATTGCGCCAACATACAGTGCTTCAACCAGCATGTTGGTAAATCGCTCAAACGATAATAACAACGGTTCAGTGAATTTATCAGATCAACAAGCTGCTGTACAGATTATTAATACGTATAAGAACTTGGTGATTTCAAGTAATGTCTTAGGGGATGTATCAAAGCAATTAAAGCATCCAGAACCGATTGTCGTCCAAGAAGCCAAGCCCGCGGAATATCAGGTATTGGCTGATGGGACACGCCGTTTGATTGCGCCAGCACAAGAGGAAATTACGAAGCCAGCAACACAGAAGACTTACAACTTGTCTGTGGATCAGCTGAAGAGTATGGTGTCAATTTCTAATCAACAAAATTCGCAAGTTTTCTCAATCGATGTCAAGGCTAAAAATGCCAAGGAAGCTGCAGTGGTGGCCAATACCGTCGCTGATTCATTCAAGAATAAAATTGGCGACTTTATGAAAATCAATAACGTATCAATTATTGATTCAGCCAAGGTAAGTAACGTGCCAGTTGCACCAAATACAAAGCTCTTTACGTTAGCGGGCCTCGTATTACTCGGTGGGTTAACATTCTTAATTGTGTTGGCTAAGGAGTTGTCTGACACAACAGTTAAGAGCCCGGATGAAGTCTCACAATTGTTTGGCTTAACTAATTTAGGATCCGTTGGACACATCAAAAAGATCGGGAAATTCGATATGTCAGCCAACACAGGCTCATCATTAGGTTATGACGCAATGCATCCACGTTCGCGCTTGAGCCGTTTAAGTAAGGATTAGGAGATATAAGATATGGCATTTTTTAAAAAGCGATATAAAACTGGTCGTGATGGCTTATCACGGGATACGATGATTAATGGTGCACGCTTGATTACAGCAGCAGAACCCAAAAATCCGGTCTCTGAGCAATTTCGAACGATTCGTACGAACATTGATTTTGCTTCCGTAGCAAAGGGTAATGTCAAGACATTACTTGTGTCTTCGGCACTACCATCTGAAGGTAAATCAACGATAACAGCCAACTTAGCAGTAGTCTATGCACAACAAGGTAAGAAGATCTTGCTGGTAGATACCGACTTGCGCCGGCCAACGGTAGCGTCAACCTTTGGTATTACGGATAATCATGGCTTGACAAACTATCTCGCTGACGCGAATAGTGATGCGCAATCAATTATTCATCATACACGCATGGAAACGCTAGACGTGATAACGTCTGGGCCAGTACCGCCTAATCCAGCTGAGCTACTGGCTTCCAGTCGAATGACAAACTTGATTGCTGAGTTGCGACAGCAATATGATTTAGTTATCTTTGACGTGCCTCCTTTCTTGATGGTGACTGATGCACAGGTTCTAATGAGTAAGATGGATGGTGTGGCTATCGTTGTGAGTGGGAGACACACAACGAAGGGCGCATTACAACGTACGGTAGATATGTTGAAATTAGCAGAAGCACCAATGCTGGGGTTTATTTACAATGATCGTAGTCGTAAGAAAAATTCGGGTAATGGATACGGATACGGCTATGGCTATGGTTATTGAGATACCAAGTAGTCTAGCTGGTTAAAATAGGAATGGGAGTGGAGAATGAGAATGATCTATAGAAGATTTTTAAAGCGGTTTTTAGATACTATAGTGGCGATTACGCTTGGTATTGTCTTAATAGTACCGCTTTTTTTTGTTGCGATTTTGGTTAAACTCACTTCAAAAGGACCGATTTTTTTCAAACAAGAACGTTTTGGATTGAATTCTAAGCCGTTTACATTATATAAGTTTCGTTCAATGACTGACGGTGCACCAGTGAAAGCCAACTCAGAATTTAATGATATCACGAGTTATATTACACCTTTTGGTATGTTTATTCGGAAAACTTCGATTGATGAATTACCACAGTTACTTAACATTATAAAAGGTGATATGAGCTTTATTGGCCCCAGACCACTTGCAATTACAGATGAGAAAGTTTTATCATTAGGCAGATTGTAAAATTTAAGTTGAACATTTAAGTGGACAGAAAAACCCATCAAGGTCTTTAATGGTG
>NZ_BMWM01000010.1 GCF_014651235.1 Leuconostoc lactis KCTC 3528 = DSM 20202 | reverse complement strand
TTTTACTTCTTTTTTACACGTTCGCTTTATACCTTTATCACACTTTTTATCACTTTCTTCGTTCGTTTTTTATCCAGTATAAACTAATAAAACTATCTATAAGTTTGTCTTTGTATAAACGTTGACTAATAAAAAAACCGCCAAAGCGGTTTTACTTGGCGCGATGCCATCGCTGCCCTTGTGGTGTATCTTCTATGATAATACCTAATGTCTTAAGTTGCTCACGTAGCTCATCTGATGTTTGGTAGTCTTGCGACGTCCGTGCAATGGCGCGGGCATCAATCAAGCGGCGTTGTTCAGCCGTCAGATCCGACGCTCCTGATAACCCATCAATTCCCAAAACACCCATTAGCGTCTCAATTGTCGTTAATAGTTTTGTCACCGTACCATCGTAAACAGTTGTCGCTTCTGCATACGTATTTGCTAATGTAATCAACTCAAAAATTGCAGCTACGGCATTGGGTACATTAAAGTCATCATCCATCGCTAGCTCAAAGGCTTCGACCTGTTGCTGGATGGTTGTTTCTAGCACAGTATCTTGACCAGGGACAGCATCTGCTAAACGGAATTGTAAATTGCGATATCCTGTCCGGAGCCGTTCTAGCGCAGCACGTGCCTGTGCCAATGTGTCCGGCGCATAGTTAATTGGCCGCCGATAATGTGTTGTGGCAAGTAAATAGCGAATTGCCATTGGGTCATCGTAATCCGTTAGCATATCATGCAGGGTGGTAAAGTTCCCTAATGACTTGGACATCTTTTCATTATCAACATTCACAAAGCCGTTATGTAGCCAATAATTCACAAATTTTTGACCCGTCCGTGCCTCTGATTGGGCAATTTCATTTGTATGATGTGGAAACGCCAAATCAATGCCGCCACCATGAACATCAATCGTTTTGCCCAAATATTTTTGTGACATGACCGAGCACTCAATGTGCCAACCTGGTCGACCATTGCCCCAAGGCGATGCCCAAGCAATTTCATCGACATCACGACTAGCTTTCCAAACCGCAAAGTCAATCGGATCTTCTTTGCGGGTTTGTTCGTCATCATCTAAGCGGCCAGCAGCATTAGCAGTCATTTCGGTTAAGTCTTGATGGGCCAAAATACCATAGCCCTTGAATTGCTTGGCACGGAAATAAACATCTCCCGCCGATTCATACGCATACCCTTTATCAATCAAATCTTGTACAAAGGTAATAATATCTGGAATGACTTCGGTCGCGCGTGACCGAATCGTTGCAGGCTTAATGTTAAGTGGCAACGTATCGGCATGAAAAGCATCAGCATATTTGTTGGCAATCGTCATTTCATCAACGCCTTCTTCGCGTGCGCGCTTGATGATTTTATCGTCCACGTCGGTAAAATTCGAGACATATTTGACAGTGTAACCGCGATATTCAAAGTAACGACGAATCACATCAAAAGTAATCGCCGATCGCGCATTGCCAATATGGATGTAGTTATACACTGTCGGTCCGCAGACATACATACTCACTTTACCCGGTGTTAGCGGTTTGAAAACTTCTTTTTCTCGAGACAATGTATTATAAACCTGAATCATACGACACTCCTAAATCTTAGTTGACTTCGTTAGTCCTATTATACATGACATCGTCAAAATTATCCGAAGCCGACCTGATCAAAACCAACTAAAAAACAGCCGTTTGGCTGTTTTAACGTTTACTTTTCTGTAATTGCGGCAATTCCTGGCAATTCCTTACCTTCAAGGTATTCCAATGAAGCACCACCACCAGTTGAGATATGTGACAATTGGTCAGCAACACCTAATTGTTGTACGGCTGCAGTTGAATCACCACCACCAACAATTGTTGTACCACCGTTTTCAGTGACCTTCACTAATTCTTCGGCGATAGCCAAAGTTCCCTTAGCAAAGTTAGGCATTTCAAAGACACCCATTGGGCCGTTCCAAACAACTGTCTTAGCACCATCCAATGTATCTTGGAACAACTTCACTGACTTTGGTCCAATGTCTAGTCCCATGTAACCATCAGGGATACCGGCTGCTGCATCAACAACTTCTGTCTTGGCATCATTTGAGAAAGCATCAGCGGCAACTGAATCAACTGGCAAAACAAGCTTGTCGCCAGCTTCTGCCATCAATTCCTTAGCCAATTCAACCTTATCCGCTTCAAACAATGAGTTGCCAATCTTGTAACCCTTTGCAGCATCAAAAGTATAGGCCATCCCACCACCAACAATTACCTTGTCGGCCTTTTCAAGCAATGACTTGACGATTTCAATCTTATCTGAAACCTTGGCACCACCAATAATGGCAACAAATGGACGCACTGGGTTTGCCACAGCGTCACCCAAGAACTTGATTTCCTTTTCCATCAAGAAGCCAGCTGCTGCTTGTGACACATTTGCTGAAATACCAACGTTTGAGGCGTGGGCACGGTGTGCTGTACCAAAGGCATCGTTGACGAAGATATCATCACCCAATGATGCCCAGTACTTACCAAGTTCATCATTGTTCTTTGATTCATACTTTGTTTCTTGGCCGTCTGCAACGTCTTCAAAACGTGTGTTTTCAACCATCAAAACTTCGCCATCCTTCAAATCTGCAACAGCAGCTTCAAGTTCAGCACCGCGTGTTTGTGGGACAAACTTCACTTCTTGACCCAACAATTCACCCAAACGCTTAGCAACTGGTGCCAATGACAAGTCCTTCTTATCGTCTTCAGACTTGATACGACCCAAGTGTGAGAACAAGATCGCACGTCCACCATGCTCAAGTACGTACTTGATTGTTGGCAACGCTGCCACAATACGGTTATCGTTTCCGATAACGCCTGCCTTGATTGGCACGTTGAAGTCAACGCGCATCAATACTTTCTTACCTGAAAGTTCCAAATCTGAAACAGTCAATTTAGCCATGATAGCCTCCAAAATTTTATTCTTACATACCTATTATAGAACAAAATCCCAACGTTGTGTTGGGATATGTGAAAAGGTATTCAAATTGTGACGACTTGGACTTTTTGCAACGGTAATCCTAGGACTTGCAGTGCTTGGTAGTCCTGTTCTGACACCCGTATCGTGGTCACTGGATGGGTGTCATCACGTAAAATATCTGCTAATTGTGCCCGTAAACGCCCTTTGGCATCTAGTACCCCATCTACCAGTGTTAATGTCGTCTGTTTTGGGACAAACGCCAATGTGCGATCTAACTGCGTCACATTAAACTGTGCCTGTGGCCAACGCTGGCACACCGCAGCTAAATAACTGGCAGCAGACGCATATTTTTGATCATACGCATACACAAAATTACGGTGCCCTTCAAAGTAAAAATCACGTACCTGGACAGTTTGTTTGCCAAAATAAAAATCGGATTGTTGCAACTCACCCGCACTAAAATATTGTTTGGCAAATAATGCCCCATTACGCTGGTAGATTTCTTTATAGTCTACTTTACCCGCTAAATCTAGCCAAATCACCGCTTGAACAAACCGTTGCGCATCATTAAACCAGCGCACCCGCGCACGATCATAACCGTGACTCACAATATGTTTGGTCCAATCACTATAAATCAAAAATTGCGCATCAGCTGGTACTGGAAAATCCGTCCACCAAATACCCGTCGTGTCATCAATAGCCGTTAAGTACCGTTGCGCATACATATCATAAACTTGCTCTGGTAATAGTCCTAATTTTTTCACAAGATGAACCGCGTCTTCATGCGGTGTTGCCAGCCACAAAGCGTCACTTTTCCCCGTACGTACCCGCTCAATTTGCCAAGCAACGCCCGGTGCATCACTATAAGTTAAGGCATTAATCATTTCAATCCTCATCTCAAAGCCTCCACTAAACGCCCCCACTGCCTGGCAATATCAGCATTGAGAAATACACTTGATCGTCGACTAGCACCACGCGATAACGCATCATAGTTATCAAAAATGCGGCGCATGGCCGCAGCCAAATGTGTGATGTTCTGTGCTTCAGCCGTGGTTTGTGGCTCAAAGGCCGCCAAATAGCCGTTCTCGCCGTCACGCACTAAAGTTTGTGCCCCATAGCGATTCGTATAAGTTGCAATTGGCAGTCCTAAACTCATCGCCTCTAGGTAAGCCAGCCCAAAACCTTCGGAATAAGAAGCAGAAACAAACGCATCATACTGCTGCATGTCTGCTAACACATCCTGACTCAACCCTTTTAGCGTCACGACATCTGCTAACTGATGCGTTTGGATGAATTGTGCTAAGGGGGCATATTCTTGTCCCACACCATAAATTGCTAAAGTTAGGGGCATCCCCGCATCACGTAATTGTTTGACGGCCATTATGACATGCGTTAAATTCTTTTCGACGTGTAAACGTGCTGCGGTGACGAATTTAGCCGTGTGCCCTTGCCAATGACGCGCCGGCGCAATGGCCGGCACCCCACCAACTGGTATCACCACGATTTTATCAGCAACATCCGACACACCTAGCGTTTGTAACTGCGATAGGATATCTTCACGCTGCTGATGCGTTGAGACAATAATGACATCGACGACAGCTAAATGATCAAATAAGTATTGATAATAAGTATTCCAAAGTGGATGGCCGTTAACAAAACCAACAAAATGCGCCGCATGAATGACCACCCCCAGCTGCAATGGCGAACCGGCCTGCTTCAAACTAATTAAGGCTGCTTCATGTGAGACACCACGATCAACGAAATAAACATTTTGGGTAAAATAACGCTGCAGTTCTGCAAAGAAAAAGGTGAGCAACTCTTCCTGCGTTGTGAATAAGTAGTGCTGACCGCGAAAGTTATCGACATGGATATTGACAGGGCGTTTACCATTTTCGCCATCATATTGATAATGCCAAGCCACGCGATGTTGCTGATTTTCAAGTATCACGCGATCATCAACCACAACATATTCACCGTCTCGTGTCCGACGCTTTCGGCGTTGGATCGTTTCTGTATACCGACCAGTGGCTTGTCTAAACAGTAGTCGTTGTGTTTGCTCAGTATCCCAAAGCGATTCTTCATAATAGACTTGTGGCTGACGCGTCCCCTGTTGTAGATAATCATCTGGGTCGTCACTTAACAAATAGTCATAAAGTCCAATAACTTCATGTTCAGCCAGTTGCCATTCTGACATATGTTGATGTAACTGTGGTAAATGGTCAGTAAACACCAACTTAAACGGCAAGCCTTGTTCACGAAAACGGGCCGCACGATAAAACTGGGCATGTTCGACACCACTATTGCTATGGCCAATGCCTTGATTGACAAAAAAATACATGCGTAAATTCACCCTCCTGTCGCTGACTGTGACCCGTACCATATCGGTACACTAGCCCATTATTTTCATTATCATAGCATAAAAGCGACAACCTCTAAAGTCGAAGTTGTCGCTTTTATCTGTGCTTATTGTGTAATTTGCAACACTTGTTTAATCTGATCAACTTGTGCGCGGGCGGCCCGATCTGGGTCTATCTTGGCCAAAGCAGCTAATTCCGCTTGCTTGGCCGCAGCACCAGCTTGTTCTTCTGGTGTCTTAGGTGCCATCTTGGCAGCCAACGACTTCGCCTGATCCGGCGTCATCGCAATCCAAGTTGCCGGCACTTGATAAATCACATGCTTGTGCTTCAACTGGTGATTATTATCTGCCCAACCAAACAAGAACTTGTAAGTGTTGTTACGGTAGACATAACGCGTTGTTTGCACAATTTTGTATGCCTTATCACCAGCAACGGCGACACGCTGAGAGGTCGTCTTCAAATCCGGTTTTGCCAATGTCGTTTTCTTGGCGTCCGGTGAAGCCTTGTAAATATAAACATTTTCTTTACCCGCAGTCCCAACACTTTGATACAAAAGTACCCCAAATTGTTGTTGCGGTGAACCTGCTGAGTAAATTTCAGTTTTAGTCGTTGTCACCACTGTTTTCATACCAAAATGGCTATGCATGTTGGCAACAATCGCAATAACACTCAAAATCAAACCGATAAACATGACGGTTACCGTCACATAACGTGTCACAGTTGACTTAATCGTCATATTTGCCCAAAAGGCTAGAACGGCAAATACTGCCAGAATAATGATAATCATCTTATGCTGCCTCCTTTGCCGGTGTATTGACCTTACCACTGTGTAGGAAGAACGCGATTAAGATGGCAACAATCGCAAAGCCTGCAGCTAGGAAGAATGAGGCGTGGAAACCAGTTAACGTGGCATCCAAGGCTTTCTTACCAAACAACAATGGGTCTGCGCCCTTCATAGTGGTTGCTGGCATGTGATTTTGTGTGACCGATTGCATCACTGAAGCCAACACCGCTGTTCCCAAAGAAGACGCCACTTGACGCATGGTATTGTTTGCAGCTGTCCCTTGGGCAGCTGTTTGTGGTGACAAGGCACCCATCGCTGACGCCGTTAATGGCATCATGGTCATGGCAATACCAAACATACGCAATGTATAGAGCGCTGTAATGTAAAGTGTTGGGGTATCAGCAGTTAAATAAACCAATGGTACTGTCCCAATAATTAGGATCGTAAAGCCGGTAATCGCTAAACGCTTGGCGCCATGTTTATCGTAAAATGCCCCAGCAATTGGTGACACAATACCCATCATCAAGGCACCTGGTAACAAGATCAAACCAGAGTGAAGTGGCGTTAAGCCACGGATGTTTTGCATGTAAATTGGCAAAACCATTTCCACACCGATCATGGCCATCATGGCAAGTGATACCAAGATTGTTGTAATCGTAAACTGTTTTGATTTAAAGACGGACATATCCAAAAACGGCTTGTCCATTTTTGATTGATGCCAGATAAATTCGATCACGGTCAAAAAGCCAATGATTAATGGCACAATGACCTGCGCACTACCCCAACCATTTGAGGCAACCATCGCAAAGCCATACAAAACCAACCCAAAACCAAAGGTTGATTCAATTAATGAGCGCACGTTCAACGTCACCTTTTGCGTTGGTAAGACATCATGGAAAATGAAGCATGACGCAATCATAACTACAATGACCACGGGTAGTACCACACCAAAGATAGAACGCCAAGAACTCACTAATGTGAAGCCCAATAACGTATGATCCTCTTCAAGAATCCAACCAGATAACGTTGGTCCGATGGCTGGTGCCATACCGATAACCAAGCCCCCAAGCCCCATGGCTTTACCACGTGATTCTGCATCAAATAATGATAGCGACACCACCTGCATTAAAGGCATCAAGATACCAACCGCCATGGCTTGCAAGACACGGGCCACCATCAACAGCCAAAAAGCATTAGTTGGCGTCACAAAAGCCACCAAGGTCCCGATAGTAAATAGTCCCAAAGACGAAAGATACAAAGCCTTCGTTGGAACGCGTGTTGTCAAGTAAGCTGAAACTGGCACCATAATACCGTTTGCCATCAAGAAAATGGTTGTTAACCATTGGACGGTTGAGGCATTCACGTTAAAAGCGGTCATTAACGCAGGTAACGCAGTCCCTAATGCTGTTTGCATCAGCATCACTGAGAACACGCCGACAAGCAAGACCATCATCATCGCCATACGATTGACGGGTTTCCCATGCACGTCGAGAATTTTTTCACTCATATATAACTCCTTTTTTGATCATTATCACATTAATTAGCGTTTTCTAAACGAACGATCCATTTGATCATGTAGAATATCTTACCGCTAACGAAAAAAATTGTCAACAAAGTTGACAATTAATTACGATCATTTTATTGTTATACGGCGAATCTGATGTTCCGAATCCAGACTGACAACAGCATCAGCCTGTTGTTGTGTGGGTAAAATATAGCGATCCAGATTGACTTGATTCGTTTCATCCCAGGTGGTCATCGCTAATTCAGATAATTCAGCAACCGGCATTTTGGCAAACTGATACCGCCATGAGGTCGGATCGTCTTGCGCTTGCGCCGTCATGGCCAATGTCCGTGACAAATACCACGCTTTAATATCTGCTAATGACGCATCTAAATAAATTTTAAAATCAAGGACTGCCAATTGCAGGGCGACAACACCTTCAATAATTAAAATATCCGGACGCGAAATCGTTTGCTGGGCTTGGGCATCAATATCTGCAATATCTTGGCGATAAAGCGGTATTGTAACGGTCGATTGACCAGCTTGAAAGGCCGCAATCATCTGTGCCATTTTGTCCAACCCATACGTTTGCGGGAAGCCCTTTTGATCAAATAACCCCTGCGACATGAGCGTCGCGTTAGACATCAAAAAATCATCCGTGCTAACAACAGCGACGTTAACGGCTAATGCCTCAGCCAAATTGGCCGCAAACGTACTTTTCCCAACCGCCACCGATCCGGTAATCCCCACTGTCATGAAGTCACCCTGATAGCGTTGTTGAATCGCTTGTACTAACGTGTTCATGCCTTAACCTCATAGAGGTCTGCCGGCACATCATCCAACAAAACCGTGGCCTGGTCTTGCGCTAGCATCGTCAATTCGTGCATCGCGCGGCTCGCTACCGTATATAACAGACGGCGTTCTGAATCATCCCCATAACGGGTATTATCCGCATGCCAAATCACCACTGAATCAAATTCCAACCCTTTAGCTAAGTAAGACGGCACAATAATGGCCCCTTGTGCCAGTCGCTGATTTTCAGATTGAATCAACGTCACCGAACGATCACCCAATTGACGCGCCAAGTTCTGGGCATCTTCCAGTGTTTTGGTGATAATGGCCGTCGATGTTTTCTGCTCAGCATCTACTGCTAACCGTTGACGGAGTTGTGCCAGCATCGCCTCCTCATCAGGTAACACGTATAATTCTGGCTTATTTCCTGCACGGTTAAAGGCATCAATATCCTCACCACCTCGCAAAATGTGCTTGGTAAAGTCAGTAATTTGTTGGGTTGACCGATACGTTTGGGTCAATTTAACCGTTTCAACGCGATCTGGATCAAATAAGGTCGCAAAATCTTGTTGTAACGTTGTGGCATTATCTTTGGTAAAGATCGCTTGATTCAAATCACCTAGCACCGTGAATTTTGCGCGTGGGAAGCTAAACTTCAAAAAGGCCAGTTGGAAAGGCGTGTAATCTTGTATTTCATCAATAAATAAGAAGCGAATATCACGTTCCCCATTTTTTCCGGTAATCAAATCATAAAGATACAGGTAAATGGTCGTGTCAATTAATGATAATTGCTTATTTTTTAGGGCATCGATCACGCTGTCAACATGGGCTGTCCAGTCCGCCATGGATACCCCAAATTTTGACAAATCAATATACTCATGAGCATGACGTAAGAAATCAACAAATTGCGCATTGATATTCAAAAAGCTACCCCGTCGAATTTGACGTGCTAATGGCTTTAAGGCACGCGTTACAATTTGTCGTGACAAGAATTGGCGTTCCGCTTTTTCACTCGCAAACTCGCGTTCTTTAGGGCCTTCACCCAGCTGTGCTAAGCGTGTTTTTGCAGCCGCATCTTGCTCTTGATCATCGCCCATCCGGACACGGCCGGCACCAACTAATTCGTCATATTCTTGCTTAGAGAGGTTTTCAATTTCAAGTTCAACCCAGTCTTTGCGCATTTCCGTCCCAATTCGCGCACTTAACAGCCGCATGAGACTGTCACGTGTTGCTTCTAACCGTTGGCCCAACTTATAGTTGTCGTTATATTGGTAATAAATTTCGGCAATGCGTTCTTTCGTTACCAATGGTTCACCGCGGAACATAATATTACGAATACGCATATCGGCGCGGTTCAAATGTTCAGCATACGCGGTAACCGCGTCAAACATCGCCAAACTTCCCTTCGCTAAGTTGATTGCAGCGGAGGTGTGATCATATTCAAAGCGTTCTTGCAGGGTTTCCACCGCAATCTTTGGTAAACGACGTGACGCATACTGATAAAATGTCATCTGGACCATATTTTGTTCACCAAGTTCTGGCAAAACATTATCAATATAGTCATTAAACAATTGGTTTGGACTAAATAATACCACTTGTCCAGATGTCAACTTACCGCGGTAGCGGTACAACAAATAAGCAACACGCTGCAAGACAGCCGCCGTTTTCCCCGATCCGGCAGCACCTTGGACAAATAACAAGTCGGCAGCCGTGTTACGAATGATTTTATTTTGTTCTTTTTGAATCGTTGTCACGATGGACTTCATTTTAGTTGATGATTCACCTGACAAGGCATTCATCAACATCGCATCCCCAATCGCTTCCTCTGTGTCAAAGAGTGTGACAATCACACCATCTTCAATCTGGAATTGTCGTTTCAACGTCACATTTGCTTGTTGGGTACCATCTGGTGTCAGATAAGAGACATCACCAATGCCGCCATCATAGTAAATCGACGCCACTGGCGCACGCCAATCATACACTAAAAACTTATGGTCTTCATCACTAAATGACCCAAGACCAATATAAATCGTTTCGGCTTCGCCAGAATCACTTGCTGACTCGCTAAAATCAATCCGCGCAAAGTACGGCCGTTCAATTTGCTTCGTCAACGTGGCAAAACGTTGTTCTGCCCGCGTCTTAGAATTTTCTCGTTCGGAAAGCATTTGTTGCTGTTGCCGAATTGAGGCGGCTGTCTCGACAATCCCAGAATAAGTGTCCGTCTTGAGGCGAACACCCCCCCAATTCTGGGCAACACTGTTAATGTTTTTATTTGTCCGTTTAATTTCAGCATCAGTGGTCTGCAATGCTTTTTTCATTGCTGTTAGCGTTTTGTTCAAGTATTTTGTTTCATCAGTTTTAATTTCGTTGGCCAAAATCCGTCTCGCTCTCTTCAAATTCAGTGCTTTAATTATACGCTTTATCCAGCCAGAACACAAAAAAGCACCAACCAACAATTGGTCAGTGCTTTTGGACACATAAAAAGCCGCAACCGAAGTTGCGACTTGATATAGCTCGTGAGAGAATCGAACTCTCGATTCCGCCGTGAAAGGGCAGCGTCTTAGCCACTTGACCAACGAGCCATGGTCAGTGATGTTTGATCTGTATCAAACAACTATATTAGTATAGCAAGAAATCAAAACGCCGTCAATACTTTTTATCAAAAAATGTCATCAATTTTTACAAATTAATTGCCCTCACATTGGTTTATTCAGATTGTGACGCTTTTGGCTTCATCGTTAAGAGTTGGGTTGGCTCAACTGGCCGTGGCGCATTCACAACGTTGTGCTTATAGTATTGCCATGGAACTTTGGGATCAAACTCCGGATCGGTTGTAATGGGCAAACCATTTCTAAAGCGTGTCAGTAACCACTTTTCTAATGGCTTTGGCACTCCTAACAACTCAAAATCAGCTGGTGAAACCGCATACCGAATGGCTTGTATATCATGTTGCGCCACCTTTTGTACCCAGTTTGGTTCCACAATCAATTCACGGCCTAAGGCGGCAAACGTCACCCCTTCATCCATCAAACGTTCAACTTGTTCTGGTTGCTTCAATAGCCCAGCCACCATGATCGGAAAGTCTGCTGGTAATGCCTGCTTGTAGTGTGAAATAATCATGGCCGTGTCTGTTTTATCTTTAAACGGTGTTTGAAACGCATCTTTCAGTGATAAATGTAAATAGTCCACCGGCACTGCTGCAATCTTTTGAGCAAATGCTAACGAATCAGCTAGCGTAATCCCTGGTGTCATCGGTTCTTCCGGCGATTGTCGGTACCCTAACAAAAACGGCCGATCAGCATATTTATCAATCGTTTGTGCCACTTTAGCCGTCACGGCTAAGCCAAAACGCTCACGTTTTTCTAACGAGCCACCCCAAATATTATCCCGTCGGTTACTATCTGGTGAAAAAAACTGTTGCATCAAATATAAGTTCGCCCCATGCAACTCGACGCCATCAAAACCTGCTAAGATAGCACGCCGTGTGGCCTGTGCAAAATCATCAATCGTTTGTACAATTTCATCATGCGTTAATGCCCGTGGTGTTTCGTGATCACCTTTTGGATAAGGCTGCGCTGAAGCCGAAACAGGGGTTTCGCCACGTAAAATCGCACTTGTCGCTTGGCGACCAGCAGAAAAAATTTGTAAAATGGCCTTCGCACCACCAGATTGAATCGCACTTGCTAAGCGGCGCAAACCAGGAATATTGTCATCATGCGCCGCTGAAAGGCCGCCCTCCCAACCACGGCCTAATTCGTTCACATAAGCCACTTCGGTCACAATCATCCCCGGCCCTTGTGCACGTAATTGATAAAAATGCAATTCATTATCTGATACACTACCATCTTCTAGTGACGAGCGTAATGTCGTTGGCGCCATCACCACGCGGTTACGTACCGTCATCGCTTTATTTTTAAAGGTATAGTTGTCTAAAAAATCATAATTTATTTGCATAAGTCCATTATACAAGAAAAAGCAATTATCGTACGGCGTTGGTGACGAGAATTGCTTTTTCGAAATGGTCAAAATCATGGTACAGTAACTTTTCATAATTGAGCCATTGGTCTGCTGGTTGAATAAAATAAACCAGCTCAATTAATTTACTGTACAGCATTTTGGCTGTGGCGGTCTGATCTTGTAAAATAGCTTGAATCACAGTGACAATTTTTTTAATGAATTGAGCATGCCAAGCCAATGCATCAGTTGAAACGGTCGTAATTTGTGTCACAAGTTGCATACTTGTGGTCATATCTTGCTGTTGCAGGGCTGCCATCAACATTTTGTATTGCATTTCAACTAAAAAATTCGTCAAATACGGTGCGACGTCATGACTGTCTGTCAGTCGCTGCGTTAATGCCGCTTGGGCTTTAGGAAAATTCATTTGTAGTTGGTCATAAGTTAAATGTGGTATCACCACTAAAAAAGCGCAAGTTCAGTTGCTGTACGGTACGTTGAGGCACACAAAATACCGGTTATCAGTGGTAACAACGGCTGAATTTGTGCCCGTTCTTCGTCATAATCAACGGTTTGCTGTATTTGACGCAACACCTGCACCAACGGTGCATAATCATGCACTTGGGTCGCAACTTGTGCGGCTATTTGTAATTGTTCTGATCGTGACAAACCTTGCTGTGTCGGCTTTTTGCCTATTGTTTGGCAAGCTTCTTCTTGTAAGACACGGGCATACATCAAAAAATCAGTCAAATTAACGTGTAATACATTGAGAATGGATAACAACCGCGTCATCCCCAAATCACCCGCGCCGTTAAGATAAGCATAAAAACGACTACGTGAAATATTGGCTTCCGTTAAAATACGCTTAACCGGCACTCGTTTTTCATGCACAAAAAACTTTAATGCCTGATTATAGTATTGGCTCTCTAACATTGTCATCGTTCCCCTCCCCAAAGGCCCTCTTGCGTTGATACAAGTATACCGACTTGCTAAAAAGGTGTCAAACAAGTTCAGCCAAAATGGCAACAAAAAAAGATCACCGTAGTGATCTTTTAACGTATAAATTCGGGCGTATTCACGCTAAATTTTAATACCAACCAGTTTCTTGTGAGTGTGCCCAAGCGTTTTCGGCTGTACCATAACGTGCTGCAATATAAGCCTTCATGGCGTTCAATTGGTCGTTATAGTCAGCTGAGTTACCACCGTAAACGGCACGTGCTTGTGCTGACAATTGACCGATACCATAGTATTGACCGTTACGTGCATGCACGTTACCACCAGATTCGCGCGCAATCAAAGCGTTCAAAGCCGCTGAAGATGATACTTGTGGTGCAGCTTGGCGAACAGGCGCTGCAGCTGGTGCTTGTTGTACTGGCGCTTGTTGTACCGGTGCGGCAACAGGTGCTGCTGGTGCTTGAGCAACTGGTGCTTGTGCTGGGGCAGCAGTTGCTTGTGACGCAGCTGCTTCAGCAAAAGTCAAATGTTGACCAACAAAAATCAAGTTCACATCAGTGATGTTGTTCTTAGCAGCGATATCTTCAACTGTTGTGTTGTATTCACTTGACAACTTGTTCAATGTGTCGCCAGCCTTAACAACATAGTCTGTTGGGCGGTTTTGTGAATCTGTCGTGTCGGCGCTAGCATGTGATGCACCGAAAGCAAATGCGCTGGCTACACCAGCAGCAACTGTTAATGTCTTTTTAAAACTAAGCATGAAATATATACCTCTTATTGGATTGATTTAAGTTTTTCTTACGATATGTTACGTAGAGTATTCTATGCTTTAAATATAATAAGCAAACATCGAGATGATGTCAGTTATATTACGCACTGTTATTTAATAAACTTTAACAATCAAATTTGTTCAATATTTCAGTTTGAAGGCGAGTTTTGGGGCGGTTGGGAGCTGCTGATGCGTTTTAAAATAGGCCGTTAGCAATTCTTGTACGGCCCGATCATCACTAAAAACAGTTGGTGCCTGTTGATAAGCCGCATAATTGCCACCACCAACAGCACGATAACTATTCATGGCAACGGTTAAGGTATCCTCGTCCTGGACCGCTTGTCCGTTAAAACGCATGGCAGTCACCCGTTGCCCAACTGGTTGCGTGACATCAAACGTGTATTGCAACCCATACACCAAATCATAGTTATAGTGTTCAACTTTAGGCTGGAGCCAAGCTGGATTAATCGCCAACTGGCCGTTTTCTTCTAATATAAAGTAGTCTGCGGTATGTTCTAAACTAGCCCGCAACGCACGACCCGTGACCCGCTTAGTGACTAAGGTGTTATCAAAGGGATAGTTTTGCAAAATTTGTCGTAACGTGACGTTGACCGGTAAACTCATCGGATTGTTGTTTAAACTCACCAGTGTCACATCAGCTTGCGAAGCAGCGAGTTGCACGGCAGCAAGCCATTGCAAAATAGGATGACCAACTTGCGCTAATTCCAAAGGCGTCGCCGATGGTACTGGCGCATTTAATGTCGCAACCGGCTGGTCCAGCCACGCCTCAACTTGTTGCTGTAACGGCGCGAGGGCTGTAACGATGTCTGGGCGGGCGATGTCACCAACTGGTTTCGTTTCAGCAGCAAACTCCCATTGGTCTTGATGCTTTTGACCTGTTACCACTGCAAATTTTTTCGCTTGATTGGGTAGTTGTAGCGTTAACACCCCATTAATCACTTGCGGCTGCACGTCACCATGCTGGTGCGCGGTGAGTAAGATGTCTAAATCAAGCGCTTGCGTTAATGCCCACGCCATATTTTCTGTCGTGTCACTCAGTAATTGACCAGTGGCCAAATCGCGTTCATACCCCCCATGATAAAGCCCAATCACCACATCAGCATGTGCCCGCAAGTAAGCAACGGTTTGTTGGGCCTGATGCAATGGTGCGGTAATTTTAATGCCATTTAAATGGGCCGGTTGTTCCCAAATATTGATATAATCCGTAACTAAGCCCATTAACCCAATCCGTGTCCCATCCCCTAGCGTTTTAATTTGTGCGGGGTACAGAGTGTGGCCGTTCAAATCCGTCACATTTTCGGCAATCACCGTCGCATCCAGGCGCGCTAAATGTTGCTGGAGGGCATCATAACCAAAATTAAAATCATGATTTCCTAGGGTCACATAATCGTAACCCGCCAGATTCATGGCCGTCGTCACGGCATCTTGTGCCGGCTGTTGTTGTAAATATTGCAACATTGGTGAGCCTTGAAACATATCGCCGCCATCAATAATAAGCGTTTGGGCATCTTTTTGAAAATGAGTGGCCGCATTGGCTAAGCCTAACGGCTGCGCACCTGCTTGTATGTAGTCCGTTGGAAGTAAGTAGCCATGGACGTCAGATGTATAATACAGTTTAAATTGTTTCATTGTCTCCTCCTAAAAAAAGACGACCTTGGTCGTCTAGGTGTCCTAGCCCCGTAAAATTTTTTGTCGTAATTTGTCCGACAAAATTTCCACAACAAAGACCAAAATGAAGAGTCCGATTAAAATAGCGCCCACTTGATGCCAATGATACGCACTCAAGGCAAAAATCATTGGCGCTCCAATACCACCAGCGCCGACAAGCCCTAAAATAGTCGCTTCCCGTAAATTCATATCAAACCGATACACTAAAATTGAAATAAAATCTGGCCCCAATTGTGGTAAGACGCCATAACGAATTTTCTGGAAAAAAGTTGACCCAAACGCATCCAACGATTCTAAAATACCAGGATCCAAATCTTCAATTGTTTCAATAAATAACTTCGAAATCATTCCAATTGAAACCACCGCCAATGTCATGACCCCCGCAAATGGCCCAGGCCCCGTGACACGAATAAACATCAAACCATAAACTAATGACGGAATGGTCCGAATGGCCATAATGATAAAACGGGTCACAATCACAACTGGTCGCGGCACAATATTCGTCGCTGATACAAATGATAGCGGCACCGCAATCACTGCCCCAACCAAAGTGCCAAGAAACGCAATAGCAATCGTTTGCAAAATCAGGTAGAAAACACCACTATCACCTAAGCCAAACAGCAATTGTGTATCTGGTGTGACAAGCCCCGTTAAAATACTCTGACCAATGTCAAAACCTTTAGCGGTAATATCTGCCCCCTTTAATGCCGGTGACGATAACCCAACCAAAACAAGCAATACCAGCGCAATCAGGGTATATTGACGGCCACGGCGTGGTGCTTGATTGAGAACTGACGTTAATTTTTGATTCATCTGCTCTCTCCTTAACTCAAATAGCGACGTAATTGTTGACTAACCATCTCAATCACAATCACAGCGACAAAGATTGCTAGCAAAATCATGCCCACACTTTGAAATTCCCGCCAGCCAATTTTTTCGTTCAAAATCATGCCAATACCACCAGCGCCAACATAGCCTAAAATAGCGGCGTAACGCACATTACCTTCAAACGCAAATAACGACGTTGATAAATAAGTCGGTAAAATTTGTGGCAAGATGGTGGTCACAAACGCCCGCGGTGCACTGGCACCAGTAGCGATTAACGCTTCATAGGCCCCCATATTCACCGTTTCAATATATTCAAATAATTGTTTCCCGACAAATGAGAAACTAAAAAGGAAAATCGCCACGGTGCCGGCAAAGGTGCCCAACCCGAAAATATAAGTCGCAATCAAAGCGGCCACCAATGTCGGAATCGTTCGCACAACGGTTAAAATAAAGCGCACCACTAAATTGACTAGTCGATGATTCATCACGTTGTGCGCTGCTATAATTGCAAACGGCAAAGCCAACGCTGCCCCAAAAAACGAGCCAAAAAATGACATTTGAATCGTGACCAACAACGGTGGCCACACTTGTGAAAAATAGGCCAAATTAGGTGGCCACATGCTCGCCAGAATTTGCCAAAAACCGACAAAATTGGTCACTAAGGTGACCAAACTAAACCCAGTTACCCACACCGAGATACTAATACCAATTAGCAATAACACGATAATGAGTGGCAATCGCGTAAATTTTTGTGAGACCACTTTACCATTAGCTAACTGATAGCTTTCGGCTTCAAATAATTTATCATACCAACCCATTACTGTCCCTCATCTTTACTGTAGATTAAGTCCAGGGTGGCTTGATTGATGCCGCTAGCTGGGCCATCATAAACAATTTGCCCCGCACGAATACCGATAATACGCTGCGTATATTCTAAGGCTAAGTCAACGTGATGAATGTTAATCAGCACCGTTTGGCCTAATTCTTGGTTGATCCGCTTAAAGTCATCCATGACTTCGTGCGCCGTCACCGGATCTAACGCTGCCACAGGTTCATCAGCCAGTAGGACACTTGGGTTTTGCGTTAATGTCCGCGCTAATGACACCCGTTGTTGTTGACCACCAGACAATTGATCAGTCCGCACGAATGCTTTATCTAACATTGACATCCGATCTAGTGCCTCTAGTGCGCGAATCTTTTCTGTTTTGGAAAATACCCCAAACAACACGCGCCAAAATGGCATATCCGGCACCAACGAACTCATCACATTTTTGAGAACTGAGATACGTGGCACAAGATTATACGATTGGAAAATCATGCCTACTTTGCGCCGATATTGTCGCAAGGCTTGCCCTTTCAAAGTTGAAATTTCAATCCCATCAACCGTGAGTTGGCCTTCGGTAATATTATTCAAGCGATTGATTGTCCGAATCAGCGTCGACTTCCCTGCCCCCGACATCCCAATAATGCCAATAAACTCACCGTCTTGAATTTCTAAATTAATATCTTGTAGCCCCTTAACCCCATTGGGATAGGTTTTTGAAACATGTTCAAATTTGATCATTTTTGCCGTCCTCATTTTCTGTGCCGTGCGCCAGTCTTGCTGTTCTAACGCAAGAAAAGCGGCGCAAAGTTGCGCTGCTTTTCTATGATAGCCACTCACTGTTCTAACACTTTGACTGATGACGCTATTATCAGCGCCGCCTTATCTTGTGTGTTTACTTTTGTGTTGATTTCAGCAACTTTTGGGCAGCGCGTTCGCCATCATAGTTTGATGACTTCGCTGGCACATAACCTTCATGTGAGTAGATGGCAATCACTTTTTTACCTTCAGGCGTCTTAGCTAAATTAATGAAAGCTTGTGACAAAGCCTTTTGAAATGCCGGTGTCATAATCTTTGACTTCTTTGAAACAGAAATTGTATCGTTATAAATGTTTTGTGACACACCGATGACGTTTGTCTCGGCCCAGATTGATTTTGGTTGTTGGTAATCTGTTGTCCACATTTTCGCAAAGTCACTACGGGCATCGGCATAAGCTGGCAAAATATCAATTTGACCAGCAGCCAAACGTGCCATACCTGAGCCGTATGAGTCAACGGTTACGGTGTTTTTCAAATCTGCAACCGTTTTACCATAGCGCTTATCCAACCAGAGTGATGGATAAATGTAACCTGCTGATGACGTCGTTGATGACAAGCCCCACTTGGCTGAATTCAAATCATCCCAGGTCAACTTTTCACCAGCATTGACTTTTTTGGCCAATTCTTGTCCCTTAGCTGATGGCCCAGCAATCAAAATTGATCGGTACGTTGATACTTGCTTATCTGTCTTCTCGGTTGGCTTACCATCATTCCACTTAGCTGCATCAGCAGAATCCTTGTTCAGACCAGCGCGTGTTGCAGTCAACAACGCTTGCGCACCATCTTGGTACATGACATAAGTTCCCCCAGGAATGAAGCCGACATCAGCCGTTCCTGAAGTCAAGGCTTCCCCAGCTGCTTCGTAACTTGTCCCAACTTTGATATCAACGTTTTTAACGTCATAACCTTCTTTTTTCAATTGCTCAATCAGCAAACCTTTTAACGGCTTGGTCATGGTAATGATTTGATCTGGTTGCTTTGATGGCACAAAGTAAACCTTGATGTCTTGAATCGTCTTTTCTGACGTTGACTTTGACCCTGTATGTGTGAAACCAAAATAGGCTGCAATTGCAATTATCACAACAACAGCGATCCCTGCGAGCGTTTTCGCATTCTTACTCATGGTATTTCTCTCCTTATACCCATCGTGCAATTTGTGTCTCAAATATGACTGTCTTCAGCATACAGAAGCTGTGTCAAAAAACACGGCCTAGTTGCGTAAAGATGGTGTATATTTGCGTTCTTTACAATATAGCAGAAAAACATGGCAGTAATTCTGATTTCAAATTATAATCTCCTCATTTTAAAATGGAACATCCGGCACGTCGTGAACATTAAACCAAAATATAACGTCTAATCCGAACGTTTGTATTTTGAACAACGCCTAACATTTAAAAAGACACAAAAAAACCGAACATTACTGTTCGGTTTTTCATGCTTTATCTTACAGCACATTACTTGCCTTGCTTGACCGCCGCCACATGGATACGGTTAACGGCACGCATTAAGGCAACCCGTGCTCGTGCCAATTCGGCATCATTTTTATCATCTTGGGCATGCGCAATACGGGCTTCCGCACGTTCTTTGGCATTCTGCGCCCGAGACACATCAATGGTGTCAGAAGTTTCAGCACTGTCAGCAACAACTGTTAACAGGTCATTTGAAAATTCCGCAATACCACCATTCACCGCTAAAACTTCACGTTGATCGCCTTTTTTGATGATTAATTCATCAATGGTTAACGCAGCGAGTAACGGCACATGCTTTTTCATGACACCAATTTGGCCGCCTTGTGTATTCACAATGGCCAAATCTACATTTGGTTCATTATATATTTCACCAACAGGGGTCACAATTTGGACTGTAATGCCTGTTGCGGTCTTTTCATCTGCCATCTCTCAATACCCCCTTATTGGGCCATTGTCTTGGCTTTTTCAACAACTTGTTCAATCACACCAACGTTACGGAAAGCATCTTCTGGCAAGTCATCATACTTACCGGCCAAGATTTCCTTAAATGAACGCACTGTTTCTGAAACAGGGACATATTCACCCTTAATACCGGTGAATGTTTCCGCAACTGAGAATGGTTGTGACAAGAAGAATTGGATACGACGTGCACGGTTAACCGTTGTCTTTTCTTCGTCTGACAATTCATCCATTCCCAAAATTGAAATAATGTCTTGCAATTCACGATAGCGTTGCAAAGTCCGTTGTACTTCTGTTGCTACTTCATAGTGTTCTTGACCAACAACTTGTGGGTCAAGCGCTGAAGAAGTTGACGCCAATGGATCCACGGCTGGATAAATACCTTGTTGTGTTAGGGAACGTTCCAAGTTCGTTGTGGCATCCAAGTGCGCAAATGTTGTAGCTGGTGCCGGATCCGTATAATCATCGGCAGGCACATAAACGGCTTGAATAGATGTGACAGAACCCTTCTTGGTTGACGTGATTCGTTCTTGCAATTGACCCATTTCTGTGGCCAACGTTGGCTGATAACCAACGGCTGAAGGAATACGACCAAGCAAGGCTGACACTTCAGAACCAGCTTGCGTAAAGCGGAAAATGTTATCGATAAACAACAACACATCCTTACCTTCGTTATCACGGAAGCTTTCTGCCATTGTCAAACCAGTCAACGCAACACGCATACGCGCACCTGGTGGTTCGTTCATTTGACCATAAACCATGGCTGTTTGGCTCAAAACACCTGATTCAGCCATTTCATGATACATATCGTTACCTTCACGTGTGCGTTCACCGACACCCGTAAAGACAGAAATACCATTGTGGCCTTGTGCAATATTATGAATCAATTCTTGAATTAGCACCGTCTTACCAACACCGGCACCACCGAACAACCCAATTTTTCCACCACGGATATAAGGTGCTAACAAATCAATCACCTTAATCCCAGTTTCCAAAATTTCTGTTGAACTTGCCAATTCATCATACTTAGGTGCAGCACGATGGATTGAATGACGTGGTGTATCAGGCGCCACCGGACCATTATTGTCCACTGGTTCACCCAAAACATTGAACACACGACCCAATGTCGCATCCCCAACTGGCACTTGAATTGCAGCGCCAGTGTCCGTTACTGACATACCGCGTTGGAGGCCATCAGTTGAGTCCATCGCAATGGTACGAACCACACCGTCGCCCAGTGCCAATGATACTTCAACTGTCAAATTTTGACCATTGCCCTTATCGATTTTGAGCGCGTTATTGATTTCAGGGATGACATTTCCTGGTTCAAACGCAACATCGACGACCGGACCAATCACTTGTACGACTTTTCCAGTACTCATTGTCGTTTTCCTTTCAATTTAGCATATGACATCTTTAAATTTGTACCACACATCACTGCAAACACGCAGCGTTTAATTTGATTAATGGTTACAGTTGGTCGCGCCTTACTCAAGCGCTGCCATACCACCTGTAATTTCTGTAATTTCTGTCGTAATTGCTGCCTGACGCGCACGGTTAAACTGCAACTCCAAACCACTGATAAGATCTTTGGCGTTATCAGTAGCACTCTTCATCGCTGTCGATGAAGCTGCATGTTCAGCCGTCTTCGCATCAAGAACAGCCTCATACACGAGACTCTGTGCAAATTGCGGTAACACTACGTTTAAGACAGCCGTCGTATCTGGTTCAATTTCATACGCACTTTGAACGTCTAACTCTGCTTTCGCAGCATCTGTGCCACCCATCGCATCCAACGTATCACCGGTCAAAGGTAAGAGTTGGACATCACGATATTCACTCGTCAAACGGTTTACAAAGTGATTGTACACGACATGCAAAGCATCAAACACTTCTGTTTCATACAAGCTTGTCACCGTTCTAACGACCGAACGAATTTCATTAAATGATGGAATATCAGACACACCACGATGCTCTAAGATCACGTTGAAGCCACGCTTTTTATAGAAATCAGCCCCATTACCACCAACTGCCAAAATCACCGTGTTGTTTTGGTCCAAACCTAAACGCGCCAACAAGGCGTTGGTTTGTTTAATGATATTAGCGTTATAAGAACCCACCAATCCACGATCAGAGGTTACCACAAGAATCCCAGTCTTCTTAATTGGACGTTGTGCAATGAGTGGAATGTGCTTAGCATCAGCATTACGAAACAAGTTCGCTGATACTAAATGTTCGACAACCGCCTCTAACCGTGCAGCGTAGGCTTGATAGCCCGCACTGTAACGTTGAATTTGGTTGAGTTTAGCTGTTGAGACCATTTGCATGGCACTCGTAATTTGCCGCGTCTTTTTTGTGGATGAGATACGACGCTGAATATCTTGCAAAGAAGCCATTGCAGCGTCCTCCTATTATTCTGCTGCTGAACCAGCAAAACCAGCCTTAAAGGCTTCAATTGCTGAATTCATAACAGCTTCATCTGGCAAGTCCTTTGTTGCAACAATTGTCTTAAAGATATCGTCTGCATTGGCTGAGACATAAGCAATCAATTCATCTTGGAAACGTTGAATATCTGTAATTGCCACGTCATCCAAATAACCGTGTGTCAAGGCATACAATACCAACACTTGTTGTTCAACCGGCATTGGATGGTGTAATGGTTGCTTCAAAACTTCAACCGTCCGACGACCACGCGCCAACTTAGCTTGGGTTGCCGCATCCAAATCAGAACCGAATTGCGCAAAGCTTTCAAGTTCTCGGAATGATGCCAAGTCCAAACGCAGTGTGCCGGCAACCTTCTTCATCGCCTTAATTTGCGCATCACCACCAACACGTGACACAGAAGTTCCCGCATCAATGGCTGGTCGTACACCAGCATAGAATTGTTCAGCATCCAAGAAAATTTGACCATCCGTGATTGAAATCACGTTAGTTGGAATATAAGCAGAAACATCGCCAGCTTGTGTTTCAATGATTGGCAAGGCTGTCATTGAACCACCACCCAGTTCATCTGACAACTTGGCTGCACGTTCGAGCAAACGTGAGTGCAAGTAGAAGACATCACCTGGATAGGCTTCACGACCTGGTGGCCGACGTAGAATCAATGACAGTTCACGGTAAGCCGTGGCTTGCTTTGATAGATCATCATACACAATCAACACGTTCTTGCCGTTATACATGAATTCTTCACCCATTGCTGCGCCAACATAAGGGGCCAAATACAGCATTGGTGCTGGTTCTGAAGGACCAGCATTCACGACAATGGTATAATCCATCGCCCCAAGTTGACGTAATGTTTCAACTTGTGTACGCACCGTTGAATCTTTTTGTCCGATCGCCACATAAATCACGATCATGTCTTGATCTTTTTGATTCAAAATTGTATCCATGGCCAAAGACGTCTTACCTGTCTTACGGTCACCGATAATCAATTCACGTTGGCCTCGACCAATTGGTACAAGGGCATCAATTGCTTTAATCCCCGTCTGTAATGGTTCAGAGACAGACTTACGTTCCATGACACCTGGTGCTTTAACTTCAACCGGACGTGTCTTATCTGTCTTGATTTCACCCATACCATCAATGGGTTGTCCCAACGCGTTCACAACACGCCCAATTAATTGTTCGCCGACCGGTACTTCCATGATGCGGCCAGTACGCTTAACTGTATCACCTTCGCGAATATCGTCATAATCACCAAGAATGATGATCCCGACTTCACTTGATTCGAGGTTTTGGGCCATACCGAACGTGCCATTAGCAAATTCGAGCAACTCACCAGCCATAACATTGGCCAAGCCAGTTGCACGGGCCACACCGTCACCAATATAAGTAACAGTTCCCACTTCTTCTACCGTTAGCGTTGTGTCGAACTTTTCGAGCTGTTGCTTAATTAAAGCAGAAATTTCTTCAGCTTGAATCGCCATTATTCTTCCTCACTAACCTAATAATTGTGCCTTCATTTTGGCAATTTTTGTTTGTAGACTACCGTCAATCAGGGTTGACTGTGACTTTAAAATCACCCCACCAAGAATTGTTGCATCCACAACATTTGTCAGATTAACCTGCTTTGCGCCAGTTTTAGCGGCAAAGACATTGGCTAATTTTGATAAACGCGCGTCGTCCAATGCCACAGCTGTTGTTGCTGTCACATCCACGATGCCGTTGGCCTCGTTATAATACTGATTAAACGCATCAACCACTAAGGGCAATACGTTAAGACGTTGATTACGTGCTAATAGTTTCACCAAATTTTGCACGGGTTCAACTGCGCCTTGTGTCAACGTCTGTAACAAATTAACACGGACCTGCGCGTCAACATCATTTGATGTTGCAGCTTGAATAAAATCTGGGCTGTCTGCCAGCACGGCCTTAATCGCACGTAAATCTGCTAGTGTTTCATCAACTATTTGATAGTCACTAGACAAGTCAAAAATTGCTTTAGCGTATTGGTTAGCGACATCTTTAAGATTTTTTGCCATCCCAATACTCCTTATTTAGTTTCTAAATCTGAAATGTAAGCATCAATTAATGCTTGTTGATCATCTAACGAGAGTTCCTTTTGCATCAGCTTTGAAGCAATCGCTACTGAGAGCGCTGCTACATCGTCTTTTGCGTTAGAAATCGCGTCTTCCTTGAGCTTCTCAGCATCTGTTTGCGCTTGCTGATTAATTAAAGTTGCACGTTCAGAAGCAGCAGCAAGTAATGCTTCACTTTGCTTTTGTGCGCTAGCTTTGGCGTCAGCGATAACCTTGGTTGCCTGTTGACGCGTATCAGCTAATTCACTTTGCCGTTGTGCAGCTAATTTTTCGGCTTCTTGACGTGCTTTTTCCGCACTATCAATGTCCGACGAAATTTTCGCAGCACGTTCGTCAAGTACTTTAGTCAACGGCCCGTAAGCCACCTTCTTCAAAATAACCATCAGCACGAGGAATGAAATGATAATAAACAGCATATTACCGAGTGGCAATTGATGTGCTGCTAAGGTTGTTAAACCAAACATGATTTTCCTCCACTCATTCTATATGATTACTTACTCATCAACATAAAGGCGAAGACAATTGACAAAATTGGCATAACTTCGACCAACGCAACACCCAAGAACATACGAGACAACAAACGGCTTTCAAGTTCTGGTTGACGACTCATACCTGCTAAGAATTGTGAAATCAAAACACCGTTTCCAATACCACCACCAATAGCGGCTCCAGCGGCTGCAATACCCGCTGCGATTACACCAAGATTGTGCAAATCCATGAGATTACTCCTTATTCATATCGTGTTGACAGCAGACAATACCCGTCATGTGCCAACAGCAGTCTATTTTTATTAGATGAAACGCTCCCGCGTGTTGTTCAGTAAGAGCAGCAACTCTTACCGCGTACATTTATTCGTTACCTGACAACTGTGCGATAAATACGCCAGTCAAGATTACAAATACGTAGGCCTGTATTCCACCGATAAAGAGTGAAAAGCCTTGCCAGACCATTTCAATCGGCAATGCCAACACTGTCCAGAACCCATTAAAGTGTCCCGGCCAAGCGAGGCTTTTAGCCACGAGTGTCAATAACATTTCACCAGCGAAAATGTTACCAAACAAACGCAGTGATAACGTTAAGAAGTTAGCCAATTGTTCAATGATATTAAGGGGTAGCATCCAAGCATAAGGGGTCAACAACATATTTTTAAGGTAACCCTTAAAACCAAGTTGTTGGACACCCATACCGTGGGCTACCATCAATGTCATCACGGCTAACGTCATCGTCACGATCGGGTCCGCAGTCGGAGACTTAACATAAGTCACCCCATTTGCACCCTGCAATTGCAGCAGCATACCCATTTCGTTTGCCACAATGATGAAGAAAAACAACGTAAATGCGTACAAACCAAATTGGCGTGCCTGTTTCTGTGGCAATTGGCCATCCACGATGTTGTTCGTAAAATCAAGTAAGTATTCAATCAAATTCTGTCGCTTACCTGGTCGTATCGACAACTGTCGTGTGAGCACAATTGATACAATCACAACGATTGCCATAGCCAGCAACGTTGAAATTATCGTACCCCAGTCAAACGTGAGGCCAAGAAACTCAAACGGTGCCGTAGGGTCATCCATGCGCCTTCTCCTTTCTCAATAAATTTGGCGAAATGGTCGTAAACGGCTATTCGTCATAACATATAAATCTATAATACGCTTTTCAAAATGAAATACAACCGTTTTACCCCACTTTTTCACAAAGAAAGCGTTTCATTTTTTGAAATCTAGAAAAAATATAATCTTGACATGATTTGGACAAGAATTATCAATTTTTAACGGTATTATAACCCACAAAACAGAGTTATATCTAGGCATAGTACTGCTCAACCAAAAAATTGCGCGTGGCCTCATAATTTCACCTGTCGGCTCATCATGACTTGACCCAGCGGTTTCTTCAACGCAACCCAGTCGCTATTTTGCCTTAAATATCGCGTTTTTTGTGATAAAAAAAACAAGTGGTGACCCACTTGTTACTTTTCACTCGCCGCCACTTTTGGCAACGTTAAATTCAAAATAATCCCTAACAATGTTGCAATTGCCACACCAGAAAAATCAACTTGTGGCCCAAGTTGCAGATGGAAATTACCAATACCAATCACTAAGATTGGCGCTGCAATCATCAAATTGCGCTTCTGCGTGTAATCAATTTTGTTATCAACGATGACTTGCAAACCAGCCGCCGCAATGACACCATACAACACAAAACCGACACCACCAGTTACCGCGCCTGGAATCGTTGAAATCAAAGCTGATAATTTACCAATGAAACTGAAAACAACAGCAAAGGCGGCAGCACCACCAATAACCCAAACGGAATAAACACGACTCAACTGCATCACGCCAATGTTTTCACCATAAGACGTGACCGCCGGTCCACCAACTAATCCCGCAACAATTGAGGCTGTTCCATCACCAGCTAAGGTACGCTTCAAGCCAGGGTTTTTAAAGAAATCACGTCCCGTCACTTTTGACAACACCATCAAGTGACCCAAATGTTCAGACAAGGTGACTAAAGCAAGCGGTGCCATACTCAAAACGGCGGCAGGATAGAACTGAAAACCATCTTTGCCAATAAACGTTTCAAAATCTGGTAATTGGAACCAATGTGCGGCAGCAACTGGTGATAAATCAACCAACCCAAAGACCAACGCGACAATGTAACCAAAAATAATCCCTAATAGGACTGATAATAGGCCTAAGAAACCTTTGAGAAACATGTTAAAGGCAATTGTCCCAAGCAATGTGATCAACGCCACCACAAAGATTTTCCAATCATATTTCCCATTTAACATCGTGGCTGAACTAGCCGCTGAACCAGCTAAACTCAAGCCAATCACCACAATGATTGGGCCAACTAATTCCGCTGGGAACAAGCGATCAATCCAACGTGTCCCAATAAAAGTCACGATAGCTGCTACCACAAGGTAAACCAGACCAACAGAGATAATTCCCTGTGCCACGCCTGGATAACCCACTGTTTTCATCAATGACGTCATCGGAATAATGAAGGCAAAACTCGAACCCATATAGGCCGGGATATTCCCACGGGTAATCAACATGTGGAGCAACGTGCCGACACCCGAGATAAATAGCGCAACCCCAGGATTTAAACCAACCAACAACGGCACGAGGACTGTCGCACCGAACATTGAGAATAAGTGTTGCAATGATAGTCCAAACCACGTCCAAAAAGGCGGCTTATCATGGACATCATAAATCGCATTATTTGCTTTTGTCGTCATAATCGTGTTTTGTCAACTCGCGTTAACACATCCTCCTAAATATTCTAAAACCCACAACCAGCGCGAGTTTCAACACTTCCATTATAAACCAAAGAACCTGACTCATGCTATGCATAATGTCAGGTTCTTTTGTATGTAATTATAAGGTTGCGCTGCAAACGCAGATTGAAGCTGAAACATTCACGTTCGGTCACCTTCTCGCTTCTTGCCAATTTATCACCCCTACATTACTTGTCACTATTGTCCAGAAAATATCATCTGCTGTTATGTCTATTTGACGTAGTGGATAAATTTTTATCACGCCGGTTAATGGTTCAAATCACGCTTTGATGTTATCCCTTAGGATGTTATTGTTATTAACCATTGTCTACAAGTTGATGCCCTAACGCTGCAATTTCTGATAAATTACTTTGCGTCATTAATGGCCTCCTCTTTATTTGTTATCTTTATTCTACCACGCTATGTAAACGCTTACAATAGGATTAAAAATAAAAACAATCACACGTTTTAACTGCGATTGTTTTTGGGATTACATCTTTTCTTCTAGGACAACATCTGGATACTTGTCGTGGAACCAGTTCATCGCAAACTTGTTTTCAAACAAGAAAACGGGTTGATCATAGCGATCCTTCACCAACAAGTTACGGCTAGATGCCATTTTTTCATCTAATTGTTCAGGGGCAATCCAACGCGCCACTTTTGAACCGATGGGTTCAAATTGAATTTCGACGTTATATTCATTTTCCATCCGGAATTGGAACACTTCAAACTGCAACTGACCCACGGCACCAATAATATATTCACTGCCCTGCCAAGACTTGTAGAGTTGAATCGTCCCTTCTTGCACCAATTGTTGAATGCCTTTGTGATATGACTTTTGCTTCATCACATCTTTGGCAATCACGCGGTTAAAGAGTTCAGGGGTAAAGGTTGGCAAATCTGGGAATTGGACCACCTTCTTCCCGGCATAAATCGTGTCACCGATTTGGAAATTCCCCGTGTCATAAACACCGATAATATCACCAGGTACGGCCGTTTGGACGTTTTCACGTTCTTCCGCCATAAACTGTGTCACATTGGACAACTTCAACTTTTTATTGTTGCGTTGTAAGGTCACGTCCATCCCACGGCTAAATTCGCCAGACACAATCCGCACAAAGGCAATTCGGTCACGATGGCGTGGATCCATGTTCGCTTGAATTTTAAAGACAAAGCCTGTAAATTGCGCATCTTCTGGTGCAACGACTTGTTCATCAACCGTTGTCACGGCAGCTGGAGCCGGCGCATAGGCCAAGTAATCACGCAAGAATTCGGTCACCCCAAAGTTAACCAAGGCTGAACCAAAGAAAACCGGTGTCAGGCGCCCATGCGCAATGGCGTCACGGTCAAATGGATTCCCCGCATCACGCAACAATTCAATTTCATCCATGGTTTCATCCACCACCTCTGGATGCGATGAGGCATTTTTAAACGGCACCATCGTGTCACGTTGCAAGTCATAAATGCCTTGCAAAATCTGTCCTGAACCCACCGGCCAATTCATTGGATAAGCTTGAATACCCAAAACTGACTCTAATTCATCTAACAAATCCAAGGCTGGTCGCGCATCACGATCAATTTTGTTAAAGAACGTAAAGACGGGAATGCCACGTTGTGCCACGATTTCAAACAGCTTCTTGGTTTGCGGCTCGATACCTTTTGCGGCATCGACCACCATGACCACCGAATCCACGGCCATTAACGTCCGGTACGTGTCTTCAGAAAAGTCCTCGTGCCCAGGTGTATCTAAGATATTAATTCGCTTGCCATCATAATCAAACTGCAAGACCGAAGAAGTCACAGAAATTCCACGCTGCTGTTCAATGGCCATCCAGTCAGATGAGGCCAATTTATTTGAGCCACGGCCTTTAACGGTTCCCGCTTCACGAATCACGCCACCATGGAGCAATAACTGTTCCGTTAACGTTGTTTTTCCGGCATCGGGGTGCGAAATGATCGCAAAAGTACGACGATTTTTTAATTGTTCTTGAAAGTTTTCCATAATCTCTAGTTTACCTGATACAGTGGTGTTTCACAACAAAAAAAGCACCGTCTACGGCGCTTAGTCTTGTCAAATATCACGACCACATGATTATTTTTTCCCTGATACAAATAAAATTTCACGACCAGCTAACGCTTGTACATCACGATAGTTTTCGGGATAGCGCGCATGCAACAAAGCAGTATCTGCAGCTGTCATGCCAATGGGTTGTGCCAAAACGAGCCACGTCACATCTTGACCTAACGGTGGTGTTGTCAAGGAACCCACATAGCGAAAATACGCACGATCAGTGGGTAGTAACCCAACGAGTCTTTGTGCGGCCACCGGCCCGTTTAAAATGGCCTGAATAGGGGTTGATGTCACGTCACTTGCGACATCAGCTAAAACAGCTAAGACCAAGACGCGCTCACCTTGTCGACACACAAAATGAATTTCAGCATCATGCCGATGACCATCAATCAAATGTTCTGCCCCATCATGAAAATGGAAACGTTCTAATTGCCAGGTCTCGCCATCCAATTGCAATGTGCCATTCACTAAGAATTGTTCACCCACAATCCGATCATCATAGGTGGTTTGGCCTTGAAATGTTAAGGTCATGGCTGAGGCCATCACTGGCTTACTTTGCTGTTGATTGATATCAATCGGTGATTGAAATGGTGTGTCGTCAGCTTGTCGCCAAGTATCTTGCTGACTGTAGTCAAGGTGTTGCATGTGCTGCCTCCAATAGATTTATTACCTATTGTATCAAATAAAAAGACGAACATTAACAAGTCAAGGAAATCATATCCCACGATACGCGAATATCCTGTATAATAAAATGCAGATTGAGAAAGAAAAGTGACGCGCATGCAACTTGTAACAGCTGCAGAAATGCAGAAAATTGATAACTATACCGTAGAAACAATTGGGATTCCACAAGACGTACTCATTGAACGCGCTGCAATGGCAGTCCTTGACGTCATTGGCGCTGGCCATTTTAATTTAGATCATATCCTCGTCCTTGCCGGCTTAGGCAATAACGGCGCCGACGGTGTCGCGATTGCCCGCTTACTTTACGCACAAGGTTTCAACGTTTCCCTGCAATTTGTGGGTAACGTGGCACGCGCTAAAGATGCCGTTCATCGACAACTCGCCATTATCGAAAAATACGGGTTGGTACGGGCCGAAAAAAGTGACTTTAACCAAGCAACCTTGATCATTGATGCGATTTTCGGGACTGGTTTAAATAATATCCTCCCAGAAGGCTTGCAAAAAATGATTAAAGCAGCCAATCACATCGAAAAAACTGTTATTGCAGTTGATACACCAACCGGTATTGATGCTTCAACCGGTGAAGTCCGCGGGGCGGCACTCAAAGCCCACACGACCGTCACGTTTGGCTATAACAAACTTGGTCTCACCCAAAAAGTGGGTGCCCATCTCTCTGGTCAGGTTGTTGTCAAAGACATTGGTCTACTGACACCCCCAGATATGACTTTTTCAGTACCTGAACGGCCATAATACGACGTTGCTAGGCTAACGGCCTAGCTTTTATTTATCACAACTAAGAACAAACGTTTGTTAAAACGAACACATGACCCAATAATTTTACAATGACAAGACCAAAATCTCACAAAGTTGCTCTCACCAAAGCACGCCGTCAAGAAACGTGGCAACAATTAACCGCTGAACAACAAGCCGTGCTGATACAACATATTCGCTACCGTCAGACCTCTTTGATGATGGATCGCCAACTTTTCGGTCGTGATGGCCAATGGCTTTTCAAAGCGTACCACTATAACGACGCCTATGATACGCCCACAGAAAAACAACTATACTGTGCATGTGGCCGCCGACTCAAGCATCAATATGTCTTAGAAAATGGCGAAGGCACAGAAATCCGGTTAGGCATCACCCATTTTGCCGATCATCTGGGTATTCCTGAAACCGTTATGCGGCAACTACAAACGCAAATTCATCATATTAACTTCGGCCTCGATGAAATTTTGCAACGTATCCGTCGCCACGCAGGCCTGAACCCCACCATGCAACAATGGTTTATCACACACCATCACAACTACCCTGATTTACCACCTGATGCCCTTGATTTTGTCAGAGTGGGTTTACCGTTAGAAAAACCCGTTCAAGCCGACATTTTCCGTTACTACAAACAAGCTACCTATCAACCCAAACCACGCCGACCAAAACCGGCTAAACTCTCTCAAAAAGCCTGGGCGGCATTGTTTCAAGACATTTAAAAAAGCTTTCAAACCATCGTTTGAAAGCTTTTTTATTAGGCCATGTGGAGCAAACCAGCAGCACCCAAAATCAAGAAGACGATACCAATCACAATTCGGTACCAACCAAAGGCCTTGAAGTCATTGTTTTGGATATAACGCAACATAAACTTGATGGCAAACAAAGCAACAAGCCATGATACAACGAACCCAACAAAGAGAACGCCGAGCTGACCACCAGTAAATGAGCCACCATGTAGTAAGTACATCCCCACTTTCAAGATTGTCACCCCAAACATCACTGGAATTGACAAGAAGAATGAGAATTCAGCCGCAACAAATCGTGAGGCACCTAGCAAGATGGCACCAAGGATTGTTGCCCCAGAACGTGATGTTCCAGGTACTAGTGAAAGCAATTGGAACAAACCTATGAACAACGCCATTTGATACGTCACCTTGTTAACGTCAGTGACACGTGGCGCAATACCCTTTTGGCGATTTTCAATCACGATAAACGCAATACCGTAGATGATCAACGTCGCTGACACGACCCATGGATTAAGCAAATGCGCATCCATAAAGTCATTCAACAATAGTCCAAACACAACCGCTGGCAAAACACCAACAATCACCTTAATCCACAAACGCCAAGTTTGGAAACGTTCACGTGGCGTTTTTTGCGCTGAGAAAGGATTCAATTTATGGAAGTAAAGTTGAATCACGGCAAAAATTGCACCAAGTTGAATGGCATAATCGAAAACAGCCGTAAAACTCTTAGTCCAAAGGGCACCACCAGGGATTTGCATTAACGATTCTGCCAAGATAATGTGGCCAGTTGATGACACAGGCAAGAATTCAGTCATCCCTTCAACAATCCCAATGATCACTGATTTGATAAAGTCTAACATAGGTTAATCACTGTGTAGCTGATCACTTAACAACTACAATTCCTTCCAATTTAACTTTCTTTATTTTATACTATATTCTTGCAACTCGCCATAAAATGTCAATTTCAGCATTTTTTTGCTAAAAAGTGTTGCACAAATTTTAATCCCATGATATTATATTATATGTTGTTTGAAACAATACAACGTGATGGACAGTTAGCTCAGTTGGTAGAGCAACGGACTCTTAATCCGTGGGTCCAGGGTTCGAGCCCCTGACTGTCCACTACATTAACAGCGCATCAGATCTGATGCGCTGTTTTTCTTTGCATTAAAGCATCAAAAAAGCAATCATCAACTGATGATTGCTTTTTTATAGACTGATATAAATACTAGCAAACATTAAGCCAGCGCCACCTAGCACAAAAAAGTGCCAGTAAACATGACCCATTGGAATTTTTGGTACGAGATAGAAAATTGTCCCTGCTGAATAAGTCAAGCCACCAGCCAGCAACAACCAAAAGGCTGTATGTGACAAAACGCCCCAAAGTACCGGCATCGCTAAGACAATCAACCAACCCATAACCAAATAAATCGTCACGGACACCCATGGCCAACGGCCAACAAAAAATAGGTCATAGATAAAGCCAGCAATGGTCATTGCCAAAATGGCACCCCAAATCGTCCAACCGACCCAACCTTTAATTAATAGCCAAGTATATGGTGTATAACTGCCCAAAATCACTAGGTAAATCCCGGCATGATCAAAGAATTGAAAAGTTTTAGCTGCTCGGGTAAAGACCAGCGAATGAAAAAGTGTTGAAGCTAATAAAAAGAAGCCCACCGTGGTCACATAGATAGCGATTGCTGTAATTTCTAACCCTGTTACCGGGCGTCGCAAGACATGAAAAATTAGCGCAACTCCTGCGCCAACGGCTAATAAAAATCCCAAGCCGTGCGTGACGGCATTTAATACCTCATACGTAATTTGGTATGCTTTCGATTGTTTCATTTAGTCGTCCCCATATATTAATTGTATCGTTCTATTATATCATGTCACACTGAGACACTATGCGCCACAAAAAAATAAAACAGCAGCCAAGGTTACCCTCGACTACTGTCATCATCAGTTATGATTAAATAATATTTTCCCAATCACGGGCCCATAAGACACCCATGGCGCCATCACCTGTATGAACCCCAATATAAGCCCCAATTTCACCACGTTCAAAGGTCACCATTGGGTACTCGTTTTGTAAGTCCTTTAACCACTTATCCCCGAGCTTTTGATTATTACCATCAACCACAACAGCCCGAACTGGATAATCGACCTGGGTCAAATATTGATCCAATGCGGTTTTGATTTCTTTTAAGGCGCCGCTCATCTTGCGCGCCTTGCCAACGGCACCAATCTTACCTTCACCTTGGACATCCATTGATAAAATGGGCTTAATGTTTAACAAACCACCAACTAGCGCCGCTCCACGTGATAAACGGCCCGTCCGTTGCAAATGTGAAATGTCATTGACAGCAAAACGCACATCAAAAGTCTCACGTAACGTTGTCAAAGCAGCCCAAACGTCATCCATTGAGCGGCCCTTTTCAGCCATATCAGCAGCCATCACGGCTTGCATGCCTGAACCCATCACGGCAAACTTAGAATCCCATACGCGCACATCAGCCATGCCATCATACCCAGCCGCCACGGCTTGCGCTGTTTGGAAGGCGCCTGACAACCCAGCAGAAATCGGGATAATCAAAGCGGCATCATAGCCGGCTGCTTTGGCATCGTTCAAAGCCTCTTCCCAATCGCCAGGTGCTGGTTGTGACGTTGAGGCAATCATTTTCTTGTCTTTCATCATCTTAACTAATTCGCCAAGACCCTGAACGTCAACTGTTTCTTTATACACTTCATCCCCGAAAATAATCGGATCATTCACTTGGAAAATATGATACCGATTACGCAAGGTAGTCGGTATTGTTGAAGCTGAATCACTAATAATTGCTATTTTAGACATTATTTTCTCCCAAACCAGTCGTTAATTAAGGGGACAACGGCCGGTATCTTATTGATTTATTTTAAAATGACAGCCAGTAAGCTACCTAAGACAAAGCTCAACAATCCCGTCGCAACCTGTACGATCAAATAAAGACTTTGTCGCCGTGGCCGTTGGGCACTTTGGGTCATCATGGTACTAAAAGTGGTTAAACCACCAAGCACACCGGTGGCTATTGCCCCATGCCAAACTTGTAAGGTATTAGTGGCAAACATGACACCCATAAAAAAGGCCCCTATCATGTTCACGGTAAAGACAGCTGTTAAATACGTCGTTTGCCACGGCCAAAACGTCAAACACACATAGCGTAACATTGTCCCGACAAAAGAACCGATAAAAATCGCCATTAGTATGGTCATTGCACACCACCTAACCGACGACCGCACCAACGCCCAAAGCGCAGAAAAATCAAGCCACCAACGATTGTCAGTAGCAAATAACCTACCGCCCAAACAAGCGCTATTGTCGTCAATTGGAAATATTTCAAGACCATCGTACTAAACGTGGTATACCCACCAATCACACCCGTACCGATAAACGTTTGCCAACTCGCGAGTCGACTCGCCCTTTGTGCTAGATAGGCACCCAGGCAAGCCAAAAGAAACGTACCCGACCAGTTAATCATCATAGTCATCACTGGTAGGGGGCCAATACCTGGAACAAAGTGCAACAGGTAGCGTAGGCTTCCGCCGATCCCACCACCAAAGCTCACAAGTGCCAGTTCTGTTAAATAATGCTGTTGTTTTTGCATACTCTCTATTCTAACAACTTTGTCGTCAATGAGCAAAAAAGCGACCGTTTACATTTTCAAATCATAGTTATTTTCAACATTTTCAGAAAATTTTTCTGCTATCACACCACAAATAGTGATGATGCCCAACGACAGATTAAAAAAAACGCCTCAAGAAAAATGTTAAAGTCACTATTGACAACTCATGGACTTCTTAGTATTCTTAAAGCCATAAACAAATCGGAGAAAAAATCATGCAAAATGTGTTAGCACAATTGAACAATGCCTGGTGGCGTCGGTAAGTCAGCTTTTCGGTAACGGATAAAGCTGATGTTTAAAACATTTGTTTTATCCATACCGACGCATTTTGTGTAACATTCGAGTCTGTATGGGAATATGCCATACAGACTTTTCTTTTGACCTTGGAAAGCCCTGTGTGGCCATCCAAGGTCAATTTTATTTTAGAGAGAAATTCGGAGAATTGAAGATGAATAAACGTTTACTAGCTACTATCACGGCCATTGTCGCCTTTCTCGCCGTGGCGTTTGTGACAACTAGTCACCCTAACAGTAGCGCCAAAAAGGCTGACACGGTCCCCACTATCGGGATCCTACAACTGGTAACCCACCCCGCCCTAGATGAGATTCATCGCGGGATTCTCGCTGGCTTAAAATCACAAGGTTATAGCGGGCAGAAAATCAAAATTGATTATCAAAATGCCCAAGCGAACCAGGCCAATTTAAAAACGATGTCACAAAAATTTGCCAATGAAAATGCCACCCTCACCATTGGGATTGCGACACCAGCCGCTTTGTCATTAGCTAAAACAGCCAACGGTGATCACCCGGTTATTTTAGCCGGTATTACTGATCCGGCTGGCTCAGGATTAGTCAAAACAGCCCAACATTCTGGTAATAACGTGACCGGGACGACCGGTGACTCACCGCTATCACAACACCTCAGCGTAATCCAACAAGCTGTCCCCCATGCTAAAAAATTAGGAATCATTTATACCACGTCTGATCACGGTGGTGAATATAATGCCAAAAACATGGCCAAACTTGCGCAAGCAGCGGGTTACAACGTCAAGCTGTATACCATTTCAACGACTAATGATATGCAACAAGTTGCCGAAACCATGGCAAGTCAAGTGGATGTGGTTTATGCCCCACAAGATAACGGCGTGGCCAGTGCCATGAAGACGCTGATTAACGTCACCAATCAAAACAAAATTCCAGTCATTCCAGCAGTTGATACCATGGTCAAAGATGGTGGCTTAGCGACTATTTCTGTGAGTCAATATGATATTGGGTATCAAGCCGGCATCATGGCCGCCAAGGTGCTCAAAGGTAAAGATCCTGCCACCTACCCCGTTAAAACCATTACCCAAGGGGATATGGTCGTGAACTTAAAGCAAGCGCAGCTATTAGGGATTCAACTCCCCGACAGCATGATTAAAGCAGCAGAAACCAAAGGAGAAGTCATCAAATGAGTATGATCGTATCAAGCATTGGCCAAGGGCTACTTTGGGCCGTTCTAGGCGTTGCCCTATTTCTTACCTTCCGAATTTTAAACTTCCCCGACATGACCGTTGAAGGGTCCTTTCCCCTCGGGGCCGCCACTGCCGTGACCATGATTGCGCACGGGTTTAATCCTTATTTAGCCACCCTTGCCGCTTTTGTCGTTGGCACGTTAGCTGGTTTAACGACTGGCTTACTTTACACCAAAGGCCGTATTCCAATCCTTTTGGCTGGTATCTTAGTCATGACAGCGTCATTATCAATTAATTTACGCATTATGGGGTCAGCCAATATTTCCTTGCTCAACCAACAATCCATTTTCTCAGCATCCTTTCTCCAACACTTACCAAAATATTTTGATGGCGTTGTCGTCGGCTTTGTAATTATTACCGTCATCACGCTTGGCCTAATCTTCTTTTTGCAAACAGAGCTTGGGCAAGCTTTTATTGCTACAGGGGACAATGCCACAATGGCACAATCTATTGGTATTAAGACCGATCGGATGACCATTATGGGCTTGATGCTTTCCAATGGTTTAATCGCCTTTGGCGGGGCTGTCATCGCCCAAAATAATGGCTATGCCGACATCAACATGGGGATTGGTGTGATCGTTATCGCGCTGGCCTCGATTATCATTGGTGAAGTCGCCTTTGGTGAGTTGTCTTTGAACGAACGCCTCGTTGCCGTCATTGTCGGCTCAATTATTTACCGTCTGGTCCTACTAGCCGTTTTGCAACTTGGCTTCTCAACAAACGATTTGAATTTGATTTCAGCCATTGTCCTCGCTGTCGCCATGATGTTACCACAATTACGTCAGGCTTTACGCTTGGAACACGTCATCAAAAAAGGAGTCACACCACATGACTAAACCGGTACTTTCATTACAAGACATTGTTGTCACCGTTGGTGACAACGTCAAAATCCTTGATCATCTCAACTTTAATATTTATGACGGTGATTTCATTACCGTACTTGGGACTAACGGTGCCGGAAAGTCTACCTTGTTTAACACTATTGCCGGTAATCTCCCCGTTGCGTCAGGTACTTTATTGCACAACGGGCAAGATATTACCCATACCACAGCCGTTTCCCGAACTGACACCATCGCACGCGTCTTCCAAGATCCTAAAATGGGGACAGCGCCACGGATGACCGTCGCTGAAAATCTGTTATTAGCCGAAAAACGTGGCCAAAAACGGACATTGCGGCCACGCGGACTCACTAAAGAAAAACTTGCTGAATATGCCCAATTGACCAAGGTTATGGGGAACAATTTAGATACCCGCTTGCAAACTGCAACTGGTGATCTCTCAGGTGGGCAACGCCAAGCGTTGAGTTTCCTCATGGCTACCCGCGTCAAACCGGAATTATTACTGCTTGACGAACATACCGCAGCGCTAGATCCCAAAACTTCTGAACAACTCATGCATGCCACAAACGACCAGGTAGTCAAAAATCACCTCACGGCTTTGATGATTACCCATAATTTAGCCGATGCTTTAAAGTATGGTAACCGCTTAATTATTCTTAATGCTGGTCAAATTGTGCTCGATGTACGTGACGACGAAAAAGCCGTTTTAGATGAAGCTAAGATTTTAACTTATTTCATGGCTTAAAAAAACCGCCTTTCGGCGGTTTTTTTAGTTGTTTTTAACACGTAATATACTCAAAATAGTGAGTACAATAAACCATACGATGGCAAAAATAGTTGTCCCCATAGTTGCCGGTGAGCATAGTAAAATCACAAAAATACCTAACATAAAGGCAATCGTCAAATAATTTGATACAGGTGCCCATGGCATCTTAAAATGTTGCTCACCCTGTTTAAAATCAGCTGAGCGACGATATTTCAGATGCGTCACTAACAAGGCCACATAAATGCCAATAAATGTCACTGATGCCGTTGACGTCACCAGACTGAACGCATCTTCTGGGAAGACATAGTTCAAACCGATGGCTAACGTAACCAAGATAGTCGATGCTGTGATCGCCCGTAACGGGATCCAACGCCGATTAACTTGCGCCAAGTAACTTTTTTTCGGTGAAAGTGAGAAGAGCATGCGCCCAGTTGTAAACAAGGCACTGTTCAATGACGAAGCCGCGGCCGTCAAAATGACAAAATTAATAATCCCGGCTGCCGTACTAATCCCAATATTTGAAAAGACTTGGACAAACGGTGAGTGATCGGCACTGTAATCCGTCCAGGGTTGAATAACCATAATGGCCAACAAAGCCCCAACATAAAAGATCAAAATACGAATAATAATGGAATTGATTGATTTTGGAATTGTTTTAATCGGATTTTGAGTTTCTGAAGCGGCAATCCCGACAAATTCAACGCCCAAGAAAGCAAAGAAGGCCATTTGGAAAGTTGTCAAGAGTTGACGCCCGTGATCAGCCACTAAACCGTGTGACCACAAGGTTGATAGTTGGGTCACGCCAACGCTTGTCCGGACATGGCCAACAACCATAATGATGCCTGTCAGAATCATGGCTATAATGGCCACAATCTTAATCAACGCGAACCAAAATTCTGCTTCGCCGAAGGCTTTCACCGCCACAATATTCATGGTGTACAATAGCCCCAAAAAGATTAGCTCCCACAGCCATGCAGGCGTTCCTGGCAGCCAAAACTGCATATATTGCCCAATAGCCGTTAGCTCAGCCATTGCAATAATGATCCAACCAATCCAATAAGTCCACCCCATCACGAAGCCAGCTCGTGGCCCGAGATATTTTTTGATGAAGCCAATAAAGGTGGTCTGATCATGATCAGACAGTAGTAATTCGCCAAGCGCCCGCATCATGGCAAAAACGAAGAAACCAGTAATGATATAGACCAATAAAATAGCTGGGCCGGCCTTTTGAATTGAGCCACCCGCACCTAAAAACAAACCGGTACCGATCGTTCCGCCCAGGGCAATCATGTTAATATGCCGGCCTGATAGCGTCCGTGCCAGCTGATGTTTTTGTGTCATGATGCTTTTCCCCTTAAATAACGTCTATATTTATCTTAGAGGATACGCATCAAGAAATAAAACTAAACTTTTTCATCTTTAGATGAAAAATATTCACGTATCGCCTCCCAACCGCAAGGCAATAAAAAAAAGCCTGCCAAGACAGACTTTTAACCTAAAAATAGCGTCGTTAAATAAATTGCAATCAAACCGGCAATCACCGAAACCACCATAGAACGGCTCTTATAAGCAACCAAGAAGACGATGACCACCGTCACAACATATGGCCAACGCCATTCAAATGTTGTGCCTTTAATGAACACATCTTTTGCCACTAAAGCCGCAAACAAGGAAATCGGCACATACTTCATCCAGTCGTGGAACCAACTAGGAATTTGCCGTTTTGAAAAATAGAAAATTGGGAGCACCCGCGGTATGTACGCGGCTAAAAACAACCCGAAAATAAGACCGTAAATTGCTAAATCAGACATTCTTATTCCTCCACAGCAACCGCTGGATTAGCGAGCGCCCGGCGCTTATGCTGCCCCTGTTCAAAACTATGTCCAGCATAAGACGCAACTAGGGTTGCTAACACAATCCCAAAGGTGTTTTTAATCGTGACCATAAAGAGTACGGCTAACACGGCAGAAACCACCGCGGCCACCAGACGCTTTTTATTTTTCACATGCATCACAAGCATGTAAACAAACATGGCAGTCAGCGCAAAATGCACTAAACTACTATCAATCTTGATAAATTGGGCCCCAAGCGTCCCCACCATGTTCGCTGAAGTCCAAGCGAACATCGACAACCAGTTGACCCAGAGGGCCTTTTGACCGTCCCAAGAACTATCGGTCATAAATTTCAAATGATTGACGGCATAATTTTCGTCATTCATCGATTGTGAAAAAATCGCTAAGAACCCGTTACTTTCATGCTTAAGATAGCGTGACAAGGTTGCCCCCAAAAGCGCATAACGTAATTCTAAAAAGAACACCATCATTAAGATTGTGCTGACACTACTTTGCGTTGCCAGTAGCGCCACCACTAAAAATTGGCCCCCACCTGAAAAAACAAGCACTGAAATCAAGAACGTCTGAAAGACGTTGAAATGTACCGACTGTAGTAAAATACCGCTCGCCAGTCCTAATGGTAAATAACTGACAAAAAGTGGTAGCACAGCATACCACACTTTGCGGAAATCGGTTTTGGACATCAATGACATGATGATCTCCCTTAATATTTTTAAAGTATCACACAAGGTTCTATTTTATCACAAATCAAACCAATAATTATCACGCAATCGGCGCTTAATCCCACCTATTTCCCCAACTCATTTTTGCAATCAGCAACTTATGATGTTCCACGTGAAACATGAGCGAAATTTGGCGTTTTCCTATAAAAATGTGTATAATCTAATCAATAACACATTTTAAATTCATGAGGTGGTTTTATGCGAAAAATTGGCGTTGTTGGGATTGGTCACGTTGGTGCAACAGTTGCCCATCTGATTGTGAGCCAAGGTCTCGCAGATACATTGGTCCTTGTTGATAAAAACCCTGATAAGTTGGCATCAGAGGTACTTGATTTTCGTGATGCCGCGAGTTTATTACCTCAACACGTGACGGTAACAGCCGGTACAACGGCTGACTTAGGCGATGCTGATGTCGTTATTTCAGCACTGGGTCATATTGACCTCATCCAACCTGGCGGGGATCGTTTCACGGAATTACGCGCCAATACACCAGAAGTACAACAAGTCGGAACTGACTTAAAACATGCAAGTTTTAAGGGGGTCTTAATCGTCATTTCCAATCCAGTTGACGTGATGACTGGCCTTTATCAACAAGTGACTGGTTTACCCACCCAACAAGTTTTTGGCACAGGGACTTATTTAGACACTGCCCGTTTGAAACGCGCCCTCGGTGACGCCCTGAATATTGATCCGCGCAGTGTCAGTGGCTATATGTTAGGCGAACATGGGGCGTCACAATTTGCCGCCTGGTCAACCGTTCGGGCACTTGGCCAAACCGCAACTGAACTGGCCGCTACCTACCAGCTTGATTTGAATCAAATTGCCGCTGATGCGCGCGATGGTGGCTTTACTGTCTTTGCTGGTAAAAAATATACCAACTTTGCCATTGTCCATGCTGCTGTGGCATTAGCCCAACTTGTGCTGTCAGATGCCCGCCAAGAAGCGATTGTGTCCCATTACGACCACCAATTTGACAGCTATATCTCGACACCCGCTATTATTGGTCGTGGTGGTATTGTCGGGGATTTTTCTTTAGCGCTTACGGCTGCCGAGCAGGCCAGCCTCAAGCAATCTGCCGCTGCCATCGCCGAAAAAACAGCGGCCTATCTATAAAAAAGCGCATTGCTGCGCTTTTTTGCCTTATGACCAAACAAACAACCCAGCGGCTGCCGCTGAAACCAGTGAAACCAAAATACCCGCAAGTAACATATAATGAACGCGTGCGCTAAGATAATCATTCTTTTCCTGACTGACCAATCCTTTAAAGGCGCCAATAATCATGCCCAAAGTGCCAAAATTCGCAAAACTCGTCAAGAACACAGTCAAGACAATGCGCGCATGTTCATTGGCAAAGAGCCCTTTTTGCGCCATGATGTTTTTGGATACTTCACCCATCACCACAAATTCGTTGGTCACTAATTTCGTGCCCATGAACTGGGCAATTTGAAAGGCTTCATGGGCATTAAAGCCCAGGAGCCATGCAAACGGAAACATGACGACACCAAACATATTTTCTAATGTTAACCAGCGTAGGCCAGTTAAACTCAATAACTGGTCGATCATGGCAGCCAGTGAGACAAAGGCAATAACTGTTGCAGTGATAATCAAGATTAGCTTACCTGCCCGAAGAATCGAATCACCTAGAAATGAGAAGAAGGGCGCTTTTTTATTGTCGCCACCAGCAACACCAACAATCACGTCATCTTCGGGTGACACTTTAGTTGGATTCAAGATGGCGGAAATAATAATTGCCCCCAAGATATTTAACGGAATCGCTGTTAACACATACTTACCTGGCACCATTTGAGTGTAAGAACCAATAATCGCTGAGGTCACACAGCTCATCGACATCATAGCCAACGTAAAGTTACGGCGGGCTGACATCTGATCAAGCTGCGTTTTTGATACGGCCAAAACTTCCGTATTCCCCAAAAACATCATTTCAATGGAGAAAAAGGCTTCAAACTTAGGCTGTCCTGTAATCAAGGCCAACCCCTTACCAATCCATTTGATCAACCATGGCAAAAAACCAATATAAGTCAAAATATCAAATAATGGCACAACCAATAAAATTGGTAATAAGGCCGACGTCACAAAGTTAGGCCCACCATTATTAGCTGTCAACCAATCCGGCAAAGCAAAAGCTGTTCCCTCTGCAGCCACGGAAACTAACTAGTTAAAGCCGTCAGCCGCACCTTGAACGGCAATTTGACCCATTTTAAATTGCGTGAAAAACCACGCTAATATTAATTCAATGGCTAACACCGTCACTACTGATCGCCATTGGATATTTTTTTTATCGTTTGAAAACAAATACGCAATCCCAATAAATATGGGAATACTGAGTATGTTCATGATCACAAGCATTTTAATTACCTCTTAACTCTCTCGCTTTTCTGCCATGGTGATAAGCTATCACGTCTCATTAGAAAATTTATTTCTCTATCTATTGTAACAGGACAGCGATATAACAACAAAAAATGATTATAAATTAAAATCTTATCGCTCACCTTCGGCAGTATATAACCTTATTTTCGGGCAAAAAAATCCTAGCTGGATCCAGCTAGGATTTTTACCAGTCAGCTTATTTAAGCTGCCTTAATATAGTTGACACCATCTGCCTTTGGCGCACGTGTCTTACCAAAGAAGAAGACAAGCACGATAATCGTCAAGACGTACGGTGCGATTTGTAACCAAATTGATGGGACGTTCTTCAAACCTGGCAATTGTGCCCCAACCACAGCAAGTGATTGTGACAAACCAAAGAAGAGCGAAGCGCCCAATGCCCCAATTGGATTCCAACGACCAAAGATCATCGCTGCCATCGCCATGAATCCCTGACCCACAATGGTGCTGGCTGAATAGTTCAATGAAATTGATTGTGCCACTACGGCGCCACCAACGCCACCAAGCAAGCCTGAAAGCATCACGCCTGAATAACGCAAACGGGCCACATTCAAGCCTAATGTATCAGCTGCTTGCGGATTTTCACCCACTGACCGCAAACGCAAACCAAACTTTGTCTTGAAAATCACGTACCAAGATAGCACTGCCACCACGATTGCTAGCCAAGCAGGCCCAGAAGTCTTCGCAAAGAAGAGGTCCCCAAGAATCGGAATGTGTGACAAAACTGGAATTGATGTATAACCAAAGTCTTGTGAAATTGGTACAGTTTGTCCCTTACCATAAAGAACTTTAATTAAGAAGACACCCAAGGCTGGGGCCATCAAGTTAATCACAGTACCCGAAATAATGTGGTCCGCACGCAATGTGATTGTGGCCACACCATGTAACAAAGAGAAGAGCAAACCAACCACAGCACCAGCAAGCAAGCCAAACCAAGGTGTGGCTGAACCTAAAGTGCTAGCAAAAGTCAGGTTAAAGACAACCGCCGCAAACGCGCCCATGCCCATAATCCCTTCCAAACCAACGTTGACGACGCCGCCACGTTCTGAGAACGTGCCACCAATTGACGTGAAAATCAACGGCGTTGAGTAAACTAATGTACTAGAAATTACGAGTGATAACATCGCCATTAATGACATCTTTATTCACCGCCTTTCTGATTTTTACCGGCAACCGACTCGGTTTTGGCTGCCTTCTTAATTGCAGCTGCTTCAGCTGCCTTTTCGTCCATTTCATGGACACGCTTTTGAATCAATTGAATCAAATACTTTGCTCCAACGAAGAAGATAATTGACGCTGTCACAATATCAACCAATTCAAATGGTACACCTGAAGACATTGGCATACCTAGGCCACCAATCTTCAATACTGAGAAGATTGCGGCTGATGCTAAGATACCAAGGTATGAGCCGCTACCAAGCAACGCAACCGCCATCCCATCAAAGCCAATAGCTGGCGAACCGTTTTGCGTAAAGAAGTTCAGATAATTCCCAAGACCTTCAATGGTACCAGCTAAACCAGCTAAACCACCAGAAATGGCCATAGCAATCACGGCATTACGCTTGTCTGACATCCCCGCGTACTTTGCCGCATCCGCATTCAAACCAACGGCACGAATTTCAAACCCAAGTGTTGTCTTAGTCATCACAAACCAGATCACAACAATCATGATCAAAGCAATGAAAATACCCGCTGAAATACTTGAGCCTTGCGTCAAATCAGTCAACCACTTCATTTGCAATGACGCATTGGCGCCGACTTGCTTGGTTGTTTCGGCTGATTCTTTAATGCTCTTTGACATCGTATTTTGCAAAATGTTATTCCCTAAGAACAACAAGATATAGTTCATCATGATGGTCACGATCACTTCACTGGCACCAAACTGGGCGCGTAACCAACCCGGAATAGCGCCCGCGATCGCCCCTAACCCAACGCCAAGCAAGATAGAACTTGGCATCATCAGATAAGCTGGCATATCTGGAAAACTCAACGCATACCAGACTGAACCAACCCAACCGGCTAAGGCTTGACCAGATAACCCAATGTTAAAGAATCCAGCTGTTTGCGCCACGGCAAAACCAAGTGCTGTTAAAATCAATGGCGTCATTTGAGTCAAGACACCACCGATGTCTTGCATTGAACCAAAAGCTGAACCCAGTAACGCCACATAACCAGAAATCGGATTATACCCGAAAACCAGCATAATAACGGCCCCAATAATCAACCCAAAAAGGACTGAGAATAAGGCCACAGAAAATGAATTTTTTTGTGCTGCCATTAGGCGTGTACCTCTTCTTTAAGCGCTGCACGGGCGTCGGCTAGACTCATCCCTGTCATCAGCAATCCTAATTCTTGTTTATTTGTATCTTTTGCATCAACAATCCCGACAACTTTACCCGCATTGATCACGGCAATACGATCAGACAAATTCAAAATTTCATCTAATTCAAAGCTGACGACCAGCACCGCTTTACCGTCATTACGTTGGTCAATCAAACGTTGATGAATGTATTCAATCGCTCCGACGTCAAGCCCACGTGTTGGTTGTGCCGCAATGACTAATTCGTTATCACGATTTAATTCACGGGCAATGACGGCTTTTTGTTGGTTACCACCAGACATCGACCCAGCCAAAACATGAATACCAGCTGAACGCACGTCAAATTCCTTGACCAACTCGTTGGCCAACTTATCCATTGCATCAGCTTGTAAGACACCATGTTGTGACAAAGGCGCCTTATAGTACGTTTGCAATGCCAAGTTTTCTGACAACGTCATATCAACTTCCATCCCAAACCGGAGACGATCTTCAGGAATATGCCCCACACCAGCTTCTGTGATTTGGCGTGGCTTCTTATTGGTAATGTCTTGTCCTTGCAAGACCACCTGACCTGACTGTACTTTGGTCAAGCCAGTAATCCCTTGGATTAATTCTGTTTGTCCATTGCCATCAATGCCGGCAATACCGACAATTTCACCCGCTTTAACGTCCAATGAAAAGTCTTTCACCGCGGCCACGCCACGTGCATCATGCACTTCAAGATTGTCAATGTGCAACACTGTTTCGCCAGGCGTGGCATCAATTTTATCAGTCTTGAAGCTCACTTCACGGCCAACCATCAAATCAGCTAATTCTTGTGATGACACCCCGGCCACTGGGAAAGTATCAATTGACTTACCGGCACGAATAACCGTCACCGTGTCAGCGGCTGCCCGGATTTCATCTAACTTGTGGGTAATCAAAATAATTGACTTTCCCTCTTTGGCCAAGTTATGCAAAATAGCAATTAATTCTTCGATTTCTTGTGGGGTCAACACCGCGGTTGGTTCATCAAAAATCAAAATATCCGCCCCACGATAGAGCGTCTTCAAAATTTCAACACGTTGTTGCTGCCCCACGGAAATATCAGAAACCTTCGCATAAGGATCAACTTGCAACCCGTATTGTTCAGACAATGCCTGAATCTTCTTGGCTGCTGACTTGGTGTCAAGTGACAAACCTTTCGTCACTTCAGACCCCAAAATGATATTTTCAGTTACGGTAAACGCGTCAATGAGCATAAAGTGCTGATGCACCATGCCAATACCCAAAGCAGCTGCCTTTGAGGGTGAATCAACGGTAACTTGCTTACCATTAATCAAGATTTCTCCTGACGTTGGTTGCAACAAGCCCGTGAGAATATTCATCAGAGTTGATTTCCCTGCACCGTTCTCACCAAGTAACGCGTGAATTTCACCTTGTTGGACTTTTAAATTAATGTCATCATTGGCTGCGAAATCACCAAATTTTTTGACGATGTGACGCATCTCAATGACTGGTAATGATTCGGTCATTTATTTTCTCAGCGCGCGGGAAATGGCAGTATTTGCACATTATCAACCGCGTTTCCACTTTCTGATATATTTTCAAAAAATTCCACGGACAAATGCTGTTCGTGGAAAATTCTTCAAATAATATTATACCATGTTTGCTATCGTGCAATTATTTCAATTGATTTACTATACACACCGCTATTAAACGTTTTAAAAATCCGTATCGCTTTTGTTCCGCCGCCTCAAAATTACGCTATAATAGAGGCATGTCACGAGAAATTGAACTCCCCACTGCGGCGGAAATGAAAAAATTTCATAATCAATCGCTTCAACGGACATTCTGGTCACGTTTTTCGATGCCCCAACGACTGACACTGGGCTTTCTATCCGTTATCACAGTCGGCGCACTGTTGTTGATGCTGCCCATTAGCCATTATGGCAATATGCGGCATAGTTTTCTCAATGCCCTATTTACCTCGACATCAGCTGCGTCAGTGACGGGACTCACCGTGGTTGACACAGCCACGCATTGGACACTCTTTGGCCAAATTGTCATTATGTGCTTGATTGAAGTTGGTGCGTTAGGGTTTATGTCTTTTTCTGTGCTATTGTTCACAGCAACCAAGCGACAGATGGACTTACGTAACCGGATGATGATTCAAGAAGTTTATAGTCTTGAAAATCTGTACGATACCCGCGCGGTTTTCGGTTACGTCATCAAGTTGTCCATTATCATTCAAATTGTCGGGGCACTTTGTCTGGCGCCATTCTTTATCAATGATTTCGGTTTCAAAAAAGGGAGTTTCTTTGCCCTTTTCCATGCCATTTCGGCCTTTGGAAATGCGGGGTTCACGACGCTACCTGGTAACGGGGTGGCGTATACAAGTCAGCCTTGGGTGATGTTCATTTTTGCCGCCTTAATTGTGGCCGGTTCGCTAGGATTTTTGGTTTGGCGAGATGTTTTGTTGTATCCACGGACTAAAAAATTAAGTCTCCATTCAAAACTCGCCTTAGTCATGACTGGTGCCCTGATTGTTGGTGGTTGGCTTTTATATGAAATTACGCAAAGTAATTTAGCTATCGCTCACACCCTGTCACCACTCAACCGCGCCTCCAATACGCTTTTTATGTCAATTTCTTATCGCACAGCTGGCTTTTCTCAATTCAGCTTTACCGATATGTCACAAGCCACAATCTTAGTCACGATGATCTTAATGTATGTTGGCGGTACCCCCGGTTCTACTGCGGGTGGGTTAAAAACAACCACTTTAGGTGTTTTATTGCTCAAAACACACGCTGCGTTGCGCGGTAAACAAGATGTGACCTTTGCACATCGCCGTCTTACTGATGAAAACATTACCCGTGCACTACTTCTTGTTTTTGTTTCAATGATATTCCTGGCTGGTCTATCATTTTTGCTCCTCCTCACACAAGGGACCGACGCCCACTTTGGTCTTGAATATATCGTCTTTGAAGTGGTCAGTGCGTTTGCCACTGCCGGACTATCCCTTGGTCTCACGCCACACCTCACGGACTTTGGCCAATGTGTCATTATGCTCACGATGTTTATTGGTCGTGTCGGCGTCTATACGGTGATGTTCTCTGTACTCAATGTGCACACCGAGCACGCCCCTTATCGCTACCCTGAAGAATCCGTCATTATCGGTTAATATTTGTTTGAAAGGATAAAAAAATGCGTCAAACCTATGCTATTATTGGTCTGGGCCGCTTTGGCGGTGCCTTACTGGAAACGTTAGTGGCCAATGGCCAAGATGTGCTTGGCATTGATATTAACGAAGAACATGTTAACGATTATCGCGACATCGCCACTCAAGTCGTCATCGCTGACGCCCAAGAAGATGATGTCTTGCGCAAATTAGACATTGCCAGTTTTGACCACGTGATTATCGCCATTGGTCATAATATGCAGGCTAGTATCTTAGCCACCATCAACGCCAAAGATCTTGGGGCTAAAAACGTGATTGCCAAGGCTGAAAATCGGACCCATTTACGGGTATTAACGAAAATCGGGGCTGATTTTGTTGTTCAACCCGAACGTGAAATGGGTGAACGAATTGGCCGTAAGTTACTCGCGCCTAACATGTTAAACTTCATTGAACTATCAGATGATTATTCAATGGCCGAAGTCCAAATTGTGAATCCAGCCTTTGCTGGCAAGACCCTTTCTGAATTGAAAATTCGCAAAAAGTTCGGCTTAAACGTTATTGCTGTGCGCCACGATGGGGAAGTCATTGTGGCACCAGAAGCCAGTTATCGAGTGCATCACCTCGATATTCTCTCAGTTGTCGGACCAAAAGATATGGTGGACGACTTCGACCAAATGACGAATAAATAAAAAAAACACCGGTTCACCGGTGTTTTTTGATGCCCTTAGTCCATTATAAATTGCGCAACTTGTTGGGTCACGGCAGGATTATCTCGCACCTGACTATGTTGGGTTTTTGGCCCGCTAATGGTCACAGACTGATATACTTGCCCTTTTTTCAGCCAAAATTTTAACGCTGCCGAACTAAAATTCGTCACGACGCCATCACTGCCATCCCCAATATCACCCATCACATTTAATATTTTTGTCTGTTCAGGCATATTAGCCCGATGTTGATTAAAGTAACGATAACTCGCATCTTGCAACCGTGGGCGTTTTGTCGCTGAATCAATCGTATTGTGGTCAAACGCATGGTCAAAACCGCCTGATCCCAACCCAGAATTAAACGGTGCGGCAATGGTAACCAAATGCGTAGCAGTTGGATACGTCGTATCCTGTATCGGGTGTGATAATAACACGCGTAACGCAGCCGTCGCCCCCATCGAGTGTCCAACTAGGACGACTTGATTGACATGACGCGCTTTGAACGTCTGTAACAAGCGCGCGAGGGCGGCACTCGCTTGCTGAGCAGTTGTTTGTTTATCGGTAAAATTCAATTGATAAATGCCACCTTGTTGTAGTTGGCGGGTCGTTCCTGACAATTTCACCGTACCTTACGGTGATACGTTGACTTGTTGGCTCCGCTTCAAATGCGTTTGCGTCTGAATCGCGGTCGCCAACGCCGTCGTTGCCCGTGCGCTACTCCCATAACCATGCAATAAAATAATGGTTTGACGAGAAGCGGGTCGGACACGCTGTTGCATTGCAAACCACAAACCCACACTGGTCAATAATCCCAATATGACCGTCACAAGCACAACCCTTTTTACGTGGTACTTTGACATTTGACCACCTCATTTCGGCTAATTCAGGTACTTAATCGATCGGATCGCTTTCATCAATTTGATTAATTTTATCGAAGACACGGAACAAATTATCCATTTCGGTTAATTTATACTTACGTGAGTTACGATCATAGACAATTTCAGATTGAATCGGTTCTCCAATTTGCAGGTCATGCAAAAAATCACGAATTTCAGAGATATCCCGTTGCACAGTCTTGCGGCCAATAAAAAACATGTCTTCGATTTCTTCAATCGACAAGGCTCGATGACTAATTAAAGCCGAATAGAGCCTCAAAATACGCTGTTTATCGTTAAATACTGTTTTCCGTGCTGCCATAATTTTCCCCAGGTTTAAATGTTAAATTTATTGTACCAAATAAAACAGATGTTCGGTACAATAAAGATAAGCAATTTATCACGAAAGGTTGGCCTCATGTCTTTATTTGATTTCTTTAAAAAGAAAGCCACTAATGCGACACCCGAACCCGCCCCAGTCACCGACGACACGCCGATTACTTGGGAAAATACCACTGATCCAGATGATTTTTTTGAAGGTTATCAGGCCGCTATGCAAGCCCTAACGGACGCTGGCAAACACGCAGCCGCGGAAACATTACGAGCGAACGAACCGGCACTTCAACTGGCCTTTATTGAACGATTTGAAGTCAAAACACGCGCTGACATCGCTAATATCAGCGACCTTGATGCACGCACAGCGGCTGTCATTGATGCCGTCAGCACGGTCCGTCGCTATAACCGGCACATGTCCGTCGCCGTTCGCGCCCGTTTGGCCCAAGCCAAGAAAAATTTAATTGGAGAATAACATGCAGCTCACTGTACCACTCGAAAATGGTCTCATTCCCGATAAGTATGCCAAGTTTGCGCCGGCAAAATATCGAACACAAGACATGCCGACCACAAACTTTCCCATCACCATCACGGATATCCCTGACGGCACACAGTCACTGTCAATCAGTCTGATTGACTATGACGCCATCCCCGTTGGTGGTTTTCCTTGGATTCATTGGTTAGCCGCCAATGTCCCTGTTGGCAATGTGCCGGAAGACTTACGCGCAACGGGTCAGGCTGTTTCGGGCACGAACTCAACGTGGCATTTTGTCCAAAAATGCCAACAACCGGCCAATCCGGCGATCAACCAAGCCTACATCGGCCCCATGCCACCAGATACAACGCACAACTACACGCTGACCGTCTTTGCCCTTGATACACAATTGGATCTCCAAGATGGCTTCTTCTTAAACGAGCTTCGCACCAAAAGCCAAGGCCACGTATTGGATATGGCAATTGTAGAACTGCCCGCCCGCGCTTAACACCTCATTGAGGTGTTTTTTTTATGCAGTAAATTAGGATTATTCACCGCTTGATTGCATATTTGTTGTATTTAAATTCATGACGCTTTATGATTTAAAGCAACGACTCGGGAGGAAATAGTATGACAGCAACTCAAATTAAAGTGGCCATCGTTGGCGTCACCGGCTATGCCGGAATGGAATTACTACGCTTACTTCACGCTCATCCATACGTGCAGGTCGTCTCAGTTCATCAAACAACTGCGACCCATGAAACGCTTAACCAAACCTTCCCTCATTTGCAGTCGCTGTATAAAATGACACCAACACCCGTTGACCCAGTGCATATTATGCAAAACGCCGATTTAGTTTTCTTCGCGACATCGAGTGGCGTCACCAAAACGCTCGCTGCGCCATTTATGGCGCAACACTTTCCAGTCATTGACTTGTCTGGCGACTTTCGTTTGAACGCCAAAGACTATGCGCAATGGTACCATCAACCCGCCGCACCACAAGCATTGTTGGACCAAGCCAGTTACAGTCTAGCCGACTTTTACACGAATGATAAATCTTATATTGCGAACCCCGGCTGCTACGCTACCGCCACCCTCCTAGCTTTAGCACCGCTGGCCCAATCACAGTTACTCGATGCCAATAGCATTGTCATTGATGCCAAAAGTGGCCTCTCCGGTGCTGGGAAATCATTGACGACAGCTAGCCATTTTGTCACTGTCAACGAAAATATGATGATGTACAAAGTGAATCAACATCAACATTTACCTGAAATCATGCAACAATTACAGCGCTGGCAGCCCAGTCTAGCGCATATTCAATTCACCACCTCACTGCTGCCGATTAACCGCGGCATTTTCGTCAGTGCGTATGCGAAATTAAAACAACCACTCACACCCGCAGCCATTCACGCCCTTTATCACCAAACTTACGCTGACAAACCATTTGTCCGCTTGATGCCATTGGATACCTTACCTGACATCAAACAAGTCATTGGCACGAATTTCACCGATATTGGCCTCACCTATAATCCCATTACCCACTATCTCACGATTGTCAGCGTGCTAGATAACATGATTAAAGGCGCGGCCGGCCAGGCCATTCAAAATATGAATCATCTGTACGATTTTGAGGAAACAACTGGCTTAAACCTGATTGCACAATACGCTTAACACGACACCGAGGAGACAACATGCCCGAAACACTGACCGCCCCATTCACAACCTTATCGCACCCCAACATCGCCGCCCCCAAAGGCTTCACGCTGACGGGCAACATGTTGGGCTCAAACACAAAGCCAAAGATCTTGGCTGGCTAATCAGCGACGTGCCCGCTGCGGTGGCCGGTGTGTTTACAACCAACCAAGTCCAAGCCGCCCCTGTCCAAGTGACCAAACAAACCATTCAAAACGGTCAACTACAAGTAATTATTGTCAATTCCGGCAATGCCAACGCGGTCACGGGGCAAATCGGGGTGATCCATGCTAAACACATGCAAACCACCACCGCAGACAAGTTAGGGATTGACCCCAGCTTAGTGGGCGTTGCCTCAACTGGGGTTATTGGCCAAATCCTCCCCATTGCGACTGTGACCGCAGGCATTCATCAACTCCAGCCTGATGGCGATACGCTTGGGTTTGCCCACGCCATCATGACTACCGATACCAACGAGAAGTCCGTGACGATTCAAGGCACCATTGCCGGTAAGCGCATCACGATGAGTGGGGTTGCCAAAGGTTCGGGGATGATTCATCCCAACATGGCTACCATGCTTGGGTTTATCACCACGGATGCGAACATTACCAGTTCGCTATTGCAACAAGCCTTGTCAGAAGATGTCGAGACGAGTTTTAATCAAATCACCATTGATGGCGATACCAGCACCAACGACATGGTCTTAGTCATGGCCAATGGGCAAGCTGGCAATTCGCTAATTGCCCAAGACGACGCGGCTTACGCCCAATTTAAAGCGATGTTACATCACGTGACCACGACGCTGGCCATTGCGATTGCCAACGATGGCGAAGGGGCAACGAAACTCATCACCGTCCCCGTTACCCATGCGGCTTCGGCCACCGCTGCTCGACTTATTGCCAAAAAAGTCGTCGGCTCATCATTGGTCAAAACCGCCATGTTTGGCAAAGACCCCAATTGGGGTCGGATTATTGCCGCCATTGGCGCTGCCGAAACGGATATTTCCCCAGATACCATTGCCATCAGCATTAATGACTACCCAGTCATGCAAGCTGGCGCCCCTGTTGCCTTTAATCAGACAGCACTGGCAAATTCACTAGAAGACCCGCACATCACGATTCAAATTGATCTCAACAATGGGGAAGCCACCGGCCAAGCCTGGGGATCAGATTTGACTTACGACTATGTGAAAATTAACGCCCTCTACACCACGTAAGCAACACCAAGGAGCGAAGCGATGACCCAAAAATACATCATTAAAATTGGCGGTAATGCCGCCCAACAGCTCACCCCAAAGTTTTTTGAGACGATTAAACATTGGCAAAAACAGCATATTCAAGTCGCCATTGTCCACGGCGGTGGCGATCAAATTTCTCATTTGATGACGCAATTCAATGAACCAGTGCAAAAGTTTAACGGTATTCGGGTCACCACCGCGCAAGGCCTTCATATCACACAAATGGCGCTCCTCGGCCAAGTGCAACCAGCACTAACCGAAGCTTTTCGTCAACACGGCATAGCAGCCATCGGACTTAATGCCGGTAGCAATCAGCTGTTAACCGGCCATGTGTTGGATCAGGCACTTTATGGCTATGTGGGCGTTATTCACCAGGTTAACACCCAGCTCATTCAACAACTTTGGCAGCAAAATTTAATCCCAATTATTGCCCCCCTTGCCATGACAAATGACGGCCAGTGGTTAAATGTCAACGCTGACCACGCAGCCACCGCCATTGCTAAACAACTCCACGCTGATGCGCTGTATTTACTCACTGACGTTGCTGGGGTGAAAGTCAGTGGTTGCTTACTGCAAGCACTCACACCAAAAACGGCCCAACAATTAACCGCCGATCATCTCGTCACCGGTGGTATGATTCCAAAAATCAACAGTGCCTTAAGCGCAGTCAAACGCGGCGTCCATCATGTCCATATTACCAACACCGTCACCCAACCGGGCACGGTCGTCACACTTTAACAAGGAGTAATTTATGACCCTCTTTCCGAATTATCATCGCGCACCCGTAACTTTTACCCAAGCACAAAATGCCACTTGGTTTGACGACCAAGGCCAAGCCTATAGTGATTTAACCAGCGGTATCGGTGTCTATAACATTGGCGCAACCCACCCCAAAGTCGTGGCAGCACTAAGCCAGCAGGCCGAAAAAATATGGCATATCCCCAATTTATATCAAAATCCTTTGCAAGAGGCCGTTGCCCAACAACTCGGTGGACCGGACTACACTGCTTACTTTGCTAACTCCGGTGCCGAAGCCAATGAAGCAGCGATTAAACCCGCACGTCTGGTAACCGGTAAATCAACGATTATCTCGTTTACCAACTCGTTTCACGGTCGTACCTATGCGGCGATGTCAGCTACCGGACAGGACAGTATTCATGCTGGCCTACCCATGTTGACCGGTTTCACTTACGTGAAATTCAACGATATTGCCAGTGTCAAAGCACTGATCACCGACGACACGGCGGCCATTATGTTGGAACTCGTTCAAGGTGAAGGTGGCGTTTTCCCCGCTGATCCAGCCTTTGTCGCTGAGTTAGTTAATTTGGCAAAAACAAATGGCATTTTGTTACTTGTTGATGAAGTCCAGACAGGCATGGGCCGGACTGGCACAAGATTTGCTTTTGAACAATATGGTTTCACACCAGATATTTTTACCACTGCTAAAGGATTGGCCAACGGCATTCCCGTGGGCGCCATGTTAGCGAAAAACGACTATGCCGAAGCCTTGGCCTATGGTACCCACGGTTCCACTTTTGGCGGCAATCCCTTAGTGATGTCCGCCGCGCAAGCGACCCTGACTGTCTTAGATGAAGTGCTCCCAACATTGCCAGAGAAAATCGCTTTATTTTGGGATAAGTTAGCGGAGTTTAAAACCTTAGCAGTCGTAGATGACGTCCGCGGGTTGGGGATGATGGCTGGTATTGCACTCACGGTGCCTGTCGAACAAGTCGTCGCTGATCTTTTAGCAGCACATATTATTGTTTTATCTGCCAGCCACAATACGTTGCGCCTGCTACCACCGTTGACAATTCCCACCACACAACTTTTGGAAACGTTGGATAACATTAAAATTCAACTTGATAAAATTTAGTTGTTGACAATTAATTCTCATGTTGTTATACTTAAATAGTTGAGTAAACAACAAATTGCTCCATAGTTCAGCGGTAGAATAACGCACTGTTAATGCGCAGGTCCCTGGTTCGAATCCAGGTGGAGCAGTACAGAATTAACTTATATTAGAAAGCACATGGTTTAAATCATGTGCTTTTTCTTTTACAAAATATACTCTCATAATGATTGTATTATTTTTAAACGATTATCAAAATGTGTTAAATTAATTTATCTATTATTGTGCCAATAAAAAGAGACCCATCTACTAATTTAAACCAAACCCTAAAAAATTGGAGTGAAGTTTAAGTAACCAACTGATCGAAAAAATGTCGGTATTGTACCGATGTCTTTTCAGCCCGTTATTTAATAAGTTAGGTACTCGTTGCTTCAATATCACTTTCTCATCCATGTGGCAACACACCTTCATGATGCTTTAATTATAATTTCGGTACCCGCTATCATCTTAATGCCCAATCTACTAGCTGTTTTCCTGATAATACCTATCTTACACTACTATAACGTCAAGCAATTAACGACCTTATTGTCTTTATAAAAGTGTAAATTCCCCCTCATAAACTGCTGATACAATAAGAAAAATCAAATAATCATATTTGTTGATATTTTACAAAACTATGCTATATTATTACCTGTAATATATTATTATATCTGTGATGTATTATTAAATGTATAAAGATAAAAAGGGGGACCAATCGAATGAATAGTGTAGTAAAAAAGAGTATTGTTGCGGTAACAGGTGCATTAGCACTTATAGTAGCTGGTGGGAGCTCCGTACATGCTTACACTAGTTGGCAGGCTGGTAAGGGGGTTATCTGGATGAAACGTCACGCCACATTGATACCTTGACTAAGCACATCGCTGGAATTAAGGCCGATCAAAAGAAAAGTCTCGATGATGTGGCAGATTGCAAGAAATAACTTGAACGAATTTAGTGACGTAGATTAAGTAAGAAGATCTCGATTGGTGTAT
>NZ_BMWM01000009.1 GCF_014651235.1 Leuconostoc lactis KCTC 3528 = DSM 20202 | reverse complement strand
CGGTTCAAGACCAATCGGCCATTACAAAAATTAGCTAGCGATGTTACTGAATTTAAGATTTCGGCGACTGGCGAAAATGTCTATTTAGAACCGATTCTTGATATGTATAACAATGAGATTCTCACCTATGCCATTAGCACGCGTCCAGATCTCGCCTTTACCTTACAACCGCTTAATCAGCTCGTAGCGCAACTGCCAAAACTTCCGTATCGTACAACAATTCACACGGATCAAGGCTGGCAATATCGTCACAGAACATGGCGTAAAACACTAAAGAAAAACCGCATTATCCAAAGCATGTCGCGTCGTGCAACTGCTCTAGACAATGCGGTTATGGAAAGCTTCTTTAATAAGCTTAAAGTTGAAATCGGGCCACTAAACAAGTATTCATCAGCTAAAGCGTTGATAGATGCCGTCAATAATTGGATACTATATTACAACAACACACGCATTCAAACAAAATTAAACGGCCACTCACCGGTAGAATACCGACAAATGGCCGCTTAATGAACTAAACTATTTTACTTTAACTTTCGGGGTACACCACAAATTGTGAGTGCTTTTTTTAGGCTGTGAAAATATTATGATAAATGGCTTTAACTGCTTGATCGGCTAAATCAGGTTGAATACCTAACATAATTGAGATTTCACTGGCGCCTTGGTTCACCATCTGCAAACTAATGCCTTGATCTTTAAGCGGTGCCACGATTTCAGTTAGCGCACCAATACGGTTGCGCATTCCCTCGCCTACAATCATGATAATGCCATAACTTGGTAACCATTTGAGCGTGTCTGGCTTAATTTCGGCAGCAATGTCAGCCAACATATGATCAATTTGGGCTTGAGAAAGGAGGGTTTTATCAAAAATAATGGTTAAATCGTCAATTCCTGATGGCATATGTTCATACGAAATGTTGTGACGCTTTAAAATTTCCAGAATCCGTAGGGTGAAACCAACTTCTTTGTTGAGCAAATAACGGTGGAGGTAGAGGGCGGCAAAACGATTAGAATTCGCAATACCAGTTACCGGTGCTGTTTGCTGCACTTCAGTTGGTGGCACAATAAAAGTACCAGGCGCGTCAGGGTCGTTGGTATTTTTAATGTTAATACGAATGCCACCCTGAATCGCTGGAATAATGGCTTCATCATGAAAGACGGCAAACCCCGCATAGGACAATTCACGCATTTCGTCATAAGTCATTTGTTTGATAGCCGCAGGTTGATCAATGATGTTGGGATTAACGGCATAGATTGCGCTGACATCCGTAAAGTTTTCATACAAATCAGCGCTCAAACCGCGTGCCATAATGGCACCAGTGATGTCAGAACCACCCCGTGAAAATGTTGCCATATCACCATTTTCCGTGTAACCAAAAAAGCCGGGGACAATCAAACGTTCACTGGTGGTTAAATCGAGTTTTGCAATCGTATCGTAAGATTTTGGATTGAAAGTGGTTGAGCGTGCGTGATCATCAACGCGGAGCCCAATTTCCTTGGGGTCAACGAAGCGGGCTGGTAAGCCGAGGTGGGTGAAGACTTTGGCGACAAGTTGTGCGTTGAGAAATTCACCATGAGCGGCGAAAGCAGCGTAGAGATAGTCAAACGACCGGTAGTGCTTCTTGGCAAGATGATCAATTTGTTCATCAATGTCTGCTAATTCATAAGCAGGGAGATCAAAATAATCGCCGATGGCGTGATAACGGGCTTTAATGGTTTGCACAATCTCTGTTGTGTCGGTGTCAGCAATTGTTCCCTCGGCGTAAGCAAGGAGTAAATCAGTCACCTTGGTATCGTCTTTAAAACGCTTACCTGGGGCAGAAACGACCACAACTTTACGGGCGTTATCGGCCTGAATAATATCAAAAACACGTTGTAATTGGCGACCGTCAGCGAGTGATGAGCCACCAAATTTAGAAACTTTCATGGGTTTAATCTTCCTTTTGAATAGTGAGGCCAGTGGTATCTAACAGCAATTGTTGGCAGGTGCCAGCTAAACCGGCAGCTTTCAGCGCTGTTAGTAATTTTTGTGCGGCTTGGGCAGGTGCTACAGTGATGACTGTTGGGCCTGCGCCGGACAAGTAAGTGCCCACAATCCCGAGGTCATGGGCAATTGTTCGAATTTGTGCCAAATGCGGGACCAAATGTTGACGCGCAGATTCGTGGAATTTATCGGCTTCAATCAAGTGTTTGGCTGTCTCAAAATCATTGGCATTGAGAGCTGCAATCAAGGTATTGCCAATCGCACCAGCTGCCACACTGGTTTTAAAATCCAGTTGGGCGGGCAACGCAGCTCGCGCTGCGGCCGTCAGTAATTGCGTGTCAGGAATGTAGGTGACGAATTGCAAATCCTCAGGGAAATGAATCGGGGCATGATAAACGTGTTGGCCGTCAAAGTAGGCAGCGACCCCGCCGCCAAATAATGCTGGCGCGACATTATCTGGATGTCCCTCTAGTTTTGTCGCATACGTTAAGAGGTCATCAGCTGTTAACTGTAAGTTGGCCAATTCATTGGCCATCGCCAAACCAGCCAGTAAGGCCGATGAAGATGAGCCCAGGCCACGTGCTAATGGAATGTCTGATTTGACCACCAAACGATGGGGTGTCAGATCTGGGGCTAATTGGCGAGCAGTCGCCACAATGAAGTGCGTGGCATCATGGGGAATGGCAACACCCATTGGGTGTTCTACTACCCATTCAGCGGTTTCTTCGTGAATTTCTAAGGTTAAATAGGTTTGTAAGGCAATTCCTAGTGAGTCAAAACCAGGACCGATATTTGCGCTAGTAGCTGGTACTTTAATTGTAATCATGAGAATAACTTATACTCCGCAGCGAGATTGATACCATCGGCATTGCGAATGGTCGTTCGAATGAGATTGATTTGGGCATCACTAGCAGGATGGGTTAGGGCGACTAAGCGCGCGGTACCGTTAGCAGCAGGGGTTTGTTTGAGATCGGTAAAGCTAATTTTAGCCGCAGCAAACATACCAGTCACCGAATACATCGCACCTGGTGTATCATCTACTTCAATCACAATAAACCGGCGTGCAATACGCTGTGATGGCTTGGCCAAATCAATGTTTTGGTTAAAGGAGTTAAAGGGACGGCCAGGTGTGTTTAAGGCGAGGTCGGTTGCCACATTGGTTAAGTCACTTAACACCGAATTAGCGGTTGGCATTTCACCAGCCCCAGGGCCATAGAGCATGACTTCACCAACAGACTCACCATTGACTAAGACCGCATTATTTTCATTATTCACTGTGGCGAGCGGATGGGTGAAAGGGACTAATTGTGGGGACACTTCGATACTAATGGCATCTTTTGTTTCCCCAACGCGTTGTGCAACCCCTAATAATTTAAGGGCATAGCCAAAACTATTAGCATCCGCAATATCAGCATCAGTTAAGCCTGTAATACCCTGAATGGTTAAATCAGACATCACGGGTTGTATCCCAAAGGCAAAATTTGCCAAAATGATGAGTTTGTAGGCGGCATCAAAACCGTCGACATCATTGGTTGGATCAGATTCTGCAAAACCTTTTTCTTGGGCTAGCTTCAACGCTGCGTGATAAGATAATTGATTAGTGGCCATCTGCGTTAAGATGAAGTTACTAGTCCCATTAATAATACCGGCAACACGAGAAATTTCGTCCGCCGTAAAACTCGTTGACAGGGTACGCAGGATTGGGATACCGCCGGCAACCGCTGCTTCAAAAAATAAATCAACGCCATTGGCTTCTGCAATGGCGACGAGTTCTTGACCGCGACTGGCAATCAAGTCTTTGTTGGCTGTGACGACATGCTTTTTTGCAGTCAGGGCTTGTTTGATAATCGTGTAGGCTTGATCAATTGAACCCATGACCTCCACAACAATTTGAATGGCTGGATTTGCCAAAATGTCATTGGGGTCATCGGTGATTGGAAAATTCTGGCGAAAACCAGTCCGTTGTTTTGCTAAATTACGCACGACGGCTTGCTTCACGACAAGGTGAGCACCGGTACGTTTTGTAATTTGTTCGGCATTGTCTTGGAGGATTTTCACCACGCCACTGCCGACTGTGCCTAAGCCAAAGAGGCCAATTCCAATTTCCATAAAATCATCCTTTGTTTCGTTCATTATTATGACAATTCTATCATTTTTCTTCAAGAATTAGAAGTTATTTGTTATAATCTAACATAATGACTCAATATTAAAGGAAATCATGTATGCTTAATTATGTTTCAACACGTGGTGAAGCACCAAAGGTGACCGCCAGCCAAGCCATTTTAAACGGTATTGCGCCAGATGGTGGACTCTATGTCCCTGAAGTGTGGCCAGCCTTGATATTGGATTGGGAAAAATTAAAAAGTCAGACGTATCAAGAAATTGCGACACAAATTTTTGATGGTTTTTTTGATGATTTTAGTGTGGCTGAAATCGATCATATTATTACGAAAGCTTATGGGAACCAGTGGGCGCAGCGTGACGTTGTCACGTATCACCAAGAAGATCAACTCACGTATATGGAGCTGTTTAACGGCCCAACACTGGCCTTTAAAGATGTGGCTTTACAAGCGTTGCCGCATTTGATGACCGCCGCTGCTAAAAAGCAGCAGATTACGGACACGATGGTTATTTTAACGGCCACGTCTGGCGACACGGGCACGGCAGCGATGCGCGGCTTTGGTGATGTCCCACAAACAGAGATTGTCGTCTTTTACCCTGAAGTGGGTGTGAGTGAGATGCAGCGACAACAAATGCAAACTGAAGCGGCCAAGAATGCTCATGTGATTGCCATTACGGGTAATTTTGATGATGCCCAAAAAGCGGTAAAATCGTTGTTGTCTGAAAAAGACTTAGTAGCTGATTTAGCTGCTCATCATCAACGTTTTTCATCGGCTAACTCAATTAATATTGGGCGCTTGGTCCCACAAATTGTTTATTATATTCATGCCTATGCACAATTAGTTAACCAAGGTCAAGTGCAAGCCGGTGAACCGGTCACAATTGTTGTCCCAACCGGTAATTTTGGGAATGTGTTGGCTGCTTATTATGCCAGCCAAATTGGGTTACCAGTACGACAATTTGTTGTGGCGTCCAATGAAAATCATGTGTTAACTGACTTTTTCCAGACGGGCCGTTATGATCGGCAACGTGCATTTCAAGTTACCAACGCGCCGGCAATGGATATTTTGGTGTCAAGTAACCTGGAACGCTTGCTGTATTTTGCCAGCGGCCGGAATACAGCTGAAGTGAAACGTTATATGCAAGACCTCGCTGATAAGGGCGCCTATGAGGTCACGCCTGAAACGCGTCGTCAACTCAGTCAATTTATGGCTGGCTTTGCCACGCAAGAACAGGTGACAAAGACAATTCAAGCCGTATTTGATCAGACGCAGTACACCATTGATCCACATACGGCTGTTGGCCGTTTTGTCTTGTCAGAACAAGCGATTAGTGGCCCAACTTTGCTAGCAGCGACGGCGAGTCCGTATAAGTTTGCGGATACGGTGTTGACGGCATTAGGTGCGCAAGCTGAAACAGGTTATCAAGGTTTGGCCCAATTAGCCCAACTCACGCAAACAACCATTCCAACAGCAGTCGACACCTTGTTTGCACAACCAATTTTGCACCGTCAGGTGATTACACCCGCGCAAATTGAAAAGACGTTCCGCCAAGAATTGTTATAAAACGAACATTTTAATGAAATATGATAAATAATTCGTTATTATACGGATAATTAGAAAGAAAAAAATGGTTCAATACGTTATAATTAAGTCATTAACGTATTAGGAGAACATCATGTCATTTAAAGAACGTGACCCTGAAGTGTGGAGCGCCATTCAACAAGAAGGTGCCCGCCAAAACCGCACGATTGAATTGATTGCATCGGAAAACTTTGCCTCAAAAGGTGTCCGAGCAGCACAAGGTTCTGTATTAACGAACAAGTATGCTGAGGGTTATCCCTACAAGCGTTACTACGGTGGTACAGAGTATGTCGATGTGATTGAACAACTTGCGATCGATCGTTTGAAGGCGCTCTTTGGCGCTGAATATGCCAATGTGCAACCCCATTCTGGTTCACAAGCAAATGCTGCGGCTTACATGGCGTTCTTAAAGCCTGGGGACCGTATTTTGGGGATGGATTTGGATGCCGGTGGACATTTGACACATGGTGCGAAAGTATCATTCTCCGGTAAAATGTACGAATCATTTACTTATGGTTTGGATCCTGAAACAGAACAATTAGATTATGAAGCCATTGCGCAACAAGCACGTGAAGTGCAACCACAAATGATTGTTGCTGGGGCGTCAGCTTATTCACGTATTATTGACTTTGACAAGTTCCGCGCGATTGCGGATGAAGTTGGTGCTTACTTGATGGTTGATATGGCGCACATTGCCGGCCTTGTAGCTGCTGGTTTGCATCCAAATCCAGTTGGCATTGCGGATGTTGTGACGTCAACAACGCACAAGACATTGCGTGGTCCACGTGGTGGTGTCATTTTGTCACAAGAAAAGTATGCTAAGCAATTGAACTCAGCAATCTTCCCTGGTTCACAAGGTGGGCCATTGGAACACGTGATTGCAGGAAAGGCGATTGCCTTTGGGGAAGCGTTGCAACCTGAATTCAAGACTTATGCCGCACAAATTATCAAGAACGCCCAAGCCATGGCAGAAGTATTCTCAGAAACTGAAGATATTCGCGTGGTGGCCGGTGGTACGGATAATCATTTGTTTAACTTAGATCTGACGAAGACTGGCTTGAATGGTAAGCAAACGCAAGAATTATTGGATTCTGTGTCAATCACAACCAATAAAGAAGCCTTACCAAATGAAACACTCAGCCCATTCATCACTTCTGGTATTCGTATTGGGACACCTGCTATCACAACGCGTGGTTTCAAGGAAGCTGATGCCCGCCGTGTGGCTGAATTAATTGTGACAGCCATTCACAATTATGATGATCCAAAGGTATTAAAAGAAGTGAAAAAAGAAGCCGAAATTTTGGCCATGACACACTTATTTGAATAATGGCAAGTCGGCCTAGGCCGACTTTTTTTATTGGAGGCGATAAGAAGATGCATACAAAACGTGATTTGCGACAAGTACAAAAGCAAAAACTGCAAGCATATCAAGGACCGGACCGTTTAACTGAAGAGACTGCGTTACGGGCTAAACTATTTAATACGGCGCAATGGGCCGCAGCAAAAACCATTGCCGTGGTACTCAGTACACCTATGGAACTGAACACACAGCCAATTATTGCCCATGCTTGGGCCAATGGGAAACAAGTTGTGGTACCAAAGATTGTGGCGAAACAGATGCAGTTTGTTGCGATTACGCCGCAAACGGCATTTACGGCAGGCGCGTTAAACATTCAAGAACCAGAGGAAGACACAGTGTATCCACCAGAAAACATTGATCTGGTGATTGTCCCTGGCTTAGCTTACACGAAACAAGGGGGGCGTTTAGGTTTTGGCGCTGGTTATTACGATCGGTTTTTGTCGACTTATACGGGCCAAACCATTGCGCTGGCCTTAACCCCGCAATTACTTGAGACGTTGCCATTAGAACCCCATGATCAAGTTATCGACCAAGTGTTGACACGTTAATTTAAACACATAAAAAAACCACGCTGAAATAGGTTAGCGTGGTTTTTGTGTGACGTTTTAGTCGACGAGGGGTAAAATATTGACGATTGAAATGCGATCACTCTCGTCATTTTTTAACCGGTTAATAATTTCATGATAACGGCGTTCTGACAAAGGTTCTTTGGTTTCAAAGGTCAAAATTTTGTTATCAATGTGATTATTCGTACTTGGATATTGTTCAATCCGGTAAATAATTAATAATTTCCGGTAAGCAAAGGGCTGGACAATCATCCCGTCTAAATGTTCTTCGACTTGTTCTGTTGTTTGGTTCGCAATATTTGCGCTTAATGCTTGTTTTGTCTTTTTAAAAAATGCCATTATTTCTTTCCTGCTTCATTGTCAAAATACGTTGTGAGTCCCTTGGTAATCGCATTGGCAATTTGTTTTTGGTAACGTGTTGATTGAATCTTTTTGAAATCCGAGGGATTGTTGATGTAACCTAATTCAAGTAATGTGGCTGGCTGCGAAGCACGATTTAAGACCACATATTTGGCGGTGTCCATCCCGCGATCAGTCATGGGTAAGCTATTTAAAGCGTTATGCAGTGCTGAGGTCAGGGCTTGGCCATTTTCTTGATAATAGTATTGGGTAATACCGGTGGCATCAGTTGCGCTATTCTCATCCCCAGCGTGATCGAAGTGAAAGGAGATTTGCGCATCAGCATGGTACTTGGTCGCGAGCTTTGGAATGTCCAATAAGGGGACTAGCACATCGGAATCACGCGTCATTAAGACACGCGCACCCGTTGGGGCCAACGCATCACGTACTTGACGTGCTGTACGTAAGGTATACGTCTTTTCGTGATACTTACCATCGGCTGATGATGAGCCATTGTCACCAGACAAACCATTATAACGCTTGTTTGGGTTACCACCATGCCCAGGATCTAAAACAATCGTGGCTTCACTTATCGGTGTGGCGTGCCGTAAGGTATGCGATTTAGCCACCCAACTCGCCACCCAACCAACTTTTTCATTATCAGCGCGCCGTACTTGATACCAACCTTGATCATCTTTTAAGACAATTAAGTCGGAGCCACGTTTTAAGGTCGCCAGTGATCGGTACTGTAAGCCAGGCCCCGAACGCAATTGCACGTTGTCTGGCCCGGTTGAGATTTTGTCTTTATTGGCGAGCGAGTAAACTAATCCAAAAGTTGTCATTAAGACGAAGACGCTAATACTCACGCCGATGAGATTGCTTAATAACCATTTTTTTATCATGTTTTACCTACTCAAGCGATTGTTATTCATGTATAAATATTGTAACATATTTCGCGCTAGATCAACGTGACCTTTACCCGTAAAAAATGTTACAATTGAATTATGACATAACAGGAACTGTTATGAATACATTTAAAGGTTAAAAGGTAAACACGATGTCAAAAGTAATGGCGGTTAACGCTGGTAGCTCATCACTTAAATTCCAATTGTTGGAAATGCCTGAGGAAAAGGTATTGATGCAAGGTATTATTGAACGTATTGGTTCAGATAATGCTGAAATTTCAATCAAGTACGGTAATAATATCGAACCAAAGCGTTTGATCGGTGCCGAAGAAGGGCATATCACATTAACTAAAAACGGCGGCAAGAAGTTTGAACATGAAATGGCCATTAAGGATCATGAACAAGCAATTGACGTGCTATTGCAAAAGATGACAGATCTTGGCATCGTGAAGGACTTTAACGAAATCACTGGTGTTGGTCACCGTGTCGTAGCCGGTGGTGAATGGTTTAACCACTCTGTTGTTGTTACTGACGAAGTGCTTGCTAAGATTGATCGTTTGGGTGATTATGCCCCATTGCACAACCCAGCCAACGCCATGGGTATCCGTGCCTTCCAAAAGTTGTTGCCAGATGCTTTGTCAGTGGCGGTGTTTGATACATCATTCCACCAAACAATGCCAGAAAAGAACTATCTTTACAGCATTCCTTACGAATATTATGCTCGCTACGGTGCGCGTAAGTATGGTGCCCATGGTACGTCACACCGTTACGTGACAGAACGTGCGGCTGAAAAGCTTGGTATTCCATTGGATCAATTCAACGCAATTTCATTCCACTTGGGTGCTGGTGCATCAGTTACAGCGATTAAGAACGGTAAGTCATACGACACATCAATGGGCTTCACACCATTGGCTGGTTTGACAATGGCGACACGTTCAGGTGATGTTGACCCATCATTGATTTACTATATTCAAGAACGTGAAGGTTTGACAAACGAAGAAATGTTGTCAATCTTGAACAAGAAGTCAGGTTTGTTGGGTATTTCAACAATTTCAAACGACATGCGTGATTTGGAAGAAGTCCAAGAAACACACCCACACGCTAAGTTGGCACTTGATATGTTCTATGACCGTGTCATTCGTTACGCTGGTCAATACTTTGCGGAACTTGGTCGTGTTGATGCCGTCATCTTTACTGCTGGTATTGGTGAAAACGATGCCGTGACACGTGCGAAGGTCCTTGAAGCCTTGTCATTTGCCGGTGTGAAGTTGGATGCCGAAGCCAACAATGTGCGTGGTAAGGAAACTGTTTTGACAACACCTGATTCATCAGTAACTGGTTTGTTGATTCCAACAAACGAAGAATTGATGATTGCCCGCGACGTTGAATCATTGCGTTAATACAATTTAAACGCGACACAATGCTGTGCCGCGTTTTTTGTTGGCCAAAAAAGCCGCTGTTTTAAATCAAAACAGCGGCTTTTTTTAATGGCTTATTTTCGCAAGACACGGAAGCTATAAAGCCCAAGGACACTAAGTAGTGAAACCGTGAAAATGGCAATTTGAGCACCGTGGTGTTGGGTTATTTTTTTCGGGGCGGGGTTGGGGTGTGTCGTCGCAACTTTTTGCGGCTTAGTTGCATGAGACACAGGCGCTTTTTTAGCGGGCGTAGCCGGCGCCGGGGTCGATTTGGGTGATGTTGGCACAGTTGCAGCCGCTACTGGTGACAGCGGCTGTTTTGCAGTGGTTACAAGTTGTGCCATCAGGCTTTTGGTGGCCTGAGGTTGCGCTGATAATACTGGTAACAGTGGTTGCAATGCGCTTGGTTGGTTGTGAGCCAATAGGGGTGTAGCCGCCTGATCAAACACCTGATCAGGTTCTAGTTGCAGATCAGGTGTTGTCTGCGGGATCTCAAAGATTGGCGCAGGTGATGTCGGCGCAGCATTGGGATCTTGTGATAATTTGAAATAGACTTGATAAGCATGATGATAGTCAAAACCAGGCAAATCAATGGCTACTTGCATATCTTCCAAAATAGCGGGTTGGGCTAATTCGGCTGCTGAAAGTGGCAACGTATAGGTGAGAATATAGGCACTTCCAACCAGGTCAGCAGAAACTTGAGTGGCCTGCGTAAAGGCAATACTGTCTTTACCGTAGTTAGCGGGGACATTCGCGGTGAAAGTCAAGCTACCTGAGCCATCCGCGTGTCGGGTTAACGTCGCTGTTGGTAAAATGTAATTGCTTGCCACGGAGGTTAAGTTCTGATTGTCGCCTTTCATAACGGACAATGTCACTGGTTCTGGTACAACATCAGGTGTTGGGGTGGGAGTGACGACAGTCTGCACCAATTTAATTGGTTGGATGAGGGACCCGCTAAATCGACTACTGAGTTTGTTAGCCCCAGCTGCATTGTCCCATGAGAAGCTAGTTTGCCCATCGGCAGTCAGACCTGAATAGTTAATTTGGTCAAGATTGACAGTGGCATTTAGCCCGCTTTGATACGTTAGCGGGATCACGGTACCATCAATGGCTTTAGCCGAGAGACGCGTGTTAAATTGAGCGGCATCACTGGGGATGGGCAACGTTGGCATGGTGACAAATTGGAATTTAGCGTTGAGGTAGGTCAGCTTATTGAGCATTTTTAGTGGACTCAAATCCCGTACTTGGTTACGTAAAATAGTTAAATTTTCGAGTTGGGTGAGATTTGCCAAGGGCGCCAAATCCGTGACTTGGTTATTGGATAAAGATAAATTCGCCAACTGAGTCAGCCCAGCTAGCGGTGATAAATCGCTAACGGCATCTTTACTGAAATCAAGATCGGTTAATTGTTTTAAACCAGCCAACGGTGACAAATCAGAAATGGTGCCGTTGAAATCAATCGCCAAATCTTGCAGGCTTGTCATGTTCGTCACGAGTTTCAAATCTTGGTTAGTCATGCCTAATTGTGAGAGATTTAGTTTTTTGAGTTGGGTTAAACGCTGTAACACACTAATGTTTGTTTGTGGATTATTCCCAGTTGTGAGGCTGGTGAGGTGGCTGAGATTTGCAACAGGGCGCCAATCTGCGATTTGGTTACTGCCAAGGCTTAATGTCGTCAGCAACGGAAAGTTTGCGAGTCCGTTCACATCTGTGAGTTTGTTTCCGGATAAATCAAGCGTAGTGAGGGGAGCAGTTGGCGCCAGTGGTGGTAGCGTGGTGAGCTTGCTGTTGACTAACTTAAGCGATTGTAGTTGTGTCAGTTGCGATAAACCGGCCAGTTGCTGTGGGGCTGCACCATAAGCATCCCCAACCAGGTTTAGCTGTTGGATGGGCACTTGCCCTAATTTTGCTAAATCGGGGAGTTGATCAGCTTTATTTAGCCGTAAGCTCAGGTCGGTTAATTGCGTTAAGTGCTGCAGTGGTGTTAGGTCGCTGATGGAATTGCCGGTCAAATCTAATTGTTGTAGATTTTTGGCGAATTCCAGCCCTTTTAAATTGGTTACATCGCTATACGTTAAATTAGCCGTTGTTAATTTGGCCAAATTGGCTTGTGTCAGTGGGACATCTGGTCCGAGTAGCTGTTGCAAATTGGTTTGCAAATTTTTATCGGGCAACCAAGTTGCTAAATCTGGTTCAGGTTGCGCAAGGGTTGGTGCACTACCTGAAACGTCAGCGGCAGCAATTTTCTGGGGTGACGTTACAACGACTGTTGCAAGTGCGGCAGTTGCCAAGAAAACCGTCACGTGTTTTCGACTCATGAGCTATTATCCTATCTTTCTTTCCTATTCTACTGTCAAAGGGACTAAGGCATTATTGTATCGCATTGCTTCTCATTTCACAATTTTATACAAAGGGTGATAATATCTGGACTACAAGCGCATGAAAAATAGCCGACAATCCCCAGCCAGCAAGGTATTTCACGTTTATCAAAGGGCATATAATGAGGTGTTTGACCAGTTTTATTGGAAATACGTCAATTGTAATAAAATGCTCGTGTTGCTACGGGGCCAATGGGTCACACGTCTTATCATTTGATAAATTTATCACATTATAAAACTTTTTGACTTGTCAAAACGATATAATGGATCTATTGCCTTTTTAGGGGTTGCCGTGATGAAAACGGCAACGGTGAGAAAGAAATAACGTTTGGTGGAGGTTGGGTGTGTTTAAAAAAATTATTTTTGGGTGTCTAGTTGGCGCCATTGTTGGGACTGCTAACATGACTAGTGTGCAGGCCCAAGCAGTGCCTTACCAGGTTTTGAAGTACGGGACGCATGACGTCTCGTATGCCAGTGCTTATTTTGTGACGCCTGGTGACTTAGTGCCAGCTGGCGACCAGTATCGGGCGCAACTTGTCATTGCAACGCAGCACGAGTTGGGCCGGTTTCCAGTGACTATTTTGACGATTAATCAACAAAAACCAACGGTCACCCAGAGCACACAAGGTAATACCGACTATTATACGTTTAGCTTTCTGGTCAAAAATCCCAATGCGCTTTTAAGTGGCACGATGAAAGTTGACGTTGCGAGTTTAAATTATCACCATACTTATGATTTTAATTTGCAGTTTGACGCCAAAAATTTGCCAGCAGTTGCGCAACCAAAAACGGCTGCCGCTACAACTGGGCAGGCTCAGCCAACAGCGCCAGCATCAGCTAGCCAGACGCATAACCCATCTAACACACCCGCAGCCGCATCGTCGCAGCAAGTGGTGCCGTCAGATAACAGTAGCAGTAATGTCCAACCAGCCGTCGATCAACCAACGCCGGCGGCTGCGTCGTCGTCAACCCAAATGGCAACCTCGCAGGCTGCCAGTGTTACCAAAGCAGCAACACCAACGCATCAACAAGCGCCGCTATGGCCGGCAGCCTTAGCAGGGGTCTTGTTGGGTGGGCTGGGTATCGTTGGTCATATGATTTGGACCAAAAAACGACAGAAAGTGGGTTAACATGGCTAAAAAACAGGTGTTTGTTAGTGGCGTGATTTTGATAGTGCTCCTAATCGGTGGTGTTGGCTACGCGGTGGCACAACGGCAAGCGCAACCAGCAAACCGACCGGTTGCGACAACAATGGCACAAGTGGCGATTTTTGATCGGTTAGGAGTACCGCTAGCAGCTGTGCCGACCAGTCAAGAGCCGCTACCAGCGCGTTATGTGCAGTTGCCAAAAGTCGGCAACCATGTGAGTGTTAATTTTGAACAAATTCTCCGTGTTCATCCCAGTGTCGTGTATGTTGATGCGGCTTTAACGGCGGATTATGCTACAAAACTAAAAGCCAGCCAGATTAAAATGACGACACTTGATTTTACAACTTACCAGCAGCTGACGCGCAATATTTTACAACTTGGCATGACTTATCATCAAGTTGCAGCAGCCCAAAAGTTACTGAGATCACTTAAATTACCACCAAAAACGCTTAAAAAACGCGTGAAGGTTTTAATTTTGGTGGGGATGCCTGGCGGTGGCTTCTTGGTGGCAAATGCGCACAGTTATCTCGGTGATTTGGTTAAACGCGCCGGCGGTGAAGTCGTTGGCGGTGATGTGAATCAATCTTTGACCACACCAAATCCACAAGCGATTGCCCAAGAAAATCCAGCTGTTGTGATACGACTGGCTCATGCGATGCCAACCCAGGTCAAGCAGATTTTTGGTCAAATATTTCAGCAAGCGCCTTATGCGCATTTAAAAGCGACGCAAACAGGTCAAATTCATGATGTTTCGGCCCCTGATTTTGGTATGACGGCGAATTTACAAGTCGTGACGGCCTATCGCGATATTCAACAATGGCTGGCGGTGGCGCAATGCTAGCAGTTAGTGCCTTGATTTTCCAAACAACTTTACGACATCACTATATTGATGCCAGTATGCTAGGTTTGGCGAGTGGCAGTGAGTTAGGCCTAGCCTTATTGACGGTGGTTTGGGCGCCCGCGCTGACCTATCGCGTGGCCATTGGGGCCGTGCTGGCGATGGGGTGGTTAGTCGTGTTGCGCCGCAGTGTCTTAAAAATGGGCCACCAACCCTTATTGTTGCCACTGGGTGGCCTCGCTTTGGCATTGTTTTTCAATGCTGGCACCAGTTTACTGACTAACCAACAAGGTTTGCTGGGAAAATCATTGGCCAATGTGACCGTGACCGACACTTGGTTGTTAACCGTGATTGGCTTGCTGGGGTTAATCTTCATACAATTACGATCGGCACAATTAGCATTATTTGCTTTGTCGCAGGGCCATATTGCGCGTCTGGGCTATCCTGAATCACGATTAAGTTGGCCCTGGCAGCTCGTTGCAGCCGGTTATATTGGTGCGGTGAGTGCTGTATTAGGGACGATTTTTTTTGTGGGGCTAATCGTAGCGCAATTAGTACGTTTTTGGTTTGGTGGCAGTGCGCAGCAACGGTTGTTGCCAACTGCGTTGGATACGTTATTATCCGCTGTTTTCCAGACCACGATTCAACATCAGGTCACAGTGGCCGGGCACCGCTATTTTGATACTTAAGCACTAAAAAAAGCAATCCATGTGGATTGCTTTTTATTAATCGATTGTTTTGAGTTGACCGCGGACTTGATCCAATGAGGTGAAGCCTTTTTCTGCTAAAATGGCGGCTAATTCAGTTTCCAGCCGTTCAAAGACGCCAATGCCTTCAACCGCCAATTGTGAGCCGACTTCAACCAAATCGGCCCCACATAACACATGGTCATAAACATCACGGCCAGTTGTGACACCACCAGTACCAATAATTTTGATATCATCACGCAAGCGATCACGCAAAGCCCGAACATTAGCTAAGGCCGTGGCTTTCACAATTGTGCCACCCAAACCACCAAAGCCAGCTTTTGGCTTAATCACAACAGTATCAGTTTCAGGATCAATGACCAAGCCATTACCAATTGAGTTAATCGTGTTGACAAACGCGAGCGGGAATTTGTTTAAGATAGCGGCAATCATGTCAAAATGCACAATATCAAAATATGGGGGTAATTTAACGCCCAAAGGCTTAGTGAAGAAGGCGAATGCTTCGGTTAAAATAGCTTCGGTTGCTTCAAAGTCGTAAGCTGTTTGGGGCTTGCCTGGGACATTTGGACATGAGAGATTCAATTCAATCAAGCTGCCAAAATCTGAAGCTTCCAGTCGACGCAACATGTCTAAATTATCTTGCTTGGAAAGACCAGCAATTGAGAAGAAAATAGGCTTATCGGTTTCCTTTTGTGAGACGTAATCCATGTAGTAGTCAAACCCAGCATTGGGCAAGCCCATTGAATTAATCGTGCCAAGATTTTGTGCCATTTCGTAGTAACGTGGCGTGGGGTTACCTTCACGCAAGGCGGGTGTTGCCGACTTTGTCACCACGGCGCCAGTGTAATTGGAAGCCAGAACTGTGTCGAGCTCTTCTTTTGTCTGGCACATTACCCCAGCAGCATTCAGTAAAATGTGGTCAAAATTAAAATTTTGAATGGCGGCAGTTAATTGCATGTTTCGTCTCCTCAAATTCGTCAAAGTTCGCAAAATGTTAGTCCAAGTATATCAAAAAAATAAGCCGATAAAAAGGCCAAAGGTTGGGTATAATAGAAGTATGAAACAATTTAGAGTAGAAAACTTAAAAAGTACTTACGGCGAAAAAGTGTTATTTAACGATATCTCTTTTTTAATCACAGAAGGTGATCGGATTGGCTTAATTGGTGTCAATGGGTCGGGGAAAACCTCGCTTTTGAATGCCATTGCTGGCGTCAATCCAGCTGATGCCGGTCAAATCATCACGCAAAATGACTATACCATTGGGTATTTGACACAGAATCCGGACTTGGATCCAGATGCTCGCGTGATGGATGCAATTTTGTCGGGGGATCAACCCATTTTTCAAACGATTCGGCAATACGAATATGCGTTGCAACATTTTGGTGAACATCCGACTGATGAGAAGGCAGCCCAACAGTTTGAGGCGGCCCAAAATGCAATGGATCGTGATGACGCTTGGACAACTGAAGCGCATATTAAGGCGATTTTGACGCAATTGCACATGCCAGATTTACACCGAAAGGTCAGCGAACTTTCCGGTGGTCAGCGCAAGCGTGTGGGGTTGGCCCAAGTGTTAATTGAAGCCCCGGACTTGTTGATTCTTGATGAGCCAACCAACCATCTTGACTTTGATTCGATTGCTTGGTTGGAAAAGTTTTTGGCCAATTATAAAGGCGCTGTCTTGATTGTGACCCATGATCGGTATTTCTTAGATGCCGTGGCATCGCGTATTTTCGAATTATCATTTGGTGAATTATACGAATATAAAGGGAATTATCAGGATTATATGACCGGCAAGGCTGAGCGGATCGCCCAGTCAAGAATTGCCGAACACAAGCAACAGCAGCTCTATAAGCAAGAACTGGCCTGGATGCGTAAATCAGCACGGGCACGCACAACGAAGCAAACAGCCCGTGAAAACGCCTTTGCTGAACTAGAATCACAAATGGGAACGCTGAAGGTAGATGACGATGTTGCCGTGAATTTAGGACAACAACGACTAGGGAAAAAAGTTATCGTCATTGAGCATGCGCAGTTACAGTTTGGCGACAAACGGATTTTGGATGACTTTAATTTGCGTGTTGCGGCGGGCGATCGGATTGGGATTACGGGTGAAAATGGCGCAGGGAAGACCACTTTTTTGAATGCCATTGCCGGGCAACTACCGTTAACCAGTGGCGTGATTGAGTTAGGCGAGACCGTTAAGATGGCGTATTATACGCAAGTAACGGAAACGATTCCTGAGGATAAGCGGGTAATTGCTTATCTATCTGATGTGGCCAGTTCGGTTACGGATAAAAATGGCAATCAAGTTAGTGTGTCTGAACTGCTGGAACAATTCCTATTTCCACCGTTTATGCATGGCACGTTGATTCGTAAATTGTCCGGTGGGGAAAAGCGCCGTCTGTATCTCTTGAAACTATTGCTCCAGCAACCCAATGTGTTGTTACTGGATGAACCAACAAATGATTTAGATATTAGTACATTGACAGTTTTGGAAGATTTCCTGAATGATTTTGCGGGTGCCGTGATGACGGTATCACACGATCGGTATTTCCTTGATAAAGTGGCGAACCAACTGTATATGTTTCAAGGTGATGGCGTGGTGACACGGTATGATGGTTTGTTTAGTCAATATTTGGCCCAACAAGCAGCAGAAAAAACGGCTCAAGCTGCGAAAGTGGTCCAACCAAAACCAACAACACCAACTGCGCCAGCAAAAAAGAAACTCACTTATCATGAAAAGAAGGAATGGGAAACGATTGAAGACGACATTACCGAATTGGAAACGCGTCTTCAAGCTATTCCTGATGAAATGGCTAAATTTGGCACGGATTATGTGAAATTAGGCGAATTACAAAAGGAACAAGATCAACTCGAAGCCGCGTTAGAAGAAAAGATGTTGCGCTGGGAATATTTGAGTGAGATTGTCACAGGCTAAAAACGATCTGGTAACAGGTCGTTTTTTTTTTGAGCACGAGTGGCCGAAAACGTATGATGATTTAAGGAGTTTAACATGAACTTAAATCAACAGTTACTTGCCATCCATTTGACAGCTGGTATGGGGGCTAAAGCAGCACGTGCTGTGGTAACAGCCGTCACAGCGGTGCAGGTACCAACCATTTACCCTTGGCCGTTAGATCTTATTTTATCTTTTGGCGATCAACGCAGCCATCATTTGATCCGGCGGACATATAGTAGTGCAGTTGAACGCGCGCAACAGTGGTCGACACCTTATATGACGTATTTTGATGCGTGTTATCCAGGTCGTCTACGAGAAATTTATGACGCGCCACTGGTCTTGTTTTATCAAGGTCATCTAGAAGCTTTAAGGTTACCCAGTCTATCCGTTGTGGGGACGCGAACAGCTACGCCATATGGTCTAGCCGTGTTGCGGTCGTTATTACCTGATGTCGTGCGGCAAGACGTCGCGATTGTGTCGGGTTTAGCAAAAGGCATTGATGTGATGGCGTATCAAATGACGTTGGCACAACGTGGCGTACCGATTGCCGTCATTGGTACAGGTATCGATGTGGCTTATCCCAAAGCGCACCATCACTTGCAAACCCAAATTGGCGAACAAGGATTGGTCTTAAGCGAATATCCACCTGGCACCAGACCGCAAAAATCCCATTTTCCCGCGCGTAACCGTATCATTGCTGGGCTGTCATCAGCGACATTAGTTGTTGAAGCGAAACAACATTCAGGTAGTTTAATCACGGCTAATTTTGCCTTACAGGAAAATCGTGATGTCCTAGCAGTGCTGGGGACAATTTTTTCAGCAACCGCACAAGGCACTCATGAATTGATTCAATTGGGTGCAAAATTAGTCGCAAAACCAACCGGTATTCTCGAAAGTGTCCAAAACCTAGATACAATCTGATATGCTATATAATAAGAAGTGATTGGTAGGTATATCAAATGGTAGATACAGCAAAAAAAGCGACAAAAACAACAAAAAAAACAGCAACCAAAAAGCCGGCAAAGCGCAAGACGACGACTAAAGCCAAGAAAAATTTAGTGATTGTGGAAAGTCCATCAAAGGCTAAAACAATTGAAAAATACTTAGGGAGTACGTATAAAGTTATTGCCAGTCTTGGGCATGTGCGTGATTTGCCGAAGTCCACTTTAGGTGTTGATGTTGATAATGATTACGATCCGAAGTACATTACGATTCGTGGTAAAGGGGATGTGATCAAGGGACTGCGTAAGGAAGCAAAAGCGGCTAAAAAAGTTTATTTGGCAAGCGATCCGGATCGTGAAGGGGAAGCCATTGCTTGGCACTTACAACATCTGCTTGATTTGGATCAGGACCAACCGAATCGCGTTGTGTTTAATGAAATTACCAAAGATACGGTCAAAAACGCTTTTAAAACACCACGGACAATTAATCAGGACCTCGTTGATGCGCAACAAGCGCGACGTATCCTTGATCGCTTAGTGGGTTATTCCATTTCACCAATTCTTTGGAAAACGGTTAAGCGTGGTTTGTCAGCTGGTCGCGTACAGTCTGTTGCGTTGGGATTAATCATTGCCCGCGAACAAGAAATTCAAGCCTTTGAACCAGAAGAATACTGGACATTAGATTCTGAATTCAAAAAATCACGGGCTAAATTCAAAGCCACGTTTTATGGCGTAGATGATCAAAAAACAAAATTGCCGGATCAGGCGCATGTGCAAGAAGTCATGCAACGTCTTGATCGTGAAGCGGATTTTGAGGTTGTTGCCGTAGAAGCCAAAGAACGGAAGCGCAACCCGCAGCTACCGTTTACCACGTCAACGATGCAACAGACAGCTAACACGCAGCTTAATTTCCGGACGCGAAAAACAATGATGACCGCCCAACAGTTGTATGAAGGGATTAACTTAGGGCGTGGCATTGGTCAAGTCGGTTTGATTACCTATATGCGTACGGATTCAACGCGTATCTCAACCGTAGCACGCAACGCAGCGGCACAATATATTCATGAAACTTGGGGGCCGGAGTATTCACGCCACCAACCGTTAAAAGGTGATTTGCCAGAAGGTGCGCAAGATGCCCATGAAGCGATCCGACCAACGGACGTCATGCGCACACCCGCCAGTATCAAAGATAAATTAACCCCTGATCAGTTTAAGTTGTATAGTTTAATCTGGTCACGGTTTGTGGCCAGCCAAATGACACCTGAAATCTTGGACACGATGGCCGTCACGATTAAGCAAAACGGCGTGACGTTCCGGGCCAATGGGTCTAAAACTAAATTTCAAGGGTTTACCAAGGCGTATCCAGCCGCAAAAGAAAAAGATAATGCGCTACCAGCATTAGCTGTTGGCGATCAGATTCGGTTAGCCGACATTAATCCGGAACAGCATTTCACTTTACCACCAGCACGGTATACAGAAGCAGCGCTGATTAAAGCGTTAGAAGAAAACGGGGTTGGGCGACCATCAACTTATGCGCCAACGCTAGATACCATTCAACGTCGAAATTATGTCAGAATTGATGCGCGTAAGTTTGTGCCAACGGAATTAGGGGAAATCGTACAAAAAATTGTCGTGGATAATTTTCCCGATGTCACGGATACACAGTTTACTGCTCGTATTGAACACGAGTTAGATGAAGTTGAAACGGGTGATAAGCAGTGGGTACCCGTGATTGATGCATTCTTTAAGCCATTTTCAAAAGAAGTTGATAACGCTGCCGCAACCTTAGAAAAAGTCATTATGCATGATGAACTAGCTGGGATGGACTGTGAGGTTTGCGGATCACCGATGATTGTTAAAATGGGCCGGTATGGTAAATTCTTTGCTTGTGCACGTTTCCCTGATTGCCGACATACACAAACCATTATTAAAGAAATTGGCTTAACATGTCCAAAGTGTCATAAAGGCCAAGTGGTTGAACGTAAAACGAAGAAACAACGGACATTCTATGGCTGCTCACGCTATCCAGATTGTGATTTTGTCTCTTGGGAGAAGCCAACGGATAAAACCTTAGCTGATGGGACAACACCAAAAGAAACCGTAACAACAGATAATCAAAAATAATATTGTGTGATCATGATCAAAGATAGGTCATGGCACACAACCAAAATCAGTAAAAACGGCTGCCAGCAATGGCCGCCGTTTTTTACATTATATCGAGGGATATGAGGAGTTGTAGGCTATTTTGAAAGTAGTCATGATAGCTGTCATGAAATTCACTGGGATAGGAAAGTGAATTTGACGTGTCAGTGAAAAAGTTACATTACAATAGCGCGCGAGTTATTTTGTGATAATCTTTTCATGTAATGACTAGTAGTGCTGATTTAATCACGCTAGATATCACGAAGGTAATGGGTTTGGGGCTTGCTATTATATCGGCCATGACCTATAATAAGTATGTGAAATGAAAGCGCTTACAAAAAGCGATCATATTTTGAAGGAGAGTAGTAACATGTCAGGTAATAAAATTTCAGCGGGTCTTGCGGCACTAAAAGTAATGTCAGGGTGGGGTGTCCATACAATGTATGGGATTCCATCTGGTACTTTGAGTGGTTTGATGAATGCCATGGGGCATCCTGATAATGACATTAAGTTTCTTCAGGTAAAACATGAAGAAGTTGGCGCAATGGCCGCTGTGATGCAATGGAAATTCGGTGGCAAATTGGGTGTGACAGTGGGATCAGGTGGTCCTGGGGCCACACATTTAATTAATGGGCTTTATGACGCTGCGATGGATAATATTCCAGTGTTAGCCATCTTGGGCTCAAAGCCTGTTCGTGAATTGAACATGGATTCATTTCAGGAATTAAACCAAAACCCAATGTACGAAAGCATTGCTGTTTATAACCGTCGTGTTGCCACTGCGGAACAATTGCCGCATTTGGTTGATGATGCGATCCGCACGGCCATTGCTAAACGTGGTGTTGCTGTGTTAGAAGTCCCGGCTGATTTTGGCTTTACGGAAATTGATGCTGACGCACTTTACTCTTCACCGCTTTATTCATCAGGTTTGACTTATAAAGAATACCGCTCAGCCCCAGTGGACGAAGCTGATATTGATGCAGCAGTAGAACTGTTGAACCAAGCGAAGCGACCAATCATCTATGCTGGAATTGGGACAATGGGACATGGCCCAGCCGTCCAAGAATTATCCCGTAAGCTTAAAGCACCGATTATTACGACAGGGAAGAACTTTGAAACATTTGAGTGGGATTTTGAAGGCTTTACCGGCTCAACGTTCCGTGTTGGTTGGAAACCAGCCAACGAAGCTGTTTTGGAAGCTGATACGGTCTTGTTTGTGGGCACAAACTTCCCATTCTCAGAAGTTGAAGGGACTTTCCGCAATGTTAAGAAGTTTATCCAAATTGACAGCAATCCTGCCATGCTAGGTAAGCGTCACCGCAATGATGTGGCGATCTTAGGTGATGCTGGCGATGCCATTACGGCAATTTTGGACAAGGTAACCGCAGTACCTGAGTCACCATGGTGGCAAGCCAATGTTAAAAATATTCAAAACTGGCGTCAGTATATGAATCGCTTGGAACAAAAGACTGAAGGTGATTTGCAAGCTTATCAAGTCTATCAAGCAATTAATAAGTATGCCGACGAAGATGCGATTTTCTCAACTGATGTTGGAAATGTCACCCAAATGTCAGTGCGTCACCTGCATATGACGCCTAAAAACATGTGGCGGACGTCACCATTATTTGCCACGATGGGTATCGGGTTGCCGGGTGGTATTGGTGCTAAAAACACTTATCCTGACCGACAAGTCTGGAACTTAATGGGTGATGGCGCCTTCTCAATGACTTATCCAGACGTGGTGACTAACGTGCGTTATGATTTGCCAGTGATTAACGTCGTGTTTACCAATACGGAATATGGGTTCATTAAAAATAAGTATGAAGATACCAATACGTATAACTTCGGTGTTGACTTTACCGACGTTGATTATGCGAAGATTGCGGAAGCGCAAGGGGCAGTTGGCTTAACTGTGCGCCGGATTGAAGATGTTGATCGGGTCGTGAAAGAAGCTGTTGACTACTACAACCAAGGTCGCGTTGTTGTGATTGATGCCAAAATCACGAAAGATCGACCAATCCCAGTTGAAACGTTAAAGCTTGATCCAAAGTTGTATAGCGAAGATGTCATCACGGCTTATAAAGAACGGTATGAAGCACAAGAACTTGTGCCATTCCGCGAATTCCTTGAAGCCGAAGGCCTAACGTCACAAGTTGTTGCAGCAGCTATTGGTAATAAATATAGTTTTTAAGCGCAACCCGCAGTGTGTTAAAGAGTGGTGCGCAAAAAAGGTCAGATACTCGTTTATCTGACCTTTTTTGTGCATCAATGGTGTAGGATGTGGCTTTGCAATCAGGGTTTAACGTCACCATGATTGCAGTCACGATAAAGTCAAAACTGTTCATAGCCTTTTTGGCGATTTTTTTTAAGATTTCTGACGCGCTTTGCTTCAGATTTACTACCAAAATAGCGATTGAACTTATCTTCAGCAATTTCTGATGCTGACATTTGCGTGTACTTATTTTCTCGTAATATTTTTTGATAATTGTCGAAGCATTTTTGAGATAAGCGACCGCTTGCTATGGCTGAAAAAATGGCGCAATCCGGTTCACCATGATGTTGGCAATTTTTATAGCGACAGTTTTGCGACAAAAGTGCAATATCTTCAAAAGTTTCTTCGGTATTGCCAACATCAATTTGTAACTCTCGCATACCTGGCGTATCGATTATCTGACTACCATTTTCTAATCGAAATAATTGTCGATGGGTAGTGGCGTGTTTACCTTTATGGTCACGCATGCGAACTTGTTTCGTCTGCATGGCTTCATAACCAAGAAGATTGTTGATCAACGTTGATTTTCCGACACCAGATGAGCCAATAAACACAACAGTTTGTGGTTGCGCCAATAAAAAATGTTTTAATGAAGCAAACTCATGACTGTCTGTCACGAAGATAGGTAACGATTTGGCAATTTGTTTAAGGGCTGCCATTTTGGTTTCTAAATCAACAACTAAATCAGCTTTTGTCAAAATGATGGCCGGTTGGGCACCGCTTTCCCAAGCGACAGAGAGGTAACGTTCGATGCGACTTAAATTGAAATTTTGATCAAGTGAGGTGGTGACAAAAACAATGTCGATATTGGCCGCAATTGGCTGAACAGTATGACTGCTGCCAGAAGTGACGCGTGACAGTAAACTTTTGCGCGGACAAACGCGATGGATAATGGCTATTTTATCAAAAGGTGAATGTGTTATTGCCACAATGTCGCCCACAACAGGATAGGCTAACGAGGTGCTAACATTGTAAGCGAACTGACCAGAAATCTTTGCTAACAAAACGTCGTTGTCCAACGCATGATGCTTAGCAACGGTATATAAATCATGATTTTGTGACACAACAGTCGCAAAAAATGTGGTTGAATTTTTTTCTGACATATCAAGATCCTTGATTAAATAGTATCACAACTAGAAAAGTAATGAAACATTAACAAATTGGAGTTTTTAAATCATAAAAAACTTATCTTATTTTAATACATCAAAAGATGGATTTTATTGTCGATGTCGTGGCTTATTTTCTGTATTGACCAGAGAGCGAACATGAGAAAATGCCAAGATGCCTCAAAATAAATTGCAAAAAGACTAGTCATCACTGCTCGAAACCACAATACAGGACATCTAAACCAGACAAAAGTTAAAAGGTTGTCAATTTTTGGTTGAGCGTTAACGAGCTCACGTCCTTTTTAGTTTACATAATCTGGCAACGTAAAAATAAAAATGCCGTCATATCAACGATTGCACCGAAACAAATACCTTGACAAGTGGCGTGTAAAAACGTATAATTTTTTGTACAGTTCAATCGTGTCGCAGACTGTGGACTGCGACTTTTATTATTGAAAGGCGGCCATGGCAAGTCGAATCCCAGATGCCTTCATTGATGAAGTGCGTAAAAAAGTGAATATCGTTGATGTGATCGGGGAATATACACAATTGGTCAAACGTGGTCGCCAATGGAACGGATCGTGTCCTTTCCATGATGATCGCCATCCATCACTCTTCGTCGAAGAAAATAAGCAAGTCTTTAACTGTTTTTCTTGTGGCCGTTCAGGCTCTGTTTTTTCTTTTATCATGGAAAAAGAGGGACTGAGCTATCCTGAAGCGGTCCTATCTTTGGCGGAAAAAGCGGATATGCCAGTTGATCAACAATTAACAGTGCAAGCCGCGCATCCCATTGATAGTCGCACGCAAGCGATTTATGATTTGCATTCCGCGGCACAACGGTTGTATCAGCATATTTTATTAAATACCACATCAGGCGAAACAGCTTTAGCTTATTTACACGATAAGCGGCAGTTATCTGATGCGGTCATCAAGCAATTTGGGATTGGCTTTGCGCCGGATGACAATGTGTTATTGCAATATGCCAAGGATCAAAATATCGCACCAGATATCCTGCAAGCATCAGAATTGTTTATTACAAATGATCAAGGCGTGATGCGTGATCGTTTTGCGGGACGGATTGTGTGGCCAATCAAGACGGCACGTGGCCAAGTGGTTGGTTTTTCTGGGCGTGCACTCGCGTCAGATAACACCATCAAATATATGAACAGCCCAGAAAGTCCATTTTTCACAAAAGGCAAAATTCTTTATAATTTTGATCGTGCTAAAAATCAGATGCGACAAACCAATACAGCGCTGGTTTTTGAAGGCTTTATGGATGTCATTTCGGCAGACATGGCGGGCAAAACCATGGGTGTTGCCACGATGGGAACGGCTTTAACCCCGGAACATGTTCAGCAATTGGCACGGGTTGCCCAGCGTATTTTACTCGTTTACGATGGGGATGAAGCAGGCCAAAAGGCAGCCAAACGCGCGATTACGTTAATTCGCACGCATGCGCAACAAGTTGAGATTGGGATCGTACATTTACCAGATCAATTGGATCCGGATGACCTGCGGATTCAGCGTGGCACAGCTGCCTTGCAACAAGCCTTGGAACAAAATATTCAAACACCGGTTGAATTCTTGGTCAACGCTGCTCGGACTGGGAAAAATCTCAGCAACCAAGTGCAGTATCTGGCTTTTTTGCAAGAGGTGATGCAAACCTTGCAACAAGCCACGCCAGTTGAACAAGATTTACAACTGACCAAAATCGCCAATGAGTTTGGCACTTCAAAACAAGCGTTGCAGGCACAATTGCAACAAACGTTGGCCCAAAGTCGGGCCAGACCAGCTGCTACGCAAAATTATTCAAAACGTACGCCAAAAGCCTACACGGATCAAATGACACCACCACCCGCAGCACCAGCTGATAGCGAACCGCGGGTTGGGCAACGCTTAACTAAAGTTGAGCAGGCGGAACGCGCCTTGCTTATGGCCATGATTAAGTCACCACAGGTATTGGCCCAGGTCAAAGCGACCACGGGGTTTGCGTTTGTGCATCCAGATTATCAATTATTGATGATGTTGGCGGCCATTTATCAAGGGCAACATCCAGAACCATTTGATTTAGCGCAGTTTATGGATTTTATCCAGAAACCAGCTTTAAATCAAAAAATTATGGCTATTGATCGGGCTTATGGTGGCCTCACCATTGAGCATGAGGCGATTCGTGATTATTTGCAAATTATTATGGAAGAGGCGCCGATTGAAGCACGCGTACAAGAATTACAACAATTGATCAACGTCGCGAAGCAACAACATGATGACACCAAGTTGTTGCAACTGATGACAGAATTGATCAACCTCAAGAAACAACATTCAGGGTAAGTGGCTTAGGCCAAAGATCCGGTGATAGCGTTTAACCCGTATATTAGGAGAAGTAAGACATGGCAACTAATTTATCTTCAAGCAAAATCTCAGATATCAAAGATTATCTTGATTCACAAAACATTTCATATAATAGCCGTGCCAAGAAAGCGGAGTTACTCGCTTTGGCACAAGGTAAAACACCAGAGGAAGCTGCTGCTGCCGGTCGTGCATCAAAGCCAAAAGCGGCTAAGAAGTCAGGGATTATTAAGAGCCCAGAATATGACAAAGCCGTCAAAGCGTTGATTGCTGAATATAAGCCAGCCAAAGAAGTGACGTATGCCACTTTGTCAGAACGTTTGGCAGAACCGTTCCATTTGGATGGTGAAAATATTGAACGCTTGATGGAAAAAGTTGAAGATGCTGGTGTGGCCATCGTGGATGAAAAGGGTGAACCAGCACCAGAAGTCTTGCAAGCAAAGCAAAACAAGCCTTCTAAAGAAGAACTTGATCAAGCTGAAGATACACCAGCTGGGATTAAAATCAATGATCCTGTGCGGATGTATTTGAAAGAGATCGGCCGCGTAAACTTGCTAAAGGGTGATGAAGAAATTAACATTGCCAAGCGTATTGAAGCTGGTGATGTGGAAGCCAAGCAAGAATTGGCGGAAGCTAACTTGCGTTTGGTGGTCTCAATTGCCAAGCGTTATGTTGGTCGTGGGATGCAATTCTTGGATTTGATTCAAGAAGGTAACATGGGCTTGATGAAGGCTGTTGACAAGTTTGATTACACGAAGGGCTTTAAGTTCTCAACTTATGCCACTTGGTGGATTCGTCAAGCCATTACACGTGCCATCGCCGACCAAGCCCGTACTATCCGTATTCCAGTTCACATGGTGGAAACCATTAACAAGTTGATTCGTATCCAACGTCAATTGTTGCAAGATTTGGGTCGTGAACCTTTGCCTGAAGAAATTGGGGCTGAAATGGATTTGACACCAGATAAGGTCCGTGAAATCTTGAAGATTGCCCAAGAACCCGTGTCATTGGAAACACCAATCGGTGAAGAGGATGATTCACATTTGGGCGACTTCATTGAAGACAATGAAGCCATTTCACCAGCTGACTCAGCTGCTTATGAAATGTTGCGTGACCAATTAGAATCAGTTTTGGAAACGTTAACTGATCGTGAAGAAAATGTCTTGCGTTTGCGTTTTGGTTTGGAAGACGGTCGTACCCGGACACTTGAAGAAGTCGGTCGTGTCTTTGGGGTTACCCGTGAACGAATTCGTCAAATCGAAGCAAAAGCTTTGCGTAAGTTGCGCCACCCAAGTCGTTCAAAGCAATTGAAGGACTTTATGGATGACGGTAACATCTAATCTTAAAAGCCACGCGTTGCGTGGCTTTTTTTTGCGCCCTATGTTATGCTGGTAATTAGCGGTTCATCAACCATCCCGCTTAAAAAAACTAGGAGATTGCCATCATGCAAAAAAATTTAACAACAACTAACGGCCGTCAGGCGCATAACATCACCCTAATTGCGGTAGTAGCAGCGATTTACGCAGCAATTACGTTCGTGATTCAACCGATTGCTTTTGGACCAGTCCAATTACGCGCTTCGGAAGGGCTTAATCATTTGGCCGCTTGGAACAAGCGCTATGTGGTGGCATTAGGGATTGGGGTCTTTATTGCAAACTTGGTCTCACCACTTGGTTGGATTGACTGGGTATTTGGGACACTGGGGACCGTGATTATGACTGGGGTGACGTATCTTTTGGCACGACGTGTTACTAGTGCCTTAATCAAAATTATTATCAGTACCGTTGTCGTATCGACGTTGGGGATGGCGATTTTGGCGGCCGAATTTACTTTTGCCTTTAATATTGGTGCTAGTGGTGCCTTCCCGTCAGGGGCTAAAGGTGGTCTGATGGCGCAATGGCTGGCGTATTATGTGAGTTTAGTACCAGGTGAATTGGCCTCACTGATTATTGGTGGTGTTGTCATTTACGCGTTGAGTAAAATTGTGGATTTGAGTAAATAATGATTGAACAAGATTATCAAAACAAGCATATTTTAGTAACCGGTGCCGCTTCAGGCATCGGTTTTTCGCAACTTGAGACTTATTTGGCTGCAGGGGCGAACGTCTATGCGTTGGACTTTCAACCTATTTCGCTGGTGCATCCGCGTTTACAAACTTATCAAATTGATTTACGGGACCATGATGCCTTAACCGCGCTAGCGACTGACCTGACTAATCGTGTTGATTTTGATATTTTACTCAACACGGCTGGTGTGCTCGATGACTATCAGCCGTCGTTGGCCACTAATTTGGCAGAATGGCAGCGCGTACTCGACACGAATCTAACGCCAATGTTTATTTTAAGTAATGCCGTATTACCGGCGATGCTGGCGCGTGGCTATGGCCATATCGTTAATATGGCCTCGATTGCAGGTTTTTCGGCTGGTGGTGGCGGGGCCGCTTATACCACGAGTAAGCATGCCATTATTGGTTATACCAAGCAGCTCGCCTTTGATTATGCACCGCAAGGGTTACATGTTAATGCCATTGCCCCAGGGGCGATTGCGACGCCGATGAACGCGGCTGATTTTGCTGGTGAGGGAGCGATGGCCAAACAAGTCGTAGCCCAAACGCCTGCCCGTCGTTGGGCTGCCGCGCAAGAAGTCGCTGATTTGACGTTATATTTAACCAGTCCACAGGCTGATTACATTAATGGTGCGGTTTTGCCGATTGATGGGGGCTGGACATTAGGGCATTAAAGGCAGATGTGACAGAGTCAAAAATTGATGTTATACTGAACTTATTTCTAGGGGGGATAACAAGTAGTATGTCAATTTTAGAAGAAATTATGGCGGATCCGGAAAATGCGGCTTTTACCCAAAAGGGTTGGCAACCTATTTTTTCGGCACCAGCAACGGCCAAAATTGTCATTATTGGCCAAGCACCGAGCCGAAAAGTGCAAGATAGTGGCATTATGTGGCATGATGCCTCTGGGGACCGCTTGCGTGAGTGGTTAGGCGTTGATGAAACGACCTTTTATGATTCTGGTTTGTTCGGTGTCATTCCGATGGATTTTTATTTCCCAGGTAAGGGCAAGTCGGGGGATAAGCCACCGCGTGCCGGAATAGCTGAGAAATGGCATCCACGTCTTTTGGCGCAAATGCCTGATGTTGAACTGATGATTTTAATTGGTGCTTATGCCCAACGCTATTATCTCGACTTGTCACCAAAGGATACTATCACAGCAACCGTTAAAAATTATGTGCATTATTTGCCACGCTATTTCCCGATTGTCCATCCGTCACCACGGAATAATATTTGGTTGAAAAAGAATCCGTGGTTTTTACAGGACGTTGTGCCAGCACTACAAACCACCGTGCACAATATTTTAAAATAAACGAGCAACCAATCATGTTGAATGATTGGTTTTTTTGTGATGTAATGAGGCCATCATAATAAAATTCAATTTAACTTTTATTAGTGAGGCTGATGCGCTATAATAAGGCAAGCAATAATGTGTGATATATCACAAATAACTAGAAGGAGTTTAGCGGATGATAATGCATGCCCCATAGACCGGCCAATAACCGAGAATACTTGCCCAGACACAACGTAGCGTTGCTTCCCGACACGGCTACTCAAAAACAATAGGAGAACTTAACATGTCAATGAATGCCTTAACAAACTCGGCTGCTGCCCGTTGGACCAACATTAAATTTGGTCTCCAGGCGTTGCCAAAACAACTCCGGTACACCTTCAGTTTACGCGAGAATATACGTGATCTGACAGCATTAACCAAAACCTCACGCATCATGATGGGGTTAATGCTAAGCGCAACGGTTGTCGTGTTTATTTTAGGTCAAAACTTTGGTTTTATTGGTTGGATTAGCTTAATAACTGGTATCGCGACGGTCATGAATCTGATTTTAGTGGATCAGGGACGCTTAACAAATTACAGCTGGGGTGTCCTTGGTTGTGCGGTGTGGTTAATTGTTGCTTTAAATAATCATCTAATCGGTGATATTGCGTCGCAATCTTTTTATTTTGTGATGCAGTTTGTCGGTATCTCGGTTTGGCATCAAAATAAAGGGCGCGACAATACGGTGCAAGCCAAAAAACTATCAGCCAAAAATGCCGTATTGTATCTCATCATGACCTTTGTGATTTATGGGATTGTTTTAGGCATTAGTCATTCGCTGCACGGTGCCCAAATTTACCTTGATGCGACACTATTACCGCTTGGCATCATTGGGCAAGTCTTGATGACCTATGGGTATCGCTCGCAGTGGATTGCTTGGATTGTATTAGACGTCATTAACGTGATTATCTGGACCAGAGCCTTGCAAGCAGATCCATCTGCTGGGGCAACGTCGATGCTCGCGTTGCAAATCATGATGTTAATTAATTCGTTTTATGGCCAATATATGTGGTTAAAAAAGTCACAAACCGCTTAACAAAAAAGCAACCAAATCGCATTTGGTTGCTTTTTTAGGTGAGCCAGAGGCAAATTGAGCTGCCAATGACCATAAAAATAACTAAATAGACGACGTTGAGCCAAGTAAATGTTTTGAAAAAATGATAACTTGAGTGATCACGGTCAAATAGTTGATATTGACGTAAAGCGAGTAAATTGGCCAGTGAGGCAATGAGCGTTCCTAAACCACCAACGGTGACGCCTAGATACAAACCAGTCACGTGTGTTGTGAACTTAGAGAGTAATACCGCAGCTGGCACATTACTAATCACTTGGCTACTGATGACGCCAGCAAAAAATGTTTTGAGCGTTGTGTCGGTTGTGAATGATAAGAGGTGGTGAATGGCTGGTAAGCGACTAATGGCCCCGACAATGATGAAAAAATTGATGAACATGAACAAAATGCCGTAGTCTACTTTGACGAGAACTTGGCGATCTAACAGACCAGCGGCTAATAAACTGACCACGACGGCTAGCCAAATGGGTAAGACCGACAAGATACCAAGTAATACGATCACCGTAGCGACTAACAGCCAGCTGACTTTGCGCCGATCAATGGGTGGGACTGTTGTCGTCATGGCTGGAATTGGTCGTGCCGGAAAGAACAAGGTGACGACAACTAAGCTTAGAAAACCAAGCACACCGATTGGTAGTGATAAGGTCATAAAGTGCGGTAAGCTGAGATGATAATACGAGACTAAATAGAGGTTTTGTGGGTTACCAAACGGCGTCAACGCACTGCCTAAATTGGCATAGATCGTTAATAAACTAATCGGCACAATTTTTTTGAGATTGAGTTGTTGACTGATCTTAAAAAAGATAGGCACGAGCGTTAAAATGGCCACATCATTGGTAAAAAACATCGAGCCAACAAATGAAAAGAGGAGCATTACCCCAATGATATCTCGAGTTGTGCGACATTTCGCCACAATGGTGTTAGCGATGTAAGTCAAGACATGGAGTTGGCCGTAAATGGTGACAATAACAAGCAACGCCAGCAGTGCCACAATGGTGTGACTATCAATATCTTTCGGCGACACTTGGCCGAAAATAAGGGCAACGATGGCTAAGCCCAACGTGACCAAAAACGTTTTATCGGTATAAATTCTTTTGACTACTGTGATCATTTTTTTGCTTTCTAGAGTTCGATATTCACTCATTATACCTGATTTGTCAGGGCTACGGGTTGCTAATCACGATGGGATTTGGCTTAGGTTTGTTGGGATAAAATCCGGATGAGTAAAGTTTCCTCAGTCGTTAAATTATGATTTTTCCGAAAGGCCACATTGGCACTAAAAGTTGGTTGATTGTCATCAAGTAAGGGGATGGCGACAATATTTGGATCGGTTGGGGTTACGATATTGGTTAGTAAGGCGACCCCGATGTTTTCGGCTACTAAGCTCATGAGAAAGGAGACATCATTGGTTTTTAAGAACGTTTTGGGGCGAATGCCAGCGTTTTTGGCCAGTTGCTTCATCGCTTGGACGTGAATAAAACTCGCATCAAATGAGACAAATAGTTGGTTTTTTAAATCTTTAAAATAAATACCAGTTTGCTGTTGGGCTAACGGATTCGTTTTGGCCATATAAATATAGAACGGGGCTGTGGCAAATGGAAAAACTTGGAGTTTGTCATTAGTGGCTTGACCTAAAGAACCAAGTAAGGCTAAATCAATATCGCCATTAATCAACGATTGGGTTAATCCGTTAGAGCCAGCTTCATAAATATGCATATGGTCAATATTATATTGGCGATCAAAAGCCTTGGTGGCTAACACGATTTTGGCAAAATAAGCATGTTTGAGAATCGGGGGCAGTCCAATTGTTGTCGTGCGTGATTGCAAATGGGTAATTTCTTGGTGGGCGCTATCGAGTTCATTTAAAATAGAGGCCGCATGTTGGTAGAGTTGTTCGCCGGCTGGCGTAAATTTAAGATCTGCGGTCGCATGTCCGCGAATCACTAACTTGGCTTGAAAGTATGATTCAAGCCGTTTGATGGCACTGCTAATGGATGGCTGACTTACTTTGAATTTTTTAGCCACTTTTGTAAAACTTTTTTCATGATATAACGCATCATAATATTTTAAATCGTTAATTTGCATGTTTAAACCCCTAAATATCAATGTTTTGATTAACATCATAAATTTTATTTATGACGACGTGCTTGTTTGACTATAAACGATGGCGACCTGTATAGTCAAGGCAGTTGTTAAATGATAAACAAACATTTGGAGGATTTAAACATGACAACCACAGGATATGAGGTACTGCGTAATCCATTTCTGAACAAAGGGACGGCTTTTACACAAGAAGAACGTCGCACGCTTGGTCTGATTGGGACTTTGCCAAGTCAAGTACAAACAATCGATGAGCAAGCCGCACAAGCCTATCAGCAATTTCAATCAAAAGATGCGCCACTTGAAAAGCGTATTTTCTTGATGAACTTATTTAATGAAAATGTCACGCTGTTTTATCATTTGATGGACCAACATGTCGCTGAATTTATGCCAATTGTCTATGATCCAGTCGTAGCTGATGCCATTGAACAATATAATGACATTTTTACTAATCCACAAAATGCTGCCTTTTTGTCAGTTGACCGACCAGAAGACATTCAGCAATCCTTGCTAAATGCCGCAGCTGGTCGTGATATTAAGTTGGTTGTCGTGACTGATGCTGAAGGCATTCTTGGCATGGGTGATTGGGGTGTCAACGGGGTTGATATCGCGGTTGGTAAGTTGATGGTTTATACCGCAGCGGCTGGTATTGACCCAGCCAGTGTTTTGGCAATCAGTATTGATGCAGGAACCAATAATCAAACTTTGCTCGACAACCCACGTTACCTGGGTAACCGGCACCCACGGGTTGCTGGTAAGGACTATCTGGCGTTCATTGATCAATTTGTGACTGCTGAACAAGCTTTGTTCCCTGAATCATTGTTGCATTGGGAAGATTTTGGTCGGGGAAATGCCCAAGTCATCTTAGATAAATACAAAGATAAAATCGCAACCTTTAATGATGATATCCAAGGGACTGGGATGATCGTTTTAGCTGGTATCTTCGGGGCTTTGAACATTTCTAAGGGAAAACTCGTTGATCAAACCTTCGTTACCTTTGGCGCTGGGACAGCTGGCATGGGAATAGTCAATCAAATATTCACGGAATTGCAGCGTGCTGGCTTGACTGCTGACGAAGCCCGCCAACAGTTCTACTTGGTCGATAAGCAAGGGTTGTTATTTGAAGATACACCAGACTTAACGGCCACCCAAAAACCATTCACCCGTTCACGTGCCGAATTTAACAATGCTGATACGTTGACAAACTTGGCGGATGTTGTGAAAACGATTCATCCAACAGTTTTGATTGGGACGTCAACACAACCGGGAACCTTTACCGAAGAGATTGTGAAGGAAATGGCCGCACATACACCACGTCCAATTATTTTCCCCTTGTCAAATCCAACCAAACTGGCCGAAGCAACTGCTGAAGATATCATTCAATGGACCGATGGTCAGGCTTTGATTGCAACGGGTATTCCGGCTGCTGATGTGACTTATAAAGAGGTGACTTACAAAATCGGACAAGGGAATAATGCTTTGATTTATCCTGGTTTAGGCTTTGGGTTGATTGCATCAACGGCAAAATTGTTAACGCAGGAAACTATTTCGGCGGCGATTCATGCGCTTGGTGGCTTAGTTGATGCGCAAGAAGCAGGGGCTGCAGTATTGCCACCGGTTTCTCATTTGACGGCGTTTTCACAAAAAATTGCTGAAGTGACCGCTCAAAGTGTCTTGGATCAAGGTTTGAATCGTGAACCAATTGCTGACGCAAAACAGGCTGTTAAAGATGCGAAGTGGTCGGCAGAATATTAAGCGGGATAGATAATAAAATTATGATGCAAAAAATACGGGCAACACAGGTTAGTGGCGTTAATTTACCGCTTTACCTCACCATGATGGTCATTTTAGCGTTGACCATTGCGTTGCATAAGTTGCCGCTTAATATGTTGGGCTTAACGTTGATGTTAGTCTTGCTGGGTCACTTTTTCTACTATATTGGTAATCACTTACCGATCGTTAAATCTTACTTGGGTGGTGGGTCGGTCTTTACCATTTTTGCAGCCGCAGCGTTAGCGGCACTGGGTTGGATACCAGCTGATGTGGTCACGGCAACCAAAACCTTTATGAATGAAAACGGCTTACTGGATTTTTATATTGCCGCGTTAATTGTCGGCTCAATCCTGGGTATGAATCGTCATTTGTTGTTAAAGGCAGCTGTGCGGTTTATTCCAGTATCGCTAGCAGCAATGGTACTTGGTTTCTTTGCTGTTGGTATCGTCGGCTGGCTGCTTGGCGTTGGTTTTGGTCATGCGGTAATGTTTGTGTCGATGCCGATGATGGCTGGTGGTATTGGTGCTGGTGCCGTTCCACTATCACATATTTATGCGCAAGGATTAGGGACGAATGCTGGGGTCATGTTTTCTGAATTAATTCCAGCCGTGACGTTAGGCAATGTCATGGCAGTCATTGGGGCAGCCTTGATTGCCAAAGTCGGTGCCAATACCAAATATGATGGGCATGGCGTGCTAATTCCGATTACAGCAGCTGAAAAATCACAGCCTGTGACCAATCTTGATGCAACACGCATCGGTGTGGGGATGATGCTTGCCTTTTCATTTTTCTTGGTCGGCACAATCTTGAATGATTTCGTACCAAAAGTGCATACCTACGCGTTTGTTATTATTTTAGTGATTATTTTTAAAGCCTTTAATTGGGTACCCAAGCCATTAGAAGATTCAGTTGTGATGTTTAATCAAGTGATCATGGGGAATTTAACGCATGCCGTGCTGGCCGGTATTGGGTTAGCCTTGATTGATTTGAACGTGTTAGCGCATTCATTGACTTGGCAGTTTGTGTTGTTAGTTTTGACTAGTGTGGTGGTGATGGGATTAGCGAGTGCGTTAATCGGGCAATTATTTGGCTTGTATCCTGTTGAAGCGGCAATTGCAGCGGGCATGGCTGACAATAGTATGGGTGGTACTGGAAACGTGGCCGTTTTGTCAGCTGCCAATCGCATGGAAATGATTGCGTTTGCCCAGATGGGTAACCGGATGGGTGGCGCCATTGTCTTGATTCTTGGTGGTATCTTAATTCGTTTCTTACGTTAAAATGTTACCGTTGATAGCCACCTTTAGAGATAAAACTTGCAATTATTGGTTTTTCCTTTATACTTATAAATAGTAAGAAGATAGGAGAATTCATATGACTAAGTATGGTGTTATTGTTGGTTCAATTCGGGAAAATTCATATTCAAAGGGTGTTTCGGATGCACTTGTTGCTGGTTTGCCAGCTGATGCAGAGGTTACTTACCTTAATATTGCGGATTTACCATTATATAACCAAGATTTCGACGCGGCTTCACCAGAAGCTTACACACGTTTCCGAAATGACGTTTTGGCACAAGATGCCTTCATTTTTGTGACACCAGAACACAACCGTAGTATTCCAGCAGCATTGAAAAACGCGTTGGACGTCGCTTCACGTCCTTGGGGTCAAAATGTTTGGGCTGGGAAGCCAGCTTTGGTTGCCTCACAATCAATCTCTGGGATTGCTGGCGTATTGGCACATCACGTGTTGCGCCAAACATTGGTCTTCTTAGACATGCCAACTTTGCAACAACCAGAACTTTACATCGGTAATGTTGGCACATTGGCTGACGAATCAGGTCAAATTACAAATGCGGATACAAAGGCCTTCTTGGCTGATGCCGCGCAACAATTTGTCACATTTGCTGATAAGTTTGTGTCATAATTTTAAATTTGAAAAAGTCGCGGCCGTGAGGTCACGACTTTTTTTGTTGGCCAATAATTGTTGTATGAATCGTAATATTAAATTTGTGTTATCGCTTTCAGTAAGTGCTATAATGGGGCCAAAGATGCTGAACATAAGTTAACGCAAGCAAAGGACCAGGAACATGAAAGCAGCTGTATGGCATGGTGTAAAGGATGTACGTGTTGAGGACGTGACGTTAAAACCGTTAAAGGCAAATGAAGTTGTGATTCGTGTTGCCTATGCGGGTATTTGCGGCAGTGATTTACATGAATATTTGGAGGGGCCTGTCTTTATTCCGGTTGAACAACCAGATGGTTTGACAGGTGGTCAGGCACCGCTAACCATGGGACATGAATTTTCTGGGGTGGTTGAACAGGTTGGCGCTGATGTGACTGGCTTTAGAGTTGGGGATCATGTGTCAGTTAATCCAACTGTCACTAAGGGTGAAGTCGCAGATGATGTTGATGTGTATGATGGGTATAGTTTTATTGGTTTGAGTACAGATGGGGGCTTTACTACCCATGTGAATGTCCCAGAAGCTAACTTGTACCATTTACCACAGGACTTTCCGCTTACCTTAGCTGCGCGACGATTGAACCAACTGCCGTAGCCGTACAAGCCGTTAAAGAAGGTGGTCTGCGCTTTGGTGAAAAAGTGGTCATCTTTGGGGCCGGACCAATTGGTGTTTTGGTTGCCGCAGCGGCTAAGGCAGCAGGGGCGACTAAAATTGTGGCTGTTGATTTATCAGCAGTTCGACTCGAAAAAGCTTTGGAAATGGGTGCCACACGCCCACGCGGTACCATGGTGATTGTGTCAATCTTTGCTAAACCAATTAGTTTTGATCCGATGCAATTAATGAACGCTGGGGTTAAGTTGACGACAACGATTGCTTATTCAAAAGAGACTTTCCAACAAACCGTTGATTTGGTGAGCCAAGGGTTAATCGATGTGGCGCCAGTGATTACTGATATGATTGCGTTGGATAACATTGTCACCGATGGCTTTGAGTCATTGACAACCGATAAGTCCCAGGCAAAAATTTTAGTGAACTTAGCAGACGAAGACTAGGCCGTTGTGCAGCATTGGAGGAACCGATGACTGATAATATTTATCAATTTAATGCCGTAAAAGAAGACGGTGAGACGTATTCACTCGGGGACTTTGCTGGTCAGCCAATGATTATTGTCAATACGGCAACAAAGTGTGGCTATGCGCCGCAATTTGAAGCATTGGAAGCCCTTTATCAAACCTATCAGTCGCAAGGTTTGGTAGTGTTGGGCTTTCCATCGAACCAATTTAAGCAAGAATTGGGATCAGCTGAGGAAGCTGCGGCCGCTTGTCGTTTAACCTATGGCGTGTCTTTTCCGATGCATCAATTGATTGCAGTGAATGGGCAACAGACAGCACCGCTCTTTGCGTATCTTAAAGATCATGCCAAAAACGTCTTGGGTCAACGTATTAAGTGGAATTTTACGAAGTTTTTGGTTGATCAAGAAGGGCATGTCGTGAAGCGCTTTTCACCCGCAACATCACCAGAAGCGATGATCCCTGAAATCGAAAAACTATTGGCCTAATAGTGATTGCAAGCATCTTTTAAAATCGAAAGATGCTTTTTATGTGCTGTTTGAGCGTAAAAAAATGTGGGCATTTTGCTTGGTTTGTGAGATAATTATCGCCATACAGAATTAATACAACAAATGAGGTAGAACAAAATGTCTATTGTTAAGGCCCCAAAATGGGTTTCAGCTGGTGCATTAGTTGCGTTGGGAATTGTTTATGGCGATATTGGGACATCACCCCTCTATACGATGAATTCGATTCTCAACAGTGCGCGTAGTGTGGCACAAATTCAAGAATTTGTGCTGGGTTCCGTGTCGTTGGTTTTTTGGACACTGATGTTGATTACAACTGTCAAATACGTCCTGATTGCACTGCGAGCAGATAATCACGGTGAAGGTGGTATTTTTGCGTTATATAGTCGGGTACGTGAAACGAATAAAAAGTGGTTGTTGATTCCTGCGTTGATTGGTGGGGCAGCGCTCCTAGCGGACGGGACGCTAACGCCTGCGGTAACGGTAACGACTGCCATTGAAGGGTTAAAAGATCAACAAATTGGGACCTTTTTATTCCCAGATAATCAGACCGTGGTGATCGGTGTTGTCAGCGTACTATTACTTGTGATTTTTACGTTCCAAAAAGCGGGGACCAAAAAAATTGGGAATATTTTTGGTCCGGTGATGCTCGTTTGGTTTTTGTTTATTGGGGTATTTGGTCTCATTAATATTTTCTCTGATCTGTCGATCTTGAAAGCCTTGTCACCAGTATATGCGATTCAAATTCTCTTTAATCCGGAAAACAAGACGGGGATTTTTATTCTCGGGAGTGTCTTCTTGGCGACAACGGGTGCGGAAGCGCTATACTCGGATATGGGACACGTGGGTAAGCGGAATATCTATATCAGTTGGCCGTTTGTCTATAGTATGCTGGTGTTGAATTATATGGGGCAAGGTGCTTGGATTATGTCAAATAGTCAACGCCCTGATCTTTTGGCCCAATCCGCCAATCCATTCTTTGAAATTTTGCCGGGTCACTGGCGCTTTGTTGGTGTTATCCTAGCAACACTGGCCTCTATCATTGCCTCACAAGCTTTGATTTCGGGCGCTTATACCTTAGTCAGTGAAGCGATTAACTTGAAGGTTATGCCACGTCTACGTATTTTTTATCCAAGTAATGTTCGTGGGCAAATGTATATTGGCATGGTAAATTGGTTGCTTTGTGCGGTGGGGCTGATTGTGGTTTGGAGTTTTCAAACATCACATAATATGGAAGCCGCCTATGGGCTGGCCATTACAGTCACGATGTTAATGACGACAGTCTTATTGTTTGAATTTATTAAATTACAAGGCCAAAAAGTTTTGGCGTATGGTTTCTTAATACTATTTGGTTTCATTGAATTTGTTTTCTTAATTGCCAGTCTGGCGAAGTTTATCCACGGTGGCTATGTAACCTTGATTATTATGCTCGCTATTTTGCTGGTGATGGTGGTCTGGTATTATGGTAATAAGCGACGGGAAGCCATTTCAAAGCAAGATGATTATGTGTCATTGAAGGATTATCGTAAGCAACTCATCAACCTGTCAAAGGATGACGACGAACCAATTTTTGCGACGAATTTGGTCTACATTGCGCATATGCATCAAAATTATATGCTAAAGCGGTCAATGATCTATTCAATTCTTGGCTCACGGCCAAAACGCGCGACGATTTATTGGTTTGTGACGGTTAAGGAATCAAGTGATCCTTATGGTAAGAGTTATGCGGTTGATATGTTGGGAACGGATAATATCGTCCATGTGACATTTAATCTTGGTTTTAAAGTGGAACCGCAGATTCCGGTTTATCTAAAACAGGTGGCCAATGAGTTGATTAAACAAAATGTATTAAAGCCACAATTTCCTAAATATGCCATGAATAAACATGGGAATGTTGGTGATTTTAAGTATGTTGTGGCTACCCAATACTACGCTGATCTCTTGAATTTACCCAACATTCACGCTTGGGATCGCTTCCTAATCGGTGGTCGTGTTTGGTTACAATCACATACGGTGAGTTCAAGTAACTTTTATGGGTTGGAGTTTAGTGATGTGGTAGAAGAAATCGTACCGCTCTTTATTGCGACTGCCAATCGTCAGAAGTTAACCCAGATTGAAGTGAAAAACATTTTGAAGGACAACGAGTAGTGGTATCATTACCGGGAAAATCGATTGGGAATCAGTCGATTTTCCCGGTATTTTAATCTGATAAATTTATTTTTCTTTTACTATTTTTTGTGTTAAATTAGGTAATGTAGCAAAAAAATAATATCATTAAAGGAATGACAATATGTCTGACAACAACAAGACAGAATTGCCACTTGACGGGTCAGCTTCGCGCCTTGATCGTCACAGGGCTGACCTGCATCAACCAAAGCGTAAAAAGGGTTGGCGTATTGCGTTATTGGTTTTGAGTGTACTGGCATTGGTCGGTATCGGTTTAGGTACCTTCTATGCGAGCAAGTTGAAACAATCAATTGACCATTCATACTCGGCAACAGGCCTTAAATCTGAAAAAATGTCGAGTCAATTAATTAAAGATAAGAAGCCGATTTCTTTTTTGGTGTTGGGAACCGATACGGGAACGACGGGTGGTTTTGGCGCAAATCGTGATCGTTCGGGTTTGACAGACTCACTGATGTTAGTGACGGTTAATCCTGAAAAAGAGACTACGACCATGATTTCGTTGCCACGAGATATTATGACATCCATTGACGGGTTTGAAGAAAGTTTCCCACAAAAACTCAATGCGGCGTACGCTTTCAGAGAAACGGCTGATGAAGAAGCGACTTTGGGTGATGGCGTGAGCACGACCATTACGACGATTCAAAAAATGTTTAATATCCCAATTAATTATTTTGCCATGGTGAATATGAGTGGGCTTGGCGATGTAGTGGATCGACTTGGTGGGATTCAAGCAGTATCACCTTTGACTTTCGACTTTAGTCAAGAAACGGCACACGAAACAGGTAATGACCTTTATCGTTTTACCGAAGGAAAGAGTGATTATTATTATGCCGCCGACGGTGAACATTTTAAGCATTATAAGAAGATGGATGGCAAAGCCGCTTTAGCATTCTCACGGATGCGTTATCAAGATCCAAAGGGTGACTACGGTCGTACCCAACGTCAACGGATTTTACTTGAAGCGATCATGAACAAAGTCAAAACGAATCCGACAACGATTTTGAACACAGATTTCATTAATGCCACAACGAAAAACATTGCCTCAAATCTTAAATTAGGGGATATGTTAGCATTGGGATCAAACTACATGGCTGCAACGAAGCACATTAACTCTTATACTGTCCAAGGTGAAGGCCAAATGTATCAAGGTGTGTCTTATCAACGGGTAACGACGGCACAACGGCAAGCCGTAACGGATACGGTGCGCTCAGCCCTTGGGTTATCACCGGCAACAACTGGTGAAGAATTTGGTAGTGATGTCACGTCATACCAGTTGGCACAAGTTGGCTCTGCGGATGACCAATATCCAGAATTCAATACTGCAAGCAACGAAAAATTGCCCAATAATTAATGCACCTGTCACTGAAGAAAAGAGGCCCCTATGAACGTTTTTGCAACCGTTAAGAATAGACGATTTTATCGCTATTTTGTTTTACTGGCCATTGTGGTCCTCATTTTCTTGCTCAGACAGTTTATGTCTTTGCTGTTATTGACGACAATTTTTTCGTATTTAGCCTTAAATGCTGGTAAGCGTGTCCAACGCATTTTCAAGCTTTCCCGTGGGATTGCCATTAGTTTAGTTTATATCGTTTTTGTTGGCTTCCTGATTTGGGCGATTGATCATGGGGCCAATACGCTCATTCATCAAGTCAAAAGCATGATTGTCCTCGCAACGGATCCCAGTTGGCGATCCCATGGGATTTTAAAAGAAGTTTATAAAAATTTTCATCAATATACAAATTCATTTAGTACCGAACAAATCTTAACGAAGGCGCTGTCGCAAATCAATCAATTGGGTCATATTATCTATGAATTGATTTTAGCGTTACTATTTAGTTTTATTTTCTGTATTACTTATCCGCAGTTAAGAAATTGGTCGCTCCATTTTTTGCACAGTCCATACAAAAAGTTTTTTGGTGAATTTTATATTATTTTGCACCGCTTTATTATCATTTTGGGCCGTTTATTTGAAGTTCAACTGTTGATTTGTGTGATTAATACCGCCGTAATGGTGGCGGTGTTAGCCTTTTTACAGTTCCCATATTTACTAGGCTTTACCATCATGATTTTCATTTTAGGTTTGATTCCAGTTGTCGGTGTGTTGGTGTCGTTAGTACCGTTAACGATTACCGCCTTTATTATCGGTAATTGGCATACGGTGATTGTCATCCTCATTGCGGTGGCAGTGATTCACTTTTTGGAATCTTACTTCTTGCACCCACATTTTATGTCACATCGGACGCATATGCCCATCTTGGTGATCTTATTGAATTTGATTATCATGGAAAAGCTCTTTGGTGTTTGGGGTCTTGTGATTGGGTTACCAATTTTAACGTTCTTATTAGATTTTTTCAAAATTCAACGTTTTCGTGGCGTTTAAAGCCGCATAAAAAAACACGTGTGCGCACACGTGCTTTTTTCATTGACAGGAATGGTTTTGGGTGCTACTCTGAAAGGGTTAAATAATTAATCTTCGGGGCAGGGTGAAATTCCCGACCGACGGTGATGGGACAACGTGTCCCAAAGTCCGTGACCCGCGTGATTGTTCATGCGGTTGACACAGTGAGAATCTGTGACCGACAGTTAAAGTCTGGATGGGAGAAGAGATAGAACAAGATAGTGCTGATTGCTATCTTGGGCTTTTTTGAATCGATCAAATTACTGTAAACCCGATGTGCTGTTATTAGCATATCGGTTTTTTTGTCCTGAAAATACAGGAGGTAAAGATGGATGATTTAACAGGGCTTCGTCTGGCAGCTATAGCGGCTGCCAAGGCACAGCCAGAACAAACTTTTGAAAACCCGCGGGTTGGCGCGGTAATCGTGAAGGCCGATCAAGTCTTGGCAGTTGGTTGGCATGAACGGTTTGGTGGGGCGCATGCGGAAATGAATGCGTTTCATCACTTAGGCGCTGCCCGTGATGCACAGGGGGCAACGCTGTATGTCACGCTGGAACCATGTGCAGTCCGTGGTAAAGTAGCCGCCTGTGCTGAAACGATCCGTGACTGGGGGCTGGCACGAGTGGTGATTGGTGACTTGGATCCTAACCCAGCCACACATGGCTTAGGTGTCCAAAAATTACGCGCTGCCGGTATTTCAGTGGTCGTGCTTGATACTGATGATAGTCGTCAACTTAATCCAGCGTTTTATCAGTATCACGAACAGCACCAACCCTATATTCAACTTAAATTAGCTCAATCACACAATGGTTATGTGAGTGCAGTGCGTGGGCAACGTAGTAAAATCACGGATGCCGTGGCGGATTTAGATGTGCATCGCCAGCGTGCGCGACATAGTGCCATCATTGTTGGCTCTGAGACGTGGCGTATTGATCAGCCACGCTTAACCGTACGTGATGTGGTGTTGACGCATCAACAACCGCAACGGGTGGTGATTGATCGGCGTGGTCGCTTGGCGCATGAACCTGCGGCCCGCTTAAAAGATTGGTTGGTGTATACAGAAAATGCGCGATTTGCCCAACAGGAAAATGTTGTATTGATGTCGGCGGGACTACCTGGGATCATTGCTGATCTTGGCCGCAAGGGTATGCAATCTGTGATGGTCGAAGGCGGTCCTACTCTGATGAGGAGCTTCTTACAAGCCCAACTCTGGCATGAATGTCTCATTTACACGGCAGATAGTCTTTTAGCTGATGGCGTTAGCGGGATTGTGTTGCCACAGTTGCCAGATGATATTCAACGCATCGGTCATACGCAACGGAAACGTTATATTAATCAGGAGGTCGCCACATGTTTACAGGCATCACGCAAACCATTGGTCGTGTAACCAGCATTCAGCAGCAATTATCACAAACATTGCACCTCCAGGTGACCGCGCCTAATCATTTTTTTGAGACCAGTAAGATTGGGGATAGTATCATGATTGATGGCGTTTGTTTAACGATTGTGACGAAAACGGCTGACGTAGCAACCTTTGACATTATGCAACCAACTTATGCCACGACCATTGTGCAACAGTATCAGATTGGGCAAGCTGTTAATCTGGAAAAAGCCATGTTGGCAACTGATCGGTTTGACGGGCATATTGTGTCAGGACATGTGGACGGCATGGCACAAGTGACGCAAGTTGCTCAAATTGAGGACACTGTGTTATTGACATTTAAACCTGAGCAATCGACATTACGACAACAAATTGTGCCAAAAGGCGCCATTACCGTGTCAGGCGTCAGTTTGACCGTGGTCACTTGTGCAACAGATACTTTCACAATCGGGTTAATTCCACATACCTTGACCCACACAACGTTAAGTGACTTACGCGTCGGGGACAAGGTTAATCTTGAAACTGACATTTTAGCAAAATATTTGATGGGAGCGACACATGAGTGATACAGTACAAGCCCGTGTCCGGCAGGCGGTGGCAGCCTTAAAGCAAGGCGAGCTGATCATTTTAACGGATGACCAAAACCGTGAACATGAGGGTGATTTAGTCGGGTTAGCCTCATTTGTGACGCCTGAAAAAATTAATCAAGCACTCACTATTGCCCGTGGGGTACTGGCCGTGCCGATGACCGCTGAACGGGCTGCTGCGCTCGGATTAGCGCAAATGACGCAACAGAATTCAGAAAAATTTGGGACAAAATTTACGGTGAGCGTCGATCATATTGATAGCACAACAGGGGTGTCAGCCTTTGAACGGGCCCATACAATTCAACAACTCGCGAATTTGAGTGCTGGGGCCCAACAGTTTGAAACACCTGGTCATATTTTCCCATTGGTTGCTGAGGATGGTGGCGTCTTGCAACGACAAGGGCATACGGAAGGGGCGGTTGAACTGGCCAAGATTGCCGGTGTGCCACCAGTCGCCTATATTATTGAAATTTTAGCTGATGATGGCCAATGGCCAGAGAAGTAAGTTTGGCCAATCTAGCCGCAACGCATGGCTTACAACAATTAAGTATGGCTGACTTGGTGGCCTATCGTGAATTTGAAGCGACGTTAAGTATTCAGGAAGGCGTAACCGTTCATTTGCCAACGCGGTACGGTGATTTGACGTTAACGGAATATCAAACCGGTCAAGCGGAACCAGCGCTCCTACTTCGCAGTCAACAATCAGTATCAGAACCGCCATTAGTCCGGGTACATTCTGAATGTTTAACTGGGGATGCGTTTGGGTCCTATCGTTGTGATTGTGGCCCGCAATTACAAGCTGGATTGGCCATGGTCGCCCAAGATGGTGGGGCCGTTTTGTATCTGAGACAAGAAGGGCGGGGAATTGGTTTGCATGAAAAATTACGTAGTTATGTCTTACAAGAGCACCAATTCGATACCTATGATGCTAACCTACACCTCAATCATCAACCTGATGAACGAAATTATAACCAAGCAGCTGAGATACTGCGGGCGGCGGGTTTGACGACGATTCGGTTAATCACCAACAATCCAGATAAAGTGACCGCTTTAAAAGCGTGTGGGATTGACGTTGTCGCGCGTGTGCCGTTGTTAGTTGGCAAAAACCCCTATAACGAAACCTATTTACAAACTAAAAAAGAAAAATTCCAGCACCAACTCTAAAAGGAGACCATGATGATCTATTCAGGCCATTTCACGCAACATGAACAGCGACGAATTGCAATTGTTGTCAGTCGATTTAATGATTTAATTACTGAGCAACTCTTAAAAGGTGCGCAAACGACGCTAGTCATGCACGGTGTCGCAGCAGAAAATATCAGTGTATTTTGGGTGCCAGGGGCATTTGAAATTCCAATGGTGGCCAAGCAAGTCGCCGAAACGCAAGCCTTTGATGGGATTGTGACGCTGGGCGCTGTGATTAAAGGCGATACCGCGCACTATGACTTAGTGATTAATGCTGCGGCGAATGGGGTGGCAGCGCTCGGTCAGACGTTGTCAATCCCAATTGTCTTTGGTGTGGTCACGACGGACACATTAGAACAAGCCCAACATCGTGCTGGCGCCAAAGCCGGCAATAAAGGCGCTGAAGTCGCACTCAGTTTACTCGAAGTGCTCAGTCTTTATGACCAAATTGTGCCCATTGCGCGGCAATAAACAGCATGGTGCACAAGACATCAGCTACATCATTTGAAATAAGTTCAAAAACATTTGAGCAAGCGGTTAACCGCTTGCTTTTTTGTTGTTAAACATATTGGTTGACAAATGTCACATTTCAACATAAAATTTACTTATAAAAAATAAGTGAAAACAAGGAGCAGAACATGGCGCCAGAAAAAGTAATTTTAGGATTAGATACATTTGGGGATGTCCCAAAAAACAGTGATGGGCAGTTGATGACGTATGCGCAAGCTTTGCGTCAAGTTGTCAAAGAAGCGGTGTTGGCGGATAAATTGGGCGTTGATGTCATTGCGCTAGGTGAGCACCACCGTGAAGAATTTGCCATTTCTAGTCCTGAAACAGTTTTGGCCGCGATTGCGACACAAACAAAGCAAATTACCCTTGGTTCTGGTGTGACGGTCTTGAGTTCTGATGATCCAGTCCGTGTCTTTGAACGTTTTTCAACATTGGATGCCGTTTCTAACGGTCGCGCCCAGATTATTTTAGGGCGTGGTTCGTTCACAGAATCATTCCCATTGTTTGGTTACGATCTTGGTGATTACGACGCTTTATTTGAAGAAAAAATCGCTATGTTTTCAAAGTTGCTCGAAGAAAAGCCATTTGATTGGCAAGGTGAATTTACCCAGAGCTTGAAACAAGCCGATGTCTTTCCAAAAACGGAAAGTGGTCATTTGGACACCTGGGTTGGTGTCGGTGGTTCACCAGAATCGATTGTCCGCGCAGCGCATTTTGGTTTCCCAGTGATTTTAGCCATTATTGGTGGCGATCCGATTCGTTTCAAGCCGTATGTTGAACTTTACGAACGGGCGGCTAAGCAGTTTGATATGCCAACGCACCCGTTGGGAATGCACTCTCACGGTTTCATTGCTGATACGCAAGAAGCTGCTGTTGAGATGGCTTGGGAAAATATTAAGCTCGCCTTTGATAAAATTGGGGTGACGCGTGGTTGGGCACCAATGTCTCGCGAACACTTTGAACACGAAATTCAATCTGGTTCAATGTATGTCGGTACACCAGAAGTTGTCGCCCAACGCATGGCTAAAGCGATTAAGACGCTTGGGGTTGGCCGTTTTGATTTGGTTTATGGTGCTGGTGAGCAACCAGCAGCAGCCCGTGAACGGATGATTGAATTGTACGCCACTGAAGTCATCCCACGTGTACGAGAATTATTAGCGGAGGATTAACCATGGCGATTAAAACAGTCGGTATTTTGGGGGCTGGAAAAGTTGGGATCGTACTGGCGCAATTAGCCTTAAAAGCTGGGTACAAGGTGTTGATTGCTGGCTCTGGATCAGTTGAAAAAATCGCTTTAACAGTTGAAGTGTTAGCACCTGGCGCAAAAGCCGTCACAGCAGCAGAGGCGGAGGCTAAGGCCGATTTGGTCATCCTAGCCTTGCCATTAAGTAAGTATGAAACAATTGATCGCTCTGGTTTAGATGGGAAACTCGTGTTAGATGCGATGAATTATTGGTGGGAAGTTGATGGGATTCGTACTGATTTAACCAATCCTTTGCAATCGTCAAGTGAATTAGTCCAACGCTTTTTATCCAATAGCCAAGTGATAAAAGCTTTTAATCATATGGGTTATCATGATTTGTTTGACGAGTCAGCGCCAGCAGGGACACCAAAGCGTAAGGCATTGGCACTGGCTGGTGATGATGACGCCGCCATTGCGACAGTCCGTAGCTTTATCGATGATTTAGGTTTTGATAGTCTCTATGTTGGACCATTGGCAAATGGGATCATGCTCGAACCTGGCAGTGAAGTATTTGGTGCCAATGTGACGTTACCAGAATTACAAGCCATGATTGATCGTTTTGCGCAATCACCACGTGTTCAAAAAATTAAATCAGCTCGAGAAAACGCCGCTTTGTAGGCGTTTTTTTAGTATAATAAAAGTGATGAGGTGACCATGCGTATTCTATTGATTGACAATTATGATTCATTTACTTACCTGTTAGTAACCTATTTTCAGGAATTGGGGCAAAATGTGACAGTCGTGACTGAAGCAGATGCCTTAGCCGAACAGGTTAAGCAATCACCGGCTGCTGTGCAAACTGACTATCAGGCGATTGTGATTTCACCAGGGCCAAAAACACCAAAGGAAGCGGCATTTTCTCGCCACGTGGTGACGACTTATGCAGGACGCTTACCAATCCTTGGTGTGTGTTTGGGGCATCAGGTCATTGCGGATGTTTTTGGTGGTCAAGTGATTCGCGGAGATCGGCCACAACACGGGGTGACGTCAACCTTGACGCATATTGGCCAAGGTCTCATGGCAGGGTTACCCCCAAATTTTCAAGTCGCGCGGTATCACTCGCTAATTGTAACCGCATTACCGGCGGTTTTTTGTGTTGATGCGCGTAGTGAAGATGGCGTTATTCAAGCCATGCATCATCAAACATTGCCCATCTGGTCGGTGCAGTTTCATCCGGAAAGCTGGATGACGGCACATGGTTACGATATTTTAAACAATTTTTTAGAGCAGGTACAGGATTTTGAAAAAATTTAAGCGCGATAATGCCAATATTTGGGATATTTTCTTGGCGCATTATCGGCAAGATGAAGAAATCGTTTTGCTTTATACGAGTCAGCCTGAGACGTCGGAACACTTCAGTATTTTGGCCCATGCGCCGTTTGCAACGGTCACGCAACGCGATGGTGTTGTCCGAGTTAATCAGGAAAAAACGACATTATCCTTTTCTGAAGCGGTGGATGCGCTGCGCACAACCAAACGACCAGAACTGTCGAACTGGCCGATCCAACCTGAAATCTTAGGTTTTGTGAGTTACGAAGAAGACCCAGCACGGTTTAGTTTGTATGACGAGCTCATGTTGTTTGACCACGCAACACAGGAACTATATGTGGCGCAATTTGAACAAACTGATCAAACTGATCAAACTTACTGGGTGTCGGCAACTTCACCATTACCAAAACCGAAAAAAGTCCCAGCCGTGCGGCAACCCGCAGCGATTTTTATGGACCAGACGCGTCAGGAATATATGGCCAGTGTTGAAAAAATGCGGGCGCATATGGCCGCTGGTGATCTGTATGTCGGTAATTTGACCCAACAATTTGATATTTTATCTGATGCTGAACCGATCAGTGTTTTTCAAGCATTGGTGACGCAAAATCCAGCGCCTTTTGCCAGTTTCTTACACTATCCTGATTGGGAAATGACCCAAATTTCAAGTTCGGTCGAGCGCTTTGTCGCCATTCATGACCGTGAGTTAATCACCAAACCGATTAAAGGGACGATTGCACGCGGTCAAACGCCTGAAGAAGATGCGCAAAATCTGGCCAAACTCGCAAATAATACTAAAGACCATGCAGAACTATTGATGGTAACCGATTTATTGCGTAATGATGTGGCCCGCATTAGTGAACCTGGCCATTTGGTCGTGAAAAAATTTGCTGCCGTGGAAACCTTTGCGCATGTTCATCAACTTGTGACGACTATTCAAAGTCGTGTCAAAGCTGATCTGACCTTTACGGAGTTTATGACGGCGATGTTTCCTGGTGGGTCCATTACTGGGACACCGAAAAAAAGTGCCCAAGCGGTCATTGCCAGCCTTGAAAAACGACCACGTGGTATTTATACGGGGATGCAGGGTTGGTTGAATCGTCGGCTAGATTTAGATATGAATATTGCGATTCGAACATTGGCCTTTGATGGCCAGACTTACCGATTAGGTGTGGGTGGTGGCGTCACTTATGAAAGTGATGCTGCCGCTGAATTTGATGAAATCCTGGTCAAGGCGCAACCATTTTTAACTGTTTTTGGGATTGAGACGCTACCGACCCCAATTTTTACCACTGGACAAGTCAAAGATGGTCAGTTATTAAATTTATCGGCCCATGTCACGCGACTTGCGCGACAGTATCACCAACCGGACTTGTCACAACAGCTACAAGCTTTAGCTGCTCAAAGTCCGGATGGGGTACTACGGGTTAGTACCGATGGCGACACATTATCCGCTACCACACGGCCGTTACCGCCTTTAGTGGGACCGTATCGCGCGAAGTTAGCGGATGAAGCGATTGCCCCGTCCGTCCTGACCCAATACAAGTTATCCGGGCCGATGTTTCAAAAGGCGTTTCATCCGGAAGTAGTGCGCGCAAAAACACAGGGCTACCAAGATGTGTTGTTCCATACAGATGGTGTCGTGACCGAGTTGTCAATTGGGAATTTCCTAGCGAAACGCGGTGATACTTATGTGACACCAAGTACTCAAGCTTTGCCGGGGACGTATTTAGCAGAATTTGCCAAAACGCATCACGTCATATATGCGGAGATTCCGGTGAGTGAGTTAGTTAATTTTGATGCTTTTTATATGACAAATGCCGTTCGTGGTCTGGTTGCGATTGATCTCGTTGGGATCTGATTGTTTTTATGCCGCGGTGAAGCCAAAATAAGGTACAATAGACTTACAAAATGTGAGTTGTTGGGCCCACAGATATCAAGAGATACTTGTTTTGGTATAAATGGTACGAATCGGCAAAGGAGACACCATGGATAAGTCAGAAATTTTAGCAAAATTAGATGCTGAAGCATATAACGTGACGCAAAACGCTGCAACGGAACGGCCGTTTTCGGGCAAGTATGATGATTTTTATGAGCCAGGCCTGTATGTTGATGTTGTCAGTGGGGAACCCCTATTCACTTCAAAAGAGAAGTATGATGCTGGCTGTGGTTGGCCGTCATTTACGGCTGCCATTACGGATCATATCGTTGAACAAGCAGATGATAGTTATGGCATGTCACGCGTTGAAGTGAAGTCGCGGCACGCAGATTCACACCTGGGACATGTTTTTCCTGATGGCCCAGCCGAAACGGGTGGGCAACGCTACTGCATTAATTCAGCAGCGTTGCGTTTTATTCCGAAAGCAGAGATGGCTGCGGCGGGCTATGGCGACTATTTAGCACATATTGACGACGAAGCGTAAGGTCATAACGGCTAATCGTTTTGTAACGCTTTGGAGGATGCATGGCGACTGTTTTAATCATTGAAGACGAAATGAGTCTGCAATTTTATCTTAAAAATGAATTGACGTTTGAAGGTTACACGGTTTTGCAGGCCTTTGACGGCCAACAAGGACTTGCCTTATTGGCATCAGAAACTGTAGATGCTGTATTACTGGATTGGATGTTGCCAAAAAAGAGTGGGATGGCTGTTTTACGTCATGTTCGGCAAACTAATCAGACGTTGCCAGTGATTCTGATGACGGCTAAAAGTGAGTTAGATGATAAGGTCATGGGGCTTGATAATGGGGCAGATGACTATTTGACGAAACCCTTTGAAACTGAAGAATTATTAGCACGGTTGCGGGTAGTGTTACGCCGCCAAGTTACGCCGGTGCAAACTGTTTTTGAAGTGGCCGATTTAACCTTAAATACGACGACACATCGGGTGCAACGAGGTGATCAGCTGATTGCCCTCACACAGCGTGAGTTTGATTTGTTGGCTTTTTTGATGCAGCATGAAGGTCAGGTGGTGTCACGTGATGCCATTCTTGATCATGTTTGGGGCATTGATTTTGCGGGCAATATAACACAGTTGATGTTAATATTCGCCATTTACGTCAAAAAATTGCGCGTGATGGGCAACCGTCCTTGATTGAAACGGCACGTGGCTTAGGCTATGTTATGCGTGTCGGAGATTAAGCGTATGAGACGACGTCAAAATACAGCGGTTGTCTTGATGACCCGAGCCTATGTTAAATTATTTGCGTTAATTTATATCGCCACGACAGTGGTGGTGCTGAGTACAGTCAGTTATCAATTACTCGAATCGCGTACGGCCGATGCCCAGCGCATTGTGACCAGTTTACGTGGTGCTGATATTGATTCTCGTTTTGACTGGGCGAACTGGCGTCGGAATTCGACGATTGATACTCGTGATACATTTGTCGTGATTAAGTCCCAGCAGGCCACGTATTATTCTACTGGGAGTGAGGCTTTTCTCAAACGAATTAAAGGGCGGCATTTATGGTTTGGGATGGTCTATAAAGCACGCGAACGTTATTTTTATTACTATCAAACGGGCCATATTGGTAACATGACCTATCAAATTTATATTGGTTTAGCTGAAGTGATTGGGATGGTCCTGACCGTCAGTACCGCCTTATTTGTGACGCTAACTGTGATTTTTGTCTTAGCGATATTTATTGTGCGGCAACTGGCGCAAGATTTGAATGCGCCGTTATTGACTTTAACGCGTGCAGTGAAACAATTAGATCAAGCCGGAACTAAGCAGTTGACGTTGCCTGATATTGACGGGGCGGAAGAAATTGTTACGTTGAATCAACATTTACAAGATTGGTTACAACAACTGCAAGCACAAATTGAAAAAGAGCGTGCCTTTATTAGCAACGCTTCGCATGAATTGAAAACGCCGTTAGCGGGCTTTCGTTGCAATATTGACCTGATCAAACGGCGTGGGGCAACACATCCAGAAATTATCCCAACGGCGATTGCCATGTTAGATAAAGAATCGCGGCGGATGCAAAATTTGGTGGATACGTTACTCGACATGTCGCGGGCTACTGATGATCACGTGAATCCACCAACAGTTGTTCAAATTGTGCCTGTGTTGCAAGATATTGTGACGTTTTTTGAAATCGACACCAAGCGTCACGTGATCACAACGTTAACTGACTTTTCGGTTCACTTACGGGTGAACGAATTTGCACAATTAGTGCGGATCATTTTGGATAATGCCGCTAAATATTCTGCAGCCGATTCGCCAATCGTCGTGACGAGTGCGTTGAACCAAGTCATCATTAAAGACGTTGGGCAAGGGATTTCGGCAGCGGATAAAACGCGAGTCTTTGATCGTTTTTATCGTGGGGATGACTCGCGTTCGGAAACACCAGGCAATGGGTTGGGACTGGCCTTGGCGCAACAATTATCGGCGCGTCAAAACATCAGTATTGCCTTATCCGATAATCAACCAGTCGGGACGATTGTCACTTTGACATTCCTAGCACCACAAACTTCCTGACAAATTATCAGAAAACCATCAGAATGGTACCATAGTATGAAATTAAAACCTGCCTTCATAAACTAAGGTTAGTTTATGAAGGCAGGTTTTTTATTTTGATGACAGAACGGACATATTTGGCGACAAAGGTGCCGGCCATAGGGCTAGCATTTTGTGCCACAAAACTAATTACCACTGGGTTAGGGGAATCTTGGTCGGATTTTTTCAATCAGACATTAGGACCAGTTGCGGATTTGGCCATTGGCTTACTGAGCTTTGGGGTATTTCTATTTTTAAAATTTAGGCAACCGCGCTACCGTGTTTGGACTTATTGGTTAACTTTGTTAAGCTTAGCAATTTTTGGTACTTTCATTGCGGATGCGACCCATGGCATTGGCATATCGTATGTCGCTGCGTTTGTGATTTATGGTTTAGCCTTAATAGTTACCTTTGTGTTGTGGTATCGCAATGCGCATAATCTGTCTGTGCACACCATTACAACCAATCATCGTGAGCTGTTTTATTGGGCAACGGTCACGTTGAGTTTTACTTTAGGGACGGCAGTCGGTGATTGGTTAGCAGAATCGCTGCGTCTTGGTTTCTTAGATACTGGGGTTTATCTCGGGTTGGTCTTTTTGGCCATTATTGCTAACCGTCAGTATTTTGGTCGCTTTGACACGTTCACATTTTGGGCAGCTTATGTGCTGACCCGACCAATTGGCGCCAGCTTCGCTGACTATTTTGGTTATCACTGGCAGCATGGTATGTTAGGAAGTGCTGGCATGAGTTTGATCTGGTTGGTTGGCTTTGTTGGACTGTTTGTTTACTTGCTCATGAAAGAAGGGCAAGTGGTTAAAGAGTCGACGTTGGTCAGACCAGAAGATCAGCTGAATATCGGCTAATGGTTTGATTAGTCAGTTTGAAACAATAGAAAGAGGAAAAAATGAATCCAATCTTAGCACGAAAATCAGTAGCCGTAACGGCTTTAGTCGGTTTGCTTGGTATGACAGGTTATGTCATCATGCAACCATTTAACGGTCTCGATCACAGTTTGCAACAGGCAATTGGTCAGCTGCAAAGCCCGTTTTTATTAACCAGTGTGATGAAGTTGGTATCAACTATTGGCAATCCTGCCATTGTATTAGTCGTGATGGCCGTATTGGCTGTTACTTTTGGCGCAAACAACAACGTTTTGAGAGTGTCTGGGTCTTAGTAACCGTGATTGGTGGCGACTTTTTAGCTGAAATTATTAAAACTATCACGGCACGTCAACGTCTAACCCATCAAGTCGTACCAGATACCGGCCTGTCATTTCCCAGTGTGCATACCTTATCAGCCGTTTTGCTCGTGTTGTTAGTGCTCTCATTTATAACCAAAGAGACTAAGAAGTTTATGGTCGCTAGTGTATTGGGGGTCATTTGGATTTTCTTAGTGGCGTTGTCTCGTGTCTACTTACGGGATCATTTCCCAACCGATACCATCGCTGCTGTTTTCTTAGGCCTCTTTTGGTGGGCCACTACGGCAATAGCTTTCCGCAAAACGTTATTACGAACGCAAGCTAATACCTTTTTGCTTAAAATTTTACCGCAAAAATAAATCGTGCCAGTTAATTGGCGTTTTAAACGCCAAATTGAACTGTGATATAATGAGTGAAATACGCTTAAGTGGCAGTCAGCGTTAGCACGCTGTTAAAAGGAGATAAGATATGCGTATCAAAAATACACGCGTCATGTTGTATGTTGAAGATGTTAAGGTTATCCGTGATTTTTTTGTCACGACACTACAGGCCGAAGTTGTGGCAGAGAATCCATTGCCGGATGACTACCTTAATATTAACTTGAAGGTGAGCGAGCAACTAGAGCTTGGTCTTTTCCCCAAGGCCTTTATTGCCAAGTATTCACCAGAAGTGCTTGGACCGGTGCCATCTTTGATGTTCTTTACAGAGGATTTTGATGCCTTGTATGAAAAACTCGGTGAGGGGCGCGAAAAAATGAACGACACCTTTAACTTTGCAGATCCTGAAGGCAATTATTATGTCATGGCGAAAATGCCAGATTAAAACATTAAAATACCGAAAGGTATTTTTTTATTGACTTTTTTATCATATAATGACACAATGTCATTATATTGACACTGTGTCATTTTAGAAAGGATCCAGTTATGATTAAACCCACACTGGCTAACTTAAGTCCAATTAAACAAGAAAAGTTACGACAAGCAGTATTTTTAGAATTTTCCCAACGGCCCTTGTTAGATGCCAAAGTGGCCAATATCGTCAAACAGGCCGGCATTTCTCGTGGTGCTTTCTACACTTACTTTGATGACATTTATGATGCCTATCAATGGGCAGCCGATCTCGTTTTTGCCGATATTCATCAACAACTGCAAGGTTCTGGGGAACAAATTGCGCAGACGATTGCTTTTTTGAATCATGTGAGAACGCGTGAGGACTATGATTTTTTAAAGTACCACTATACCGTTAATGCGGCAATTATTGCACAACGGCTACCAAATCAACAGCGCAAAAGACTACGCCATCTCAAGCCAGATGCTGATGACCAAACAATAAATGAGTGGTTGGTGACACAGTCGGTTCATGGTTTGGTCGCTGATTTCTTCTTACATCCCGATGCGCAAGATGACATTTTAAAGACGTTAACGACATTAGCCAATTGGCAGAAAAGAGACTAAACATGTTTTTAGCACTACAAGAAATGCGTAAAGAAAAGTTACGCTACGGTTTGGTGATTGCAGTCATCGCGTTAATTAGTTTTTTGATTTTTATTCTGAGCGCGTTGGCACTAGGACTATCCCATGAAAATACTGCTGCTGTATCAACGTGGCGCGTAAAAAGTGTTGCGATGAGTAATGATGCAGACGGGAATTTGGCCCAATCCTTGTTATCCAAAGCACAGGTCACACAATTAGCAGAACGGCAAACGCACGACAGTGCGCCAGTCGGGGTAGCACAAGCGATTGTCAAGTATAACAATCAACGTGTCGCAGCGACCTATGTGGGTTGGTTGCCACAAGATCGCTACTGGCAACGTCTGACCCTAACAGCCGGACACCGACCAAAGACAGCGCAAGAAGTTGTGGTGTCTAATAAATGGCAACAAAGTGGCTTGAAAATTGGTGATCAGCTCACCATTGGTTTATTGGCTCAGAAACTCACAGTGGTTGGTTTTGTGACAAATGCCGCGTATAATATGGCGCCGGTGGTTTACGGTGATTTACAGCATTGGTCAGCCATTAAAGGGCTGGCGAACAGTTATTATGCTAGCGGGTTAATGGCGGATAACCAGATTACGGGCATGCAAGGCATTCGCGTGGTGACACCGCAACAATTGTTCAATCATATGCCGGGGTATAGCGCACAGAATAAAACGTTTGAATTTATGATTGCTTTCTTAGTCGTTATTTCAATCGTTGTCGTGGCAATCTTTTTATACATCTTAACGATGCAAAAATTGCCTAATTTTGCCGTCTTGCGGACACAAGGTATTCCGAGTCGTTATCTTGTTTTGAACACGTTAAGTGAGACTGCCATCATTATGGCATTAGCAGTCGCCATTGGTTTAGCCGGTTGTTTTCTAAGTAGCTTGGTCATTCCTAGTGTGGTACCAATGTACTTTGATATGACCTTAATTATGGGTGTTGGCTTGGGCTTAATTGCAGCTGGCATGTTGGCCGCTTTCATCCCAATTCGATTGATTATCAAAATCGAACCACAACAAGGCATTGGGGGATAACATGATGCAGACATTAAAAGTAAGCCATGTATCTAAGGTATATGGTCAAGAGAGTAACCGTGTTTTGGCGTTGGATGATGTTAGTTTTGAAGCGAAACAAGGCGAACTAACCTTAATTCTTGGGCCATCAGGTTCGGGTAAAAGTACGTTGCTGACCATTATTGGAGGTTTACAATCGCCGACATCAGGCATTGTACAAGTCAATGATCAAACCATTGATATTCAAAATCAGCAAGCTTCCGATACGTTCCGTTTGAATCAAGTCGGCTTTGTTTTGCAATCGCATAGCCTGGTACCATTTCTAACCGTGCAACAACAATTTGATCTGGTTAACCATGTTAAGAAATACGGTAATCTAACATCGGCACAATTTCAGCAGTATTTAAAGGTTCTCGGCATTGATGCGCTATTAGATAAATATCCTGGTGAATTATCTGGTGGGCAAGCCCAACGTGTCGCCATTGCGCGCGCTTTATATGCCGATCCGGCGTTCATTTTAGCCGACGAACCAACTGCGGCATTGGATAGTGATCGGGTACAGAAAGTCGGGGCTCTCTTCCAACAAATTGCAGCCGAACAACAAAAAGCTGTGGTGGTTGTCACGCATGATTTACGTTTAAAGCAATTTGCTGATCATATTTACACGATTGAGGATGGACACATCCAACAGGAAAAATAACAAAACGCTAACGATAAGTTAGCGTTTTTTTTTGTGTTCTGCAACATTGTGTACCAGATGTTTTTGTGCAATGTTAACAAAAATAACAAAAAACTTGTTTATATTATCCTAAGAAGGTATGATATTTTTAATCCACGTTTAATATATCTAATTATAAAAACATTTAACCGGTTAATGGCTTTATAAATCAAGATCGTAAGGAAACGGCGTGAGCGATGAGGCAGCATTAGTGTCAAAGGAGGCGTTTTATGCATAATTATTTTCAACCACAATTCATCGGGGAGTTTTTAGCTGATGTGCTATCAGCGTTGCCGACAACGTTGTTGTTAACTGTTGTCTCCACAATCATTGGTGTGATTGTTGGGGCGGGGATTGCCTATGTGCGACTCGAAAATACCCAGATTTTAAAACAAATTGCGGTTGTTTTTACTTCATTTGTCCGCGGCACCCCAATTTTGATTCAAATGTTCTTAGTGTATTATGGCTTACCCCTATTTTTAAGCTATATCAGCATTAACACGGATAATGTGAACCCATTGATTTATTTGTTTTTGACTTACGGCTTGAATATGGCTGCTTTCTTATCAGAAATTATCCGTGCCGCTTTGTTGAGTGTCCCAAAAACGCAAAAGGAAGCAGCGATGACAGCTGGTTACACCAAAAGACAAATGTATATGAAAATTATTTTCCCACAGGCAACAGTGATTGCGATCCCAAGCTTTGCGACGATGGTGATTTCACTGTTACAAGACACCTCACTGGCCTTTACGATTGGCGTGTTAGATGTGGTTGGTAAAGCTAAAGCATTGGGGACGGCAACTTTTCATACCGTTGAGGCTTATATCAGTGCCATGATTGTCTTTGTGGTATTAAGCTTCGTGTTAGAACGTGTCTTCCGTTTTGTTGAGAAGCGACATCATTATACAAACCGGGCAGTGCCGACGGTGGCGCCAGCACCCGTGATGCCGGTGATTGAAAAACCAAAAATGATTTAAAAAACAGAATTTACAGTATGGCAGATTGCAAGAAATAACTTGAACGAATTTAGTGACGTAGATTAAGTAAGAAGATCTCGATTGGTGTA
>NZ_BMWM01000008.1 GCF_014651235.1 Leuconostoc lactis KCTC 3528 = DSM 20202 | reverse complement strand
ACACCAATCGAGATCTTCTTACTTAATCTACGTCACTAAATTCGTTCAAGTTATTTCTTGCAATCTGCCATAAACATATAACGCACGTCGTGGTTGTATTTCAAATGTCATTTGTAATCCTTTCTAGCTAGTGTATCAGCTGGATGAATGCTTACCGAGCGTTGTTGCGTGGCAGCGATATTTAACGTCAACCCAATCGCAGCACTGAACACAATATACGACGAACCACCACCCGAAATAAACGGAAAGACCACCCCGGTAATCGGCAAAACGCCAATCACACCACCAAGATTAACCAGCATTTGAATAAAGAGTAGCGTGGCAATGCCAAAGAGTAACAAGCGATAATATTGACTACGCTGCCGAATGCCTAAAATGACCATGCGCGCAACGAGAATCAGCATCAAAATCAAAACGATGGCAGTGGTCACAGCCCCTAACTCTTCCGTCATCACAGCCATAATAAAATCTGTATTAGATTCTGGCAAATAGGGCTTAATCAATGAATTTCCAAGCCCAACACCAAAGACGCCGCCATGGGCAATTGCATAATAACCATACAGTAACTGCCGACTCGCATCAGCAGCACTCGGATCCCATGGGTTCGCAAAACTGGTAAAACGCGCCAAGGCGTAATGTTGGCCACCACTCAAATTAAAGTAATGGTCAACAAGACGCACGATGGTTTGTAAAAAACCAAACAACAAGCCACCAAATGCTGCGACCAACGCAATCACCTTACGTGAGACCCCTGACGCCAAGAAAATGGCCAGCAAAATCAGCAAAATGATCAAGGCATTACCATTATCTGGCATGATAAAGACAAGCAGCAAACTAAAAGCTGGTAATCCCCAAACATCAAAACGGGCAACAGCTTGTTCGCGTAATGGCACATGTCTTTCCCAAGGTTCGCGGGCAAAAAATGCGGCAAAATACAAAATCAACGCTAGCTTTAAAAATTCGGCTGGTTGCAGTGTCACAATACCTAAATTAATCCACCCATGCGCACCGTTAACGGCTGGCATGAAGAACTTCGCCACAATTAATGCCGCGATAATTGCCAGCAACAGCTGTCTTAAAAATTTTCGTCGCTGCAGGATTTTTAAATTAAAATGATACAGTGAAAAAGCACCAAATAAGCCGACAATCACAAAGATCGCCTGCTTAATAAAATTACTTAATGCTGTTGTCGTGCCTTGCGTTGCTGAAAAAACCATGACCACACCCAACATACTTAAGATGGCATACGGCACCGCAATCCAATAATCTAATTTCTGTAACTTTTTAAACATGCAACTTTAATCACCCATAATCGTTTTGAGCGTCGTTTCGTCAAGTGCCTTGGCAATCGCCACCACAAAAGCTTGGGTGGCTTCAAAGTCAGCAATCGACCAAACTGTTTGGTGGGTATGGATATAGCGTGATGCTACGCCTAATGCGACTGACGGTACTCCCGTCAGTTCACTTTGCGCAGCGGCCGCATCCGTGCCACCCTTAGAAACGAAGTATTGATAAGGAATATGATTATCTTCAGCCGTTGACAATAGGAATTCTTTCAAGCGCAATGGCACGACCACGGTCGGATCAAAGACACGCAACAGCGTCCCTTGATCCAGGCGACCTTGGTGACCAGCCCCGCCATTCTTATCATCAGCAGCACTGGAATCCACGGCAAAGAAAATATCTGGTTGCATGAGATTAACTGCGCCATGCGCCCCACGCAAGCCAACTTCTTCTTGTACATTAGCCCCCATAATCAACGTGTTCGGCGTTGTGACGTCTTGTAGGTCTTCTAACGCCCCTAATAACGTGACTAACCCAAAACGGTTGTCCCAAGCTTTTGATATCACCCGTTGCTGATTGGCCGTCAAGACGGTGGTCACTTCTGGCACAATAAAGTCGCCAGGTCGTACCCCATAAGCCATTGCTTCCTGATCATCCACAAAACCAGCATCAAACAACATATCATCAACAGTTGGTAACTGTGGTGCTTGCCCACTACCCCGCAGTAAATGAGGACTCACTGAACTTGACACAACCGGATACACATGGTCTTTTGTAAATAGACTAAAGCGCTGAGAAGAGATAACTGCTGGGTTCCAACCACCCACCGCTGCGACTTTAAAGGCGCCACTAGGTAAAATAGCCGTGACAATAAATCCGACTTCATCCATATGGGCCGCAAACATCACCCGTGGTGCCGTGTGATCGGCATGTTGTTTCACCCCGAACACACCGCCTAACCCATCTTGTTGTACCGTATCAACCAATGGTGTCAAATCTGCCCGAAAAGCTTGCCGAACGCGATGTTCTTGTCCAGAAGTTCCTTGTAATTCCGTATATTTTTTAATGCGTGTCCATGTTGTCGTTTCCAAAGTGTGACTCCTTTATTGTGTGGTTTAACGTGCAGGCTTATGCGTGAGATATTGCCGTTGTCCGTAATGTAACTGGGCATCAACTTGATAAAAGATGGGATCGCCATTGGCAATCTCCAAACCATCAATCGCCTCATCACTGATTTGTTCGAGGTATTTAATTAATGCCCGTAGCGTACTCCCATGCGCGACAATCAATTGATGTCGCCCGGCACGCAAAGCGGGTGCCACGACCTGATGCCAATAAGGTAATAACCGGTCACTCGCCATTGCTAGACTTTCACCACGTGGTTCAATCCCTAGCGGATAACGATGCGTGGGTTTTGTTTCTGCCAGTAAGGGTGGGACTGCCGTATAACTGCGACGCCATAAAGCCACTGCCTCTACGCCGTATTTTTGGCGTGCGGCATCTTTATTTAACCCGCGTAACGCCCCATAATGACGCTCATTTAAGCGCCAAGTTTTATGCATCGGCACCCATGCTTGGTTCATCTCATCTAAAATGATATTTCCTGTAACAATGGCGCGTTGCAAATAAGACGTATGCACATCATCAAATTGTAACTGATATTGGGCTAAAATTTGGCCAACTTGGCGCGCCTGTTGTTGCCCTTTAGGGGTTAAGGGGACATCTGTCCACCCTGTAAATTCATTATCACGATTTGCCGTTGATTCGCCATGTCGAACCAACACGAGCTGCGCTACCATGCTGAACTTCCTTAAATTAATGATACTTCTATTATAGCATTATTTAACCCGTTAATTGGCAACCATCTAACGGCAATCTGGGGGCTAATGTTCGGTTACGCCCCTATCATCCTGCACATGAGTTGGCTCAGCTGTCCCAAAGAACAAAACACGAACATTAGTGAAACCTCATTCGTTTATAAAACGCTTTCATGCTTTCAATACGTAAAATTATCGTCTTTTCGTCCATTTTTTCCGTTTTTTTAGTTTAAATTCGGATTTTATGTTGTTAAACTTAAGTAGAACGTTGTAACGTTACATTATTTTTTGGGAGGCAATCATGTCTACGATTGCAAAGTATTTTAAGCTCGATGAGCTGAACACATCAGTTCGTACTGAATTCATCGCTGGTCTCACGACATTCGTGTCGATGGCCTACATCTTGTTTGTTAACCCTTCTGTGCTTGGCGCAGCTGGCATGGATAAAGGCGCAGTTTTCACAGCGACAGCCGTTTCTGCCGCTATTGCCACATTATTCATGGGTATTGTCGCTCTTTACCCAATTGCTATCGCCCCTGGTCTTGGGGTGAATGCCTTCTTCTCATATTCTGTTGTCATTGGTATGGGCGTTAAGTGGCAAACAGCCATGGCTGGTGTTTTAGTAGCCGCCTTAATTTTCTTGGTCTTGACATTCTTTAAGGTCCGCGAAAAGATTATCAACTTGATTCCACAAAACATGAAATTAGCCATTGCCGCAGGTATTGGTTTGTTCATTGCCTTTATTGGCCTTCACGATGCAGGCTTGATTGTGGCTAGCAAGGATACCATGGTATCCCTTGGTCACCTCACATCGCCAACATCATTGTTAGCCATCTTTGGCATTATTGTCACATTTGTCCTTTTGTCAATGCGAATGCCAGCGGCGATTTTCGTCGGAATGGTGTTGACATCAATTGTTGGGATCATCTTTGGTCTCATCAAGTTGCCTTCTTCCTTAGTATCACCTGTACCATCATTAGCCCCAACTTTTGGTCAAAGTATCACACATCTTGGTGACATCAACTCAATTCAATTGATCACAGTTGTGATTACGTTCTTGTTGGTCACATTCTTTGATACAGCTGGTACTATGATTGGCTTGGCTACACAAGCTGGTTTCATGAAAAACAATGAAATGCCACGTGCGGGTCGTGCCTTGATGGCTGACGCTGTTGGTATGACTGTCGGTGCGGTTGTTGGAACATCACCAACATCAGCTTATGTTGAATCATCATCTGGTATCGCTGTTGGTGGTCGTTCAGGTTTGACGAGCGTCTTTACTGGCTTGTTCTTCTTGCTTGCTTTGTTCTTCTCACCATTGTTGACAGTGGTAACATCACAAGTCACAGCACCAGCTTTGATCGTGGTCGGTGTCTTGATGGCCAAGAGCCTCCGTCAAATCGAATGGGATGACCTTGCCGTTGCAGCACCAGCCTTCTTGGTTGTGATTGGTATGCCACTAACTTACTCAATCTCAGATGGGATTGCGTTGGGCTTCATCTTGTACCCAATTACAATGCTTGCAACAGGTCGTGGTAAGCAAGTACACGCTTTGATGTATGGTCTCGCTATTCTATTCGTCATCTTCTTAGCGATTGTCGCGCATTAAGCACAAAAAAAACAACTGACATATGCAGTCAGTTGTTTTTTTTGTGCTTAATTTTTGGTGCTTGTTGGCGTAATTCTCGTGCATTGGCTAATGCAGTAGTTGTAATATCTTCACCAGACAACATCATGGCAATGGCCCCTTCACGACCAGCCTCATCTAAGGCAGTTACTTGCGTCACCGTACGGTCATTTTCAGTTGTTTTGGCAATCAGAAAATGATGGGTTGCCGCAGCGGCAACTTGTGGTAAATGCGTAATGGCCAAAACTTGTGAATCGGCAGCAATCGTGAGCATCTTACGTGCAATAGCTTGCGCCACGCGACCAGAAACCCCTGTATCTGCCTCATCAAACACAATGGAGACAATGTGTTGTTGTTTGGCAAAAGTTGTTTTTAACGCGAGCATCAAACGTGCCGCTTCACCGCCTGACGCAATTTTAGCTAATGGTGCTAGGCCTTCCCCGACGTTGGTTTGGACATAAAATTCAACTTTGTCTGCGCCCGAAGAAATGTAACCAGTAATTGGTTCAAAGCGCACTGCAAATTCAGCGCCTGACATCAACAATTCACTTAATTGTTGATTGACAGCTTGCTCTAAGTGCCGTGCCACTTCTTGTCGTACCTCACGCAATTTAACTGCTTGCTTGCGGACCACTTGACGCAATTCGTTTTGTTTCACTTGCAATTGTTCAATATCAAACTCATCATGGTCCAATGCTGCTAATTCTTGATCAATTTTAGCTTTAAATTGCAAGACATCAGCAACTGTTGGGCCGTATTTTCGTTCCAATGTGTGAATCAGCTGTAAGCGGTCTTCAATGCGTAACAATTCCGATTCGTCATAAGTTAACGCGCCGATTTGTTCATCCACATCACGGCCAACTTCTTGTGCCGTATAATAACTATCGGCAATCGTTGTCGCTAATTCGGCATAAGTCGCATCGAATTCTGCAATTTCCTGTAATTCATGCATGGCTTGTGCCAGCATGTCTAGGGCACCACCTTGTTCGCCATTCAAAGCCAACTGGGCATTTTGCAAACGATCCGCAATCTTTTTATGATTTAACAGTTTCCCGCGTGCATCGAGCAAAAACTCTTCTTCGTTAGGCTGAAGATCAGCTTCAGCTAATTCTTGTTGCTGGAACTGAAGTAAATCTAACCGTTGCGTCATATCTTGCTGCGACGTTTGAATCTTACGTAATCGTTGAGTAATGGCGCGAAATTCTTGAAAAACCTGTTGATAAGCCGTTTTAGTGGCCTGTAACTTTTCCCCACCAAAACCATCTAGCAAAATGAGATGTTCATCCACATTCAGCAACTGTTGGGTATCATTTTGCCCTTGAATATCGACCAAATACTGCCCGACACGAGCCAACGTTTTCAAATTAACAACCACGCCGTTTAAGCGGATTAAACTGCGACCATTGGCATTCAACTCACGGTAAATAATTAGTTCCCCATCCTCGATTAGTACCCCGATTTCGGCAAGATGTGCCAACAACTTGTCGTTTTCTGGTAAGCGAAAAACGGCTTGTAGCACAGCTTTTGGACTACCATGACGAATCATTTCCGAACTGGCACGACCACCTGTGAGCATTAATAGCGCATCAATAATGATGGATTTACCGGCGCCAGTCTCACCCGTGAGCACACTCATACCGGCTTCAAATTGCAAATTAACTTTTTCAATAATGGCAAAGTTTTCAATAATCAAATTTTCTAGCATTGCGATCACCGTGCCAAGGCACCTATCTTTCTCGTTATTTTTCCAGTAATTTTTGAATGATATTCGTCATTTGGTTGGCCGTCACGCCGTCTTTCAATAATACGAGGACTGAACTATCGTCACTTAGTGTCCCAAAGACTTCTGGGAAATTGACTTGTTCAAACAAATTCGCAACCATTTGACCGCTACCAGGTTGTACTTTTAAAAAGATTTGGCCGCGTTGCGCCCGTTGGCTCAAAAATGATTGTTGCAAAACACGGCGTAACCGCTGCAAATGTGGGCGATCATCTTGTTTTGGCAAATGATAATGAAACCCACCATGGGCGTTGGGGACCTTAATTAAGCCGAGTTCATTAATGTCACGCGAAATCGTCGCTTGGGTGACAGTTTCCCCAAGCGTTTCAAAATGCGCCACAATATCTTCTTGTCGCCCAACTTGTTGGGTTTGAATCAAAGCCAGAAGCGTTTTTTGTCGCGTCTTCTTATTCATGCTCATTGCTTCCTGTGTGGTTTAATTGTGCATAAGTTTGCGTGAGCAACGCATCAATGTCGATTTTGTCGGCAATTTTGGGCTTGTCATCGCGAGTTAAGACAGCCAAAAATTCAATGTTCCCTTGACCACCTTTGATTGGTGAATACGTGAGCTCTGTCACCGAAAAACCATCATTGACCATCATTTGCGTTACTTTTTGTAAAACTTGTTGATGGACTTTGGGGTCTTTAATAATCCCGTTTTTGCCGACGTTTTCTCGTCCAGCTTCAAATTGTGGTTTAATCAACGCCACAACATGCCCGCCCATTTGTAGGATGTTGGCTAATGGCGGTAAAATTAAGCCTAACGAAATAAAGGACACATCAATCGTAGCAAATTCCGGTTGCCCAAACTTAAAATCTTGTAATTGTGAATAGCGGAAATTCGTATTTTCCATCACTTTCACACGGTCATCTGAACGTAATTTCCAGGCCAACTGATTGGTCCCGACATCTAAAGCATAGACCAATTTAGCCCCATTTTTTAGGGCGACGTCGGTAAAACCACCCGTTGATGACCCAATATCGAGTACCACTTTATCTTGCACTGTGATATCAAAATCATTAAGGGCTTTCTCCAACTTAAGGCCCCCACGTGAGACGTACTTCAAGCGCTCACCCTTAAAGTGTAGCGCCGTAGTCACGGGAATTTTTTCTCCTGCTTTGTCCAGGCGCTCTTCATTTTCACCCAGAATTTGCCCAGCCATTACCGCACGCTTAGCCTGCTCACGGGAACTAAATAACCCTTGCTGGACGAGTAACACATCTACGCGCTCTTTATCTACTGCACCCATACTTAATCTCCAATTAAAGTCAAAAAATCATCCAATAGTGTTCGGTCAAACGCTGGCACTAGCGTTGTTAACTGTGTCAAACGGTCATTAGCATCTTGCAAGTAACGATCTCGCAGCGTCCGCGCTGCCGACACGCCAATCAAGTGTGGCAAAGCGCCAATGGTTGCCGTATCATCTTGTTCAAAATCATCAAGATCATCTTGAATTTGGAAGGCCAAGCCGAAATCCAACCCAAATTGCGCCATGGCTTGCGTCTCTTCTGGTACTTGTGTTTGATGAAGTGTGGCTAATTGCGCCCCTAATTGCGCCGAAAATTGAATCAAAGCCGCCGTTTTTGGGGTATAAATTTCTTGCAACAACCAGTCTGTTGCTGTCTGTAAGTTTTGGCCATGATTGGCCATATCATGCATTTGGCCAATCACCATGCCAGCAGCACCCGAAAAATGGGCCAAATTCTGGACAATTGTCACAATAGTCTGGTCGGGAATCATGGTCTCAGCTGGCGCTAAGGTATTAGCCGTTGTGACCACCTCAAAAGCGCCCGTTAACAAGGCATCCCCAACTAAAATCGCTGCGGCTTCCCCAAATTTCGCATGGACACTTGGTTGCCCGCGCCGTAACAAATCATTGTCCATTGCTGGCAAATCATCATGCACGAGTGAATAAGAATGCACCCATTCAACCGCTGTCGCCAACTTCAGGGCTTGCGGTGTAATGGTTTGTTGAAAACTTGAAATGACAGCCAACGTTAATAACGGCCGTAAACGCTTACCGCCATTCAAAACAGCATAAGCCATCATCTCTGAAAACTGGGCATCCGTTGTGATTTGTTTTAAATCCTGTGCTAATTGTGCATCAATTTTCGGCCCATAAGTCGCTCGTAATTCTGCAAATTTAGTCATTTGTTAATTCCAAATCCTTTAATTCACCGTCGTCTGACATGACTTTTGCCAACGTTAATTCGGCATTTTTCAACGTTTCTTGTAATTCTTTGACCAAGCCAACGCCAGTCTGAAAATCAGCTAACGCGCCTTCTAGTGGCCGATCCCCTTGTTCTAATTGGCTCACAATCGCTTCCAATTGTTCTAGCTTGTCTTCAAAAGTCACTTTTTCACTCATTTTAACTGGCTCGTTTCTATAATTTTTGCAGTTACTTGGCCATCAGCCAAACGTACCGTGACCTTATCTTCAGGTTGCAATTCATCGACATGACGGACGACTTGGTCGGCTTTAGAGAGCACAACATAGCCGCGCGTCAAGATTTTTAGTGGACTCATCAAGTCTAATTTTGCGGTCAGTAATTGCACTTTTTCCCGCGGTGCTTGTAATAATGTTTGGCGCAACTGACGCTGGCGTTGCGTGAGATTGTCTAATTGATGTTGTGCCATCACCAGGCGCTGCTGCATTTGCTGGCTGAGTCGTTGTGATAGCTGATCAACACGCTGATTATAGCCAACATACAAACGATCCGGCTGTTGAAAGATTGGTCGTTGGGCCACGCGTGCTAATCGTTGCTGGCGACTCGTTATCAGTGCCTTCATGCGAACTGTCAAACGCAGCTGCAATTCGTTCAAACGCGCAACCAATTGCGCCAGAGTAACGGGTGTAGCTAATTCAGCAGCCGCGGTCGGCGTTGCGGCACGATGGTCCGCCACCAAATCAGCCAACGTATTGTCGGTTTCGTGACCAACGGAACTAATAATCGGAATTTTAGCAGCGGCAATAGTCCGCGCCAACGTTTCATCATTAAAGGCCCACAAATCTTCAATGGCACCACCACCACGACCAACAATTAGCGTATCATACTCGCCGCTAGCATCAATACGCTTAATTTGTTTGACCACAGATGCAGCAGCTTTGTCCCCTTGCACTAGAGCAGGAAACAACACGACCTGCGCCATGGGGAAACGCCGTTGCACGGTGCGCGCAATATCTTCAATCACTGACCCAGTGGGCGATGTCACCACAGCAATTTTTTTTGGGAAAACGGGTAACGGCCGCTTTGGCAATTGAAATAACCCTTCAGCAGCTAATTTTTTCTTCAGCTGCTCATACGCTAAAAATAATTCCCCAATCCCATCAGGCGTCATCTGTTCCAGAATAATTGAATAAGTCCCGCTGGGCTCATAAACTTGAATCCGACCAACAGCATTCACTTTCATCCCCTCTTCTGGGACAAATTTCAACCGATTGGCATAGGAAAACATAGCCGCTGAAATAACCGCTTGGCCTTCCGGATCCTTAATGGAAAAGTATAAGTGCCGACCGCGACGACGACCAAGGTTCGAAATTTCACCCGTCACATAGACTTTCTCTAAGTATGGATCGGCATCAAACTTCCTTTTTAAATAGGCCGTAAGGGCACGAATTGTTAAATATTTTTCCGATTCTGACATAGTTTAATTATACCATTTTTTGTATATATACAAAAAAGCATAGCACGCTATGCTTAATTGAGAAGTGTGATTGTAAAGGCCTTATCATTGGCTTGTCGTGTCAAAATAGCTTGGAGCTCGTTAGCTGTGCGGACTTCAATCCGAATTGGCACATTACTTGGTAAGAACTTCAAAGCTGACTGCGCAACATAAGTGGTAAAACTTTCAATTTCTGTCTGACTGTAGAATTGCGTCGTCACCGTCACGTTCATACTTGACAGTGTCCCTGACTTAAAGTTCGCCACCGCCGTTGCCCCAGCGATGTTTGGGAAGAAATTAGCCACGTCATTTTTAAAGTTGGCAAAACCATTGTTTTCATCCGTGCCTAACTTAGACGTATCTGTCGCCTCTTTTGGCAAGACAATCGATTGGTTAGAAAAAGTTTGCCAATCTTTTAACGTTGTCCCTTGATCACTAACAGCTTCAGCATAAAAATTCCCTGGTGCCAGCGAATCTGATGGCGCGTTGGCATACATGGCAATCACAATTGGTGTATCTTTTGATACTCCAGCTTGTTCGCGTACTTTGGCCACAATTTTAGGCGCAATCTTTTTACCATAGGCAATCCGATCAGCATCCGAAATATTTTGCGTATACGTTGCCCCATACTGCTCTTTTTGATACTCATCTTGGGTATTCATCGCCACCCCAACGACCATACCAGCCAATTTCAAATTATTGCCTTCTTTTGACATGAAATCTTGTTCGGTTAAGGTTTGAACATAAATTGGATTACGTGAGTCATCCGTTTTGCCATTATCTTCTGGGTTCAAACCATCTGGGTTACTGTTACTCTTACGGTCTAAGAGATTGGTTACCGTATCCGCTGACAGGTATTGGCCTTCTTGGAAAATATATTGGCTGGGCTTAAACTTTGTTTTCGCTAAGTCCAACAACCCTGATTCAAAGTGTTTCACATCTAAATTATTCGGCTCAGAACTGGCCGTAATACCACGAGCCGCACTGACTAAATAACGGCCATCCTTAATCACGGTTTGGTATTGTCCTGGTGCACTTTGCGTAATTTGCACGCCTTGTGCTTTCTTAGTCGCTGTTGGGGTGACGCGATTCATATTAAAAAAATAAAGTCCCGCAACGGCGACAACCAGGATGGCGATTGCAATGATCATATAGCCTCGGAATCCAATTCGCTTCATTTTTCACTACCTTCTTTTGCTTGTGCTTCTAAAAATTCTTGTTCTGTCCAAACAAGCACCCCTAGTGCAGTCGCTTTTTCTAACTTACTACCAGCATCAGCACCAGCAATCAACAAATCGGTTTTTGCTGATACAGAACCCGCAACCTGTGCCCCATGATCTTGTAACCACTTCGTTGCTGCTGGTCGGCTGCTCTGTTCTAGTTTACCAGTTAAGACGATCTTTTTACCATAGAAAAACGAATTTTCATCAACTTCAACGTCTGATAAATACGTCTGATTCACGCCAGCGGCGGTTAATTCAATTAATAGTTGTTGTGATTCCGGATGTGAAAAGTATTGTACAATCGATTGGGCAATCGCCTCCCCAATCCCATCAATGCTAGCAATTTCGGCTACGGTCGCTTCGGCAATCGCCGATAAGGTCTTAAACTTTTCTGCCACCAAACGTGCCGCTTTTGCCCCAACAAGTCGAATCCCTAGACCAAATAATAACCGTTCTAACGAATTTTCTTTTGATTGCGTAATAGCGGCTAACAAATTAGCCGCTGATTTCTCTTGAAACTTATCCAGAGATAATAATTGCGTCATATCTAAGCGATAAATTGACGCCACATCCTTGATATAGTTGGCTTTTAATAATTGGTCAATCACACGTGGCCCCATACCGGCGATATTCATCGCATTACGTGAAGCAAAATGCGTCAACCCTTCTTGGATTTGTGCCGCACAGAAAGGGTTAATACAACGTAACGCCACTTCACCTGAGATGTGGACTAATTCTGACCCACACGCTGGACAGGCAACTGGTATCGGATATGCGATACTATCGGCTGGCCGCTGAGATAAAATCACTTGGCCAACTTCCGGAATAATATCACCAGCCTTATGCAACGTGACCGTATCCCCGATGCGAATATCTTTTTGTTGCAAATAATCAGGGTTGTGCAAACTAGCACGTTGCACTGTGGTCCCAGCTAGTTGAACAGGATCCATGACAGCCGTTGGTGTGACGGCGCCCGTCCGACCCACGGTCCATTCAATATCGCGAACCACCGTTAAGGCTTCTTCTGGTGGGAACTTATAGGCAATCGCCCAGCGCGGAATTTTCACCGTATTACCAAGCTCCACTTGATTATCCAGCGCATTGACTTTCACCACCACCCCGTCAATTCCATAGGCCAACGTGTCACGCTTAGCTGTATAGGTGGCGATAAAATCAGCAATATCAGCCATTTTTTCAATCACTTTATTATGCGTATCGGTCGGCAAACCCAGCTCGGCAAAACGGGCCAACGCCCCACTTTGGGTGGTAACACCAAGTACCTCTGGTTCAGCCGTATAATACACAAAGGCTGATAATTCGCGTTGTTTCGTCACCTGCGCGTCAAGCTGCCGCAATGAGCCAGCTGCCGCATTTCTAGGATTAGCAAACGGTTCCAAGCCATCGGCTTCACGTTGTACATTTAAAGCGGCAAAACTCTTTTTAGGCATATAAATTTCGCCACGTACTTCAATGGTTAAGGGTTCCGTTAATTGCTGTGGAATAGCCTTAATCGTTTTGACGTTACGCGTGACATCCTCGCCAATTGTCCCATTCCCACGGGTTGACGCTTGGACAAGCCGGCCATCAATATAAGTCAACGCCACCGCTAACCCATCAATTTTTAATTCAAGGTTATAAGGCGATTGAAAACCGAGACTTTTGGTCGTCCGTTCATCCCAAGCTGCTAACTCTTCTAAGCTAAAAACATCCCCCAAAGATAACATGGGTGCCGGATGTTCCACTTTGGCTAAGCCAGATTTTGTCAAGGCACCACCAACATTTTGGGTTGGGGAATCTTGCGTCACAAACTGTGGAAAAGCTGATTCTAGCGCCACTAATCGCGCATAAAGCGCATCATAGACATGATCTTCAACCAGCGGGGCATCTTGTTCATAGTAGGCGACCCCATATTCAGTGAGATCAGCTTGCAACTGGGCAACTTCTTGTTGTGCTGCTGACGTAGACAATTGTTCAATTGGTGTAAATTCTGGTAACATCCTATTTTCCTAATCTCATATTAAAGTCGCACTTACTTGGTTAGTTAACCTTTGTAATCGGTGCAAAGGCTGCCAGTAACTGCTTCACCCCTTCCGATGGGAAGGCCACTTTAAGTTCTTGGTCCGAACGATCACCACTAACGGCAACCACTGTCCCAATCCCCCACTTTTTGTGAGAGACTTTATCGCCTGGCGCCCAAGTGATTTGATCCCCACCAGTCGTGCCACTAGTTGTTTTAGTCACTGGGGTCGCACGATAAGTTGTTGCTTGCGCGCGCTGGTTTTTCCGATCAAACGGCAAATCACGATGTGGTGTTACCCGTGTATTTTGATCATATTCAGTCTCAAGTAAGGCTGGAGAAATTTCATTAATAAAGCGAGAAGCCTCATTAGATTGTGTTCGGCCATACAACAAACGCGAAAAGGCATTGGTTAAGAACAGTTTTTTCATGGCGCGGGTAATCCCAACATACGCCAAGCGTCGTTCTTCTTCAAGCTGATCTTCAGCCATCAACGCGCGTGACAAGGGGAAGATGCCTTCTTCCATGCCCACCAAAAAGACAACAGGGAACTCCAAGCCTTTGGCTGCATGTAACGTCATCAATGTCACCGCGCCGTCGCCTTCTTCAAAGTCATCCAAATCACTCATTAAAGCAGTGGTGCCCAAGAAGTCCGTCATCGGATCAATGGCTTCTGGATCATCTGGTTGATACTTGGCATCGAATTCTTTGGTCACCGACAAGAATTCTTCCAAGTTTTCCAAACGTGCTTGGCTATCCGGATCATTTTTTTGCGCTAGCATTTGCCGATAACCAGACCGTGTCATCACAATTTCAGCGAGTTCCGTCACGTTCAAAAACTCAGCTTGCTGGCGTAATTCATGCATCATTTCAGCAAATTCGAGGAACTTTGACGTCGCCTTCGTTGAAATCGCGGGGGCCAATTCAATGCTTTCAATCGCTGTCATATATGAAACATTCAACCGATTGGCGAGTTCCCGCAACCGTGTGATCGACGTTGCGCCTAAGCCACGCTTGGGTTCATTAACAATCCGTTCAAACGCTGCATTGTCATTGGGATTGGTTACCAGTTGCATGTAAGCCATAATATCCAGAATTTCTTTACGTTCATAGAACTTATGACCACCAACCATTGTATAAGGCATATTAGCCTTCACCAAGGCTTCTTCGACGTTTCGCGATTGCGCATTGGTGCGATACAACACGGCAAAATCACTGTACGCCATTTGCTTTTCGGCGCGCATTTTTTGAATATTGGCTAAAATAAAATTCGCTTCATCATGTTCAGATTGCGCGCGATAATACGTAATTTTGTCACCCTGTCCATTTTGCGTCCAGAGATTTTTTGGTAGCCGTTCATTATTATTGTTGATGACGGCATTGGCCGCATCCAAAATATTTTGCGTTGAACGGTAGTTTTGTTCCAACAAAATCGTTTGTGCGTTAGGATAATCCTTTTCAAAGTTCAAGATGTTGTTCATGTTGGCGCCACGCCAACCATAAATTGACTGATCGGCATCACCGACCACGGCGAGATTTTGTGAGCGCTGCGCAAGCATATTGACAATGGTATATTGCGCATCGTTGGTATCTTGATACTCGTCGACATGTAAATAGTCAAATTGATTTTGATAGCGTGCTAAGACGTCAGGTGATGACTGGAACAAATCAATTGTCAACATAATCAAATCATCAAAGTCCACGCTTTGCGCGCGCTTCAATTCGGCTTGATACGCCGCATAAATTTCTGCCACAGTTTCTTGGAACGCGTTATCGGCTTGTTGCGCATAGTCCTTTGGCCGCAACATGTCATTTTTCGCATTGGAAATCATCCCAAGCACGGTACGTGGCTCGTATTGATTCGTATCTAAGTTGAGGTCATTAATGACACGCTTCATCAATGTGCGCTGCGCACTAGTGTCAATAATCGTAAAATTACGAGACAAGCCAATATTTTCACCATCACGACGTAAAATGCGCACCGCCAAAGCATGGAAAGTTGACACCCAAATGTCGCGCGCCACATCTTCAGACAACAACGCACCAATTCGTTCGCGCATTTCCTTAGCGGCCTTATTGGTAAAGGTAATCGCCAAAATGCGCCATGGCATCACGTTTAAATCTTTTACCAAATGGGCAATCCGGTGCGTTAACACGCGCGTTTTTCCTGATCCGGCACCTGCCATAATCAAAAGTGGGCCTTGCGTTGTTTGGACAGCTTCGGCCTGCTTGTCGTTCATTCCATTGATGAGTTCTTCTACTGACATGTGTGCTCCTAAAGTGTAAATTAACTCCTATTATTATACCAGATTTCCACACGAACAGCAGTTCGTCAACCACAAAAAAACGAGCCGAAGCTCGTTTTATTTTTGTGGGATATCAAATCGTGATAATTGCCAAGTTTGAATAATCGAAATGAGTTTTTCCGCATAAGCTGGATCCGTGGCATAGCCATCGCGTGTCAAAGCGGCAGCAGCGGCTTGATAATCCTTTGCGGCTAAGACATGTTGATATTGGGCAGCATTCCAACTGGTACCATGATAAAGTAACTCTGCGTGTGCTTTCATACTTTGTTGCCAAGAATCATAAGCTGCAAAACGGCCTTGAATGGTTTTCCATTCGCCATTTTCAAACTCTTGGGTCGGCAATACGACACTTTTTTGACCCGCACGCGCCTTAATCCCAAAAAGATTATTGTATTGCGTCGATAAAATTGACGTATGCCAATTGGATTCAAGAATGGCTTGCGCGATACTAATTGAAGCAATCACGCCATACTGTTCTTGCATTTGACGTGCATAAGGGGCAAGTTCATTAATCCACGCGATGCGTTGTGCTTTAATATCGTCTTGTTTAGTGGTCGGTTGCGCTGGTTTAAAAATCGTTGTTTGTGACCAAAAACTAGCGACAATTGCCAGTATTAAAATCGTGCTCACCCAGAGCCATAAATCTAGTTTCAATAAACGTTTTCTGCCGCGTTTTTGTCTTTTTTTTGCCATTAGTTAAAAGTATCCAGTGCTAATAATTGTCTAAAGTGTTGGGACGTTTCCCGTAGGTACTGTGGGGTACCTGATAGTGTAAAGTGCCCATTTGCCAAGAAATAGACTTGATCAACTTGATCAATCCCCGTTAAGTGATGCGTTACCCAAATAATCGTGCGATCATGTAGCACTTTGAAAATCTGGTCTAACACGGCGCGTTCAGTTCTGGGATCCAAACTAACAGTTGGTTCATCTAAAATAACAATTGGCGCATCTTGTAGCAAGATTCGTGCCAAGGCAAACCGCTGTTGTTCCCCACCGGAAAAGCGTTGCCCCGCTTCTTGCATTTGAGTGTCATATTTATCTGGCAAACGATCAATCAATGGCTGCAAACCAGCCTTACGAATGGCTTCTTTCACCTGGTCATCTGTCGCCCCAGGATTACCCATCCGCACATTATTCAAAATTGTCGTATCAAACAAGTAAGCTTGCTGATCTAACACTGCAACAAGCCGCGCCAGTTGATGACGTAGCGCTTGTACTGGTTGTCCGCCAATAGTTACCTGCCCAGTTGTCGGTGTTAAATCACCCGTAATCAACCGCAACAACGTCGTCTTCCCTGATCCTGAACGCCCGAGTAAAGCGATTTTTTCACCTGGTTTAATCGTCAGAGTCATGTGATCAATAATCCGTTGCTGATCATATTGAAAGGTTACATCATGCAACGCAATCGTTGAATCAGTCACATGAATCGGGCTTTCTGGTGTTAGTTCTGGTACTGGCAGCTCATTTAACCGCTGAAGACTGTCTTCGTAAAAAGGCGCCTCACTCACACCTTGGTTAACACCCAAAAAGCTATCGACTAATGGGAAAATCGCTAACGTAAAGGCAGCAATATAGTTCACCGCAATCGTGTGACCCGCAAATTGATGGCCGGCCCAAAAAATGGTACTCATTGCTAACACCAACACCAGCATTTGGATGATAAAATCACGCCACCAACCAAACGACATGCCCCAATGCTTAGCAGCGGATAATGCCGCCATTGTACGCCCTTGACGCGCCATCAAATCAGCTTGACGGCCTGACAACACCCAGTCTTGTAAACCAAGTACGGCATCTGTTGTTTCCGTATAGAGTTGCGCTTGTAATTGCTTTTGACGCTGAATCCGCTGACGATTTGCCCAAAAACTCAGGAGCGGAATCACCACCAAAATGATGGTCAACATCACAAACCACCAAATCATGAAACGCCAGTCCACCACGCCAAACCCTAAGTTGACAAACAAATATAACATTAAGCCGGCGCCAAGTGGGAAAATCGTGCGCAAATACAGATTCTGTAATTGATCTAAGTCACCCGCTAACAACCCTAGAATTTCACCAGTTTGCAAGCGGCCACGAATGCTACTTGCGGTACTGGCCACACTTTCATAAAGACGTTGCCGTGACTTTGACACGAATTTCAACACCCAATTATGCGAAACGAGGCGTTGTGCATAACGAAAGACTGGGCGCACAATACCAAAACCACGTGTCAAAACAATCGGTACATAGATCAACAAAATGTTATCTGGCCGCTGGGCTGCGCGTGAAATCAAATAACCCGACACAAACATCAACGCGCCAGCCGCAAACGTGGTTAAGAACGCCAAAAAAATGGACCAAAACAAGCCTTTCTTTTGTGTTTTCAAGAAGGGTACGATCCAATGATCGCGACGTAAAAGTTGTTTTATTTTTGTCATTGTCCACCTCGTAATTCTGAGCGCAAGTGATTCAAGGCACTCTGACTATCAGCCAATAGGACGGCCGGTTCACCTTGTTCGACAATCTGCCCATCACGCATCACCAACACATAATCCATTTGATCTAACCAGTGTAAGCGGTGCGTTGCAAAAAAGACGAGATGATTCGCCAAGATGGGTGCAATCGTTTGTTTCAACTCATACTCAGTTTCAATGTCAAGATGAGCTGTTGGTTCATCAAACAACAACACATGCCGTTGTTCATCCAGCAACATCCGTGCTAACGCAATGCGCTGCGCCTGCCCACCAGACACCTGGCGTCCACTTTCTCCCATCACCGTGTCTAAACCATCGGGCAACGTTGCCACCAAGCTTTGTAGCCCTGCCTGCTCAATGGCCGCCGCAACAGCTGCATCAGAAGCCTGTGGGGCGTAAAAAGTGATATTATCGCGCAGCGTTTCATGGAAAATATAAGGGTGTTGTGGCATGTAGAAAAATTGTTTTTGCCAATCTTTTTGCGCAAAATGCGGAATCGTTTGGCCATCAATTTCAAAATCACCACTGTTTGGGCGCAAAAAGCCACCTAAGAGATTCAGTAAGGTAGACTTACCAGCGCCACTTTCCCCAACAATCGCAATTTTTTGATACCCTTTAGCCTGTAACGTCATGTTTTTTAACACTAACGTGCCGTCATACCCAAAATTCATGTCGCTCACTGACAAAGTTGACGTTGGCGTCCACGTTGATAAGTGCAAGACATCACGTTGCGTCACTTCTGGCTTGTCTAACATCTCCAAAACATCGGTTAAGGCGTTTTTACCATTGAGGGTCGCATGATAATCATCAGAGAAATTGCGTAACGGTAAAAAATATTCCGGTGCGAGAATCAGAATTGTCAAAGCCGGCAATAACGTCATTTTACCATCCAACAGGTCAAACCCTAGAAAGACAGCCACAACCGCAATTGATAGCGTGGTAAAGAAATCCAATGCAAACGTTGACGTCATCGCAATCCGTAACGTCCGCATGGTTGTTTTCCGGTAGTCTTCTGAAATTTTAAAAATTTCTTGGCTGTAATCTTCAGCTAACCCCAACTGCTTTAAAGTTGGTAACCCACGTAACGCATCGACGAATCGGTTGTTCAAATTTTTAAAGTTGGCAAATTCCGCATCGGCTTTACTTTGCGCAGCCAAACCTAAGATCACGAAGAAAACAATGATCACTGGAAAAATCAAGAGCAAAAAGAGGCCTTGTTCCCATTTAAGGTAAAAAATATAGCTTAAAATCAACCAAGGAATGATGCCTAAATCAAATACTTTCACTAGCAAGAGCTGAAAATAGTTCTTCACGTTGTCTAGCCCAGCCCCCAACGTGGTCACGGTGTTTCCCGTCCCTTGTTCAGCAACCAGCGTTGAACCTAACGCAGTATAACGTGCCAACAATTGTACTCGATACGTTTCAACGGCTCGATTCGCATAGTTGGCCATCAATTCATTTTTAACCACGATTAAGATTTGTCGCACAATAAATGCTACCGCAAACCAGCCGACCGACGCCAATGCCGATTGTACCGGTTGGCCTTGCCAAAGACTCACAATCGCCCGTGCCAGGAAAATACCTTGGGCCAGAATCGCTAGACCTTGAATCCCAGTTAAAATCACGAGTCCCAGCAATGTGGTCATGATCCCTTTTAGTTTGAAAAGTCTTTTATCAATCATATTATCTTTATCTATTCCTACAAGTTATCTTGATTTGAGATTATGTTGATCATCTCATTGCCAATTAAAAATAAAAAACGTCTACAGTCAATTGTAAACGTTTTTCTCAATGTTATTCAACCACTTTGTGGGAAACGATTCGCTTGCGGAAAACCCAGAAGCTCCAAATTTGATAAGCAAGGGTTACTGGCAAAGCTGTAATCACCACAATTGTCATCACTTTCAAGGTGTAAGGTGTTGATGACGCATTCATAATATCTAGCGTGTGCAATGGGTTATTGGCCACCATCACACGTGGGAATAGCCCAACGAAGAGTAAGACAACCACTTCAACTAATGCCAAACCTGACAAAGCAAATGGCCAAGCTTCTGACTTTGTCTTCAACGCTGTATACCAACTCATTAACGTCGTCACCACAATTAGGGCCAAAATTGCCAATGTCCAGACTGGCTTTGTTTGAATAAAGTCCGTGTAGAAGAAGAGCAACACGGCAAACAACGCTTCCCCAGCTAACAAAACTGGGTACAAGAACTTTAATTGCGTTACTGCACGGTCACGCAATGGGCCAATAATGCGTAGGCGTGTATAGTTTAAGCCGTGCACATAACTCATCAAAGCCACTGCGATACCACCAACCAAAGTAAATGGTGTCACGTAATCAAAGAAACCAGCCGTTAAGTTACCACGGGCATCGATTGGTGTCCCTGATACCATGGCAGTAAAGATCATGCCTAAGAAGAATGGGACCATCACTGATGTGATCCCAATCAAGCGTTCCCAAAGTTGCGCCCCTTGAATGGTTGGCATTTGTTCACGGAATTCAAAGGAAACCCCACGATAAATCAAAGCCAACAACACAATCAATAGCATTAAGTAGAAGCCTGAGAACAATGAGGCATACCAGTTTGGAAAGGCTGCAAACATCGCCCCACCAGCTGTGATTAACCACACTTCATTGGCATCCCAGTTAGGACCAATTGCTTCATATAGCGCATCACGATCATTTTCATCGCGGGCGTTAAAGATGAATTGCATCCCGATACCGAAGTCGAATCCTTCAAGGAAGAAGAAGCCAGCCCACAAAACGCCAATTAAAACGAACCATAAAATTTCTAGTGTATTCATTAGGCTTCACCTCCCTTGGCCAAGTGACTGTACGGATCACTTGGAGACAAGTGTTCTGTATCTTCCGCATTTGGGCCAGCGTGCAAAACACGACGCGCCAACCAAATCATCACGCCACCGAGTGAGGCAAATGTCAAGAAGTAAATAATATTTGAAATCAATAGCGAAGCCACTGACACATTTGGTGAAACAGCTTCACTAATTGGCATTAGGCCGTAAACAACCCATGGATAGCGACCCAATTCAGTCACTAACCAACCGGCTGTATTGATCAAGAATGGGACAAAAGTTGCAATCCCCATAATCCACAAGAACCAACGTTGTGTCAAAATTAATTGTGACTTACGACGGTTCATCCAAAGGGCAACAATGGCCAATAGCAAGAGTGCGCCAGCACCCATTGCCATGACACGGAATGAGTAGAACAATGTGTTTTCAGGCACATAGTAACTCTTAATCTCAGGATTTGCCTTACCGTACTTCTTTTGGAATTCCTTTTCTAATTCAGTTGTCCCAATTGTCTTGCCACCCGTCAATGAGTGGTTACCCAAAATTGACAAAACATAAGGGATTTCAACGTTAGCAATCACTTCGTGTGTCTTGGGATTGGTTACTGAAATCAATGACCAAGGTTGTGCCTTATCCTTACGGTCAGCTGAATTGATGGTCTTATCAACACCTTCCATCGCCGCATACTTCATAGGTTGCATTGATTGCAAATCATAAGCGTGCTTATCACCTGAAATCAAGGCACCACCAATACCGATCAAACCAACGATTAAGGCAATGTTAATTGACTTACGGAAGAAGGGAATCTCACTGTCACCTTTTTTCAACTTCAATAATTTGAAAGCTGACATACCCGCAACCAAGAAACCAGCTGTGACCAATGTCCCAACAACCACGTGCGGGAATTCAACCCACAACTGCTTGTTAGCAAGTAACGCACTAAAGCTCTTTAATTCGGCACGTCCTATGTGATTGTCAATCGCATAACCAACTGGGTTTTGCATAAATGAGTTAGCCGCCAAAATCCAAAGCGACGACATCATTGACCCAATTGTTGTAATCCAAATGAACAAAACGTGGATACTTGGCTTAAAACGATCCCAAGTAAATACCCACAAGCCAATGAATGTTGATTCCGCAAAGAAAGCAACCAGCGCTTCAATGGCTAACAATGAACCGAAAATATCCCCGACATAACGTGAATATTCAGACCAGTTCATACCAAATTGAAATTCTTGAATCAAGCCGGTAACAACCCCTACCGCAAAACTCAACAAGAAAATCTTACCCCAAAATTGCGCCATTTTCTTGTATGTTTCATCTTTTTTGATGACATACATCGTTTCCATGATTGACACCACGACACCTAGCCCGATTGACATCGGTACAAAGAAGAAGTGGAAAATCGTTGTCATTGCGAATTGAAAACGCGCAAGGTCAAGTATCCCTACTAATGTAACCATGTGTTCCTCCAAAATATAACTCGTCTCGCCAACACTAATGCGTACTTAAAGCAGTTATATCGTCTAATATTTGAGCGATCAAGCTGCTTGCTCACCCTTCTATATAATAGTTTATCACTCGATAAGCCATCAAATTGTTAAACTTTTGTAACAAAAAAAACGCCATCGCGTTTCTTCATGCTTATTCAAAATTTGAATCGTCTTCTAAGAAAGTATTGAGGACTTCTTCAACCATATCCCATTCTTTATCATCTTCGATTTGAATCAAATCTTCTTCAGTTGCATCACCATTTTCATCTGGGTTGAAGATGTAAGCTTGGATGTCCACTTCTTCATCATCTTCCACGCCTTCTGGTACAAGCAAGATGTAGTCCTTGCCATATTCTTCAGAATGGAAAGTGAATAAGACTTCGTATAATGCTTCGTCGCCGTTTTCGTCGACAAGTGTGATCTTTTGAATATCTTCTTGGTTTGCCATAATAAATGCTTTGCGCGTATCGTGCGCTAACAACGTTATCGGTTGTCAGCACCATTTCTCCCACGCACTCCCTTCAATTTTTGTATCTCTATTATAACGTAAAAACAACGTTTCGCCTAGAAACGTTGTTTCGCGTCTTTACTTGGCTAATTTACCATTAGCATCTAAATAGTTTTGCAGAATAAATTCTGCCGCAATTTTGTCAATGACCTGCTTGCGCTTTTTACGTGAAATATCTGCTTCTTCAATCAACATGCGTTCAGCTTGTACCGTTGTTAAGCGTTCATCTTGAAAATCAGTTGGCAAACCAAATGTTTCTTCAACCATTTTGGCATAACGCCGGGCTGCTTCAGCACGTGGGCCTTCGGAATTATTCATGTTTTTAGGTAAACCTAAGACAACCCCTTTAACTTGCTTGGCCTTGATAATTTCACCCAATCGTTCGAGGCCAAATTCTGCCTCATCTTCGTTGATGCGAATGATTTCAACCCCTTGGGCTGTCCAACCCATGGGATCACTCACCGCAACACCAACTGTTCGACTACCGACATCTAATCCTAATATACGCATTATTTATTCAAATAGGCGTGCACAAGTTCTTCAATGATCTCGTCACGTTCGTGACGCTTGATCAAATTACGTGCATCATTCAAACGCGGAATATAAGCGGGATCGTCAGACATCAAATAACCGACAATTTGGTTAATTGGGTTATATCCTTTTTCTTCCAAAGCTTGGTAAACAATCTCTAGCGTTTCATGAATCGCCTTGGGCTGTTGATTGCCAAAGTCGAAAATTGCTGTTTCATCTCCTACTGTCATCGCACACGCTCCTTTCTTTAGTTGCTCACGCTGACGACTCAGTCTAGCGTGACTAATTGTCCTAAATCTATTTTACCTTATAAATATGACAAATATATCACAGAACCATAAGATTCTAAATAAGTGATGTTAGTTTTGTGCCAAAAAGTCAGCGACTGCCGCAAAGGCATCGGGAATACCAGCTGGATTCTTACCACCAGCTTGCGCCATGTCTGGGCGACCACCGCCACCGCCACCAACGCGTGGGGCAACGGCTTTAATCAAATCACCTGCTTTAATACCAGCTGCATTGGCTTCTGGTGAAGCCGCAACAATGAGGTTGACTTTACCATCAATGTCAGCTGCTAGCACTAACACTTCTGATGGGTAATTTGCTTTCCAATTATCAGCAACTTGACGTAAGCCATCCATGCCAGAAACTGGCAATTGCGCCACAATGTAAGTGTGGCCGTTGCTTGTTTGAACGTCGTTAAAGACTTCATCAGCGGCTGCATTCGCCAATTTCGCTTCAACTGATTCTAATGTCCGTTGTGTTGCCTTTAATTCGGCTTGCAAATCGGCTACCTTGTCAGGCGCATCCGTAATTTTTTGTGCTTTCACTTGGGCGGCAACTGCTTTCAAGGCGTTTTCTTCTGCCTTATATAGTGCAAGTGCGTCTAAGCCAGTAACGGCTTCAATACGGCGTACACCAGCCCCAATGCCAGATTCTGAGACAATCTTGAACAAGCCAAGTTCGGCCGTTGACTGCGCATGGGTACCACCATCAAATTCCTTGTTAAAGTCACCAATTGAAACGACCCGGACAACATCGCCATACTTTTCGCCAAAGACTGCGACAGCCCCCATTTGTTGCGCTGTTTCAATATCTGTTTCCAGCCATGAAATCGGTTCATTTTTAGCGATTTCCGTATTCACCATCGCTTCAATCTGATCAAGATCGGCGGCAGATACTGGTCCTTCGTTGGTGAAATCAAAACGCAAATAGTCAGGTTCAACCAATGATCCTGCTTGGTGGACATCGCCACCAAGCACATTCCGCAAGGCTTGATCTAACATGTGGGTCGCCGTATGGTTCTTTGATACCGCAACATGGCGTGCCATATCTACCCGCAAAACAACGTTTTCCCCAAGCGTAATGTCAGCCAGCACATTAACAGTATGCACATGTTGGCCGTTTGGTGCCTTTTGGACATCAATCACTTCCGCCACAACGTCACCTTGCTTGTTCAAAACTGTCCCAAAGTCAGCAACTTGTCCACCCATTTCAGCGTAGAACGGTGTTTTATCAAAGACTAATTGGCGTTGTTCACCAGCGACTGCTTGATCAAGCAAAGCATCAATGCCATCGGCATCTTGACCAATAATGGCCACAACTTCAGCTGAATCAACCGCTGTTTCTGACCAACCAACATATTCAGAAGCAACTTTCAAATCGGTCAACACAGCATTTTGGACGCCCATTGACTTGTCATTTGAACGCGCTGCACGCGCACGGGCACGTTGTGCTTGTAAGGCTTCATTAAAGCCGTCCACGTCAACAGTTAAGCCAGCTTCGGCAGCTTGTTCTTGCGTCAATTCAAGTGGGAAGCCATACGTATCTGACAACTTAAAGGCATCTGCACCAGAAATTTGTGTTTTTCCGTCGGCCTTTGCCGCTGCAATCACATCGTCCAACAAAGCCAAACCACCAGTCAACGTTGCATTGAAGCGCTTTTCTTCAGCTGCAACCGTCTTTTGGATACGTGCCGCGTTTTCCAGCACTTCTGGATAATAGCTTTGCATAATTTCCCCAACAATTGGCACGAGTTGCGTCAAAAATTCGCCTTGAATGCCTAACTTTTGACCATGCAAAACCGCCCGACGGAGCAAGCGCCGAATGACATAACCACGGCCTTCGTTTGAAGGCATCGCCCCATCGCTAATGGCAAACGTAATGGCCCGGATATGGTCAGCAATCACTTTAAAACTGGTGTTACTATCAGAATCTTTTGTCCCATCATACTTAAAGTTTGGTGACAAAGCTTCTGTTGCACGAATAATTGGTAAGAATAGATCTGTGTCAAAGTTTGTCCGGCCATTTTGGAACACTGAAACGACACGTTCGAGCCCCATTCCCGTATCAATGTTCTTGTGTGGTAATTCTGGATACTGTGAATTATCCGTCATACCAGGCAAATGGTTAAATTGTGAGAAGACGATGTTCCAAATTTCCAAGTAACGTTCATTTTCACCACCTGGATACATTTCTGGATCATCATCTGGTAAATCTTGAAAGGCTGGGCCACGATCGAAAAAGATTTCTGAATCAGGTCCTGAAGGCCCTTCACCAATATCCCAGAAGTTGTCTTCAACTTCGTAAATATGACCAGCTGGCAAGTCCGTTTTTTCTTCCCAAATCTTCTTGGCTTCTTGGTCTTTTGGATAAACAGTCACATACAAACGTTCTTTATCCAAACCATACCATTCCGGGCTCGTCAACAATTCCCAAGCCCAAGGAATCACTTCTTCCTTGAAATAATCGCCAATTGAAAAGTTCCCCATCATTTCAAATAATGTGTGGTGGCGAGCTGTCTTGCCAACATTTTCAATATCGTTGGTCCGAATGGCCTTTTGCGCATTCGTAATACGGGGATTTTCTGGTACGACAGTCCCATCAAAATACTTTTTTAATGTGGCCACACCCGAATTGATCCACAACAAAGTCGGATCATCTTGTGGAATCAAATTTTTTGAAGGGACAACTTCATGCCCTTTTGATGCAAAGAAATCCAAAAACATCTGACGGACTTCTGCTGACGTCAATTCTTTCATTGGTAATTCTCCTTGATTTGAAATATAAAAAGACCAGAACAAAGTGCGGACGCTTCACCGTGGTACCACCGCATTTTGTAATGATCTTCAATCTTTACCTTCATAAACTCATAACGCTGAGGTGCGGTAACCTTTCGGTTACAATACGATCTGGGAGCGCAAAATTTGTGATGTGTGTTTTGCATTAACCAACACATTTCTGACTGGCATCGCGCAAATTTTGTATATCCAGATTTCTTTAGTTATTATAGCACATTACCACCCAATATGATGATCAGTTTCTGGTAAGTCGAGTTCATCGGCCATGAACGCCTCAAACGTTTGCGTTAATTTATCAAAAGCGGTTTGTAATTGTGCCCGCGTGATGACAAGCGGTGGCTGAAAGCGTAGCACATTACCACGCAAACTAATCATAATCACGCCTAATTGAAATAAACGATAGATAATCTTAGTGGTGCCCGCAACGTCAGCCTGCCCATCAGCGGTCACAATCTCAATCCCACCATTTAACCCATATAGCCGTACATCGCCAATAAACGGATACTTTTGTGCAGCCTGCTCGAAAAATTCACGGGCGATAGCCCCCAATTCTGCGGAACGCGCAACCAGATTTTCTGCGTCTAATACATCAAGTGTCGCCAAGGCAGCTGCAGCAGTGACCGGATTGCCAGCCGTCGTATAAACATTTGCTGGTGCCGCGAGACTGGCCATAATCTCCCGACGACCAACAACGGCACTTAACGGCAAGCCACTGGCCAGTGATTTACCCATACTTAACAAATCCGGCGCAATCCCAAAGTGATCAATCGACCACATTTTTCCGGTGCGCCCTAGGCCCTGATTGACTTCATCCACCGCAAAAACAATCCCATGTTCCCGCGTGAATTGATACACCAACTCCATATATGCTTGTGGTGCTTTGATGATGCCACCATCGCCTTGAATCGGTTCAATAATGACCATAGCCACTTCATCGGCTGGCAAATATGTCTCAAACGGTAACTTAAACGCTTGAAATAAACGCTGCGAGAATTGCGCATCCGTTTCACCAGCTAATCGTTGTGACGGATCAGGATAAGGGACTTTCACAACGTCTGGCAAGAGTGGGCCCATTTTCCGTGTCATATTCAGACTAACCCCCGAAATAGACATGGCGCCGTAAGTCGACCCATGATAGGCACCTGTAAAACTCACAATATAGGATCGGCCCGTGTAGGCGCGCGCTAATTTGATCATGGCATCATTGGCATCGGAACCCGAATTGCCAAACAAGGCTTGTTTTTCAAATGTCCCTGGCGTAAGCGCTGTCAAGCGTTGCACCAGTTGTGCCGTAGTCGTATTAGCAAAATACGCTGGTGTGTACTGAATTAGCTTTTGGGCCTGTTGTGTAATCGCGACCACAACTTTGGGATGGGCATGACCGACATTGGTGGCACTCGCACTGGCCAACAAGTCAATGTAATCTCGACCATCCGCATCCGTCACAATCGCGCCCTGCCCATGATCAATGACCAGGTCAAAATAATTTACCCGTGATACCGCTGCCAAATGTTGTTGTTCCGCAGCTAAAATTTCTTGATTGTTTGACATGGTCCACCCTTTTTTTCTGACAATAAAAGCCCTGGTTAACCAGGGATTGAAGGTAAAACAACTTATTTTGACAAATTACTATGACGCGCCCCATAGACCGCATAGATAATCAAACCGATCACAAACCAACCAAAGGCATAGAGTTTCGCTTGGTTGTCCAAATTAAAGAAAATGAAGCCTGAACCCAAGGCTGCCAAAGCTGGCAAAACTGGGTAAAATGGCATCTTGAAGCCTGGTTCTTGGATATCTTTTCCTTCACGTGGTCGCAAAGCATAGATCCCAAATGACACAATAATAAAGGCAATCAACGTCCCAGCTGAGATCAAGCCAGCAAGTTCTGTAAAGCTAAAGACTGAACCGACTAAGATAGCGATAATTGACAAAGCCAACAACGCATTGTTTGGCAGACCCTTACCATTCACATCCCCAAGGAAGCTTGGCAATAAGCCATCACGACCAAAGGCGTACAACAAACGTGAACCGGCCAACATCATGCCAATAATGGCAGTAAACATCCCAACCAAAGCCACAACAGACAACAAGTTAGACGTAAAGCCGTGACCTGATTGAAGCAAAGCCCAAGCCGCAGGTGCTGCGTTGTTTTCATACTTTGAGTAATGGAACATACCGACCAATACCAAAGCAACCGTCACAAACAATACCGTGGCCACCACCAGTGACCCAATGATACCACGTGGCATTGTGCGCTTAGGATCCTTGGCTTCCGCAGAGTTGGCCGCAATCGAATCAAACCCAATATAAGCCAAGAAGATTTGTGAGGCACCGGCAACAATTCCTTGCCAACCACCAAACGTTGTGCCTGGCTTATGTTCTGGAATAAATGGCGTATAGTTACCTGGATGGATAGCCGTCAAACCAACGCCAATGAAAATCAAAATGACCAAAACTTTTCCAACCACTAAGATATTTTCCACACGTGCGGTAGAATTTGTGCCGCGCCACAGTAACACGGTGACGATTAACACAGCAAACAAAGCCGAAATATCAATCACACCCCCATTACCGGCAGCAAAAGAACCGGCTAATGCTGGTGGCAAGACGCGATTGTGTGATGCTAGGAACAGCTTAAAGTTAGCTGACCAACCAGAGGCGACAAACGCCACGGCAATAAAGTACTCAGCCAGCAAGGCCCAACCAGCAATCCAGCCAAACACTTCACCAAAGACAACGTTCGCCCATGAATAAGCTGAACCAGCAAATGGTAATGCGGACGCAAATTCAGCATACGCAAAGGCTGCAAGTCCTGACACAATGGCAGCAATCACAAATGAAATGGCGACAGCAGGTCCGGCATGATCCGCCGCAACAATCCCTGGTAATGTGAAAATAGCAGTTGACACAATTGTCCCCACACCCAACGCTAACATGTCTTTGACACCTAGTGTTTTGTGCAAATGTGCATCGCTATGTGAAAAACTTGCGGGGCTTGCTTTATGCAGCCAGCCAGTCTTCGGTTTTGAATCCGACATGAATCTATCCCTCCAAAGGTTACAAAGTTACCAAATAATATTAACATTTTCTAATATTAGTGTCAATGAAAAAACAGAATGATATATTCTGTTTTCAATGATATGGTCACTAGGGTTGATAAAACCCTGCTCATTACGCCGATAATACCACAAATTATGATTTTGTATGTTTTCGCTGGTAAGTTGCAATACTGTCATATTCCGTTTGCAATTGCCGTGATAAACGGATGAAAATTGGCGCTAATTCACGATAAGCTTCAAAGTTTTCTGGCATTGGTTGGTACGTATTAGCTGTGCCGACATATTGTTCAATGTCATATAAATCATCAATCAAACCTAAGGCTTTTTGTGCCACAATCACGGCTGCCAATGAACCAGATTCAAACGCTTCTGGTACCGTGACCGGTTGTTCAAAGATATCAGCAAACATTTGTCGCCATAATGGTGAACGAGCAAAGCCACCAGTTGCTTGAATGGCCTTTAAATCACCCACAACTTCTTCCAAAGCCAAACTCACCATATAAACGTTAAAGGTAATGCCTTCAAGAACTGAACGCAACATATGCGCCCGTGTATGCCCATGATTTAAACCAAAGAATGACCCTCGAGCATTAGCATCCCAAATCGGCGCGCGTTCGCCACCTAAATACGGATGGAAAATTAACCCGTCAGAGCCCGCTGGCACACGGGCGGCAATTTGTGTCATAAAATCATAGGCGTCGAAACCTAATAATGCGGCCGTTGATTTTTCTGCATCAAACATATTGTCACGCGCCCAACGGAAGACATCTCCACCATTGTTTACTGGCCCACCAACAACCCAATGATCCTTGTCTAAGGCATACGTAAAGGTACGCCCTTTTGGATCAATCACTGGTTGATCTGATACCACCCGAATGGCACCAGATGTGCCAATGGTAATCGCGGCAACGCCAGGCTTCACCGCATTGACACCAAGATTTGATAATGGCCCATCTCCAGCCCCATAAACAAACGGTGTATCAGCCGGAATCCCAATTACCGCAGCATATTCAGGCGCCATGGTCGTTTCATATTCATAAGGTTCAACTGGTGTTGGCAGTTGCGCTTTCGTAATCCCTGTCACCGCCAACGCTTGTTCATCCCAATCTAACTTAAAGATATTAAACAAGCCAGTCCCAGAAGCTAACGAAATATCCATTTTGTTAGTCCCAAAAAGTCGGTGGAACAAATACTCTTTAATCCCCATATAATGGGCTGCTTGGTTAAAGATGTCAGCGTGTTCTGCTCTCAACCACAGCAATTTCGACAAGGGTGCCATTGGGTGAATGGGTGTCCCCGTCTGACTATAAATCTCTTGTCCTAAGCCGGTCGCCTTCAACTCTTCCGTGTATTTGACCGCCCGCGTATCTGCCCAAGTGATAACCCGTGTTAACGGTTGCCAATCTTGATCGAAGGCAATCAGCGAATGCATCGCTGATGAGAACGATACAGCAGCAATTTTATCGTCACCTTGTAACTTTGCTGCGCGAACCACTTCACTTAAGGCATCAATCAAGGCCTCAAAAATTTCATCCAAATCTTCTTCAGCCATATCAGGCGCATCGCGATACAGTTTGTAGCCTTTATTAGCACTGGCAACAACTTGATTGCGATCATCAAACAACACCGCTTTTGTTGATGTTGTGCCCAAATCGACGCCAATCATATAATCCATAGTTTTCCCTCATATATCAATGATAATCGTTCAACAACTTGTGCAGATACAGAAAAAGCTCCCTAGCGGGAGCTTTCTGTTCAAAAAGATTGAGCAGGTTAAAAGTTAATTACTTTGCTGAATCCATTGCGTGACCACCGAAGCCGTTACGCAAAGCTGAAACAACCTTACCTGTAAATGTGTCATCTTGCAATGAACGGTAACGCATAGCAAGTGACAAGTAGATAACAGGTGCTGGTACTTCAAGATCCAATGATTCTTCAACAGTCCACTTACCTTCACCAGATGAGTGCATACGACCAGTGATTGCATCCAACTTAGGATCCTTAGCGAATTGTTCTTCAGCCAATTCCATCAACCATGAGCGGATAACTGAGCCGTGGTTCCACAACTTAGCAACTGCTTCGTAGTCGTAGTCGAATTGTGACGCTTCCAAAACATCGAAACCTTCGGCGATGGCTTGCATCATACCATATTCGATACCATTGTGGACCATCTTCAAGTAGTGACCTGAACCCAAACGACCTGTGTACAAGTAACCATCTTCTTCAGCAAGTGAGTTGAACAATGGTTCGATTGTCTTCCAAGCTTCGGCGTCATCGCCACCGATCATGAAGTTACCACCGTTACGGGCACCGTTCATACCACCAGAAGTTCCGGCATCGAAGAACTTGATACCAGCAGCAGTTGTACGCTTGTTTTGTTCCAAGTTGTCCTTGTAGTTAGAGTTACCACCATCGATGATGATGTCGCCCTTGTCCATCTTTTCAATCAATGTGTCGATTGTTGAGTTTGTTGGGGCACCAGCTGGTACCATTACCCAAACAATCTTTGGTGAAGGCAACTTTGACAACATGTCGTCAATGTCAGTTGCGCCTTCAACAGCTGGTGAGTATTCAGTTGCTTCGCGAACAAATTCAGGGTTCAAATCGAACGCAACAACTTCATGGCCGTTATCAACGGAGTTCTTTACCAAGTTCAAGCCCATCTTACCAAGGCCGATCATCGCAAACTTCATGGTTTACATACCTCTTATGTTTTTTGTATTTTTACTACACTCTTATTATATGAAAATATTTTACACATTGCAAGCAAATGATTGTAAAAAGTTTTCGTTTCTTGTATAGTTAATTTATAAAAATGACGTGACTTTGCGCACTGCGCACTATCAGTAGGAAGATGCCCCATGGCTCGCAATATTATCGCGCAACTGCGCGCACAAAAAAATCAGTACAATGCGACTGAAAACAAATTAATTAATTATATTTTAGCTGACACAAAACGTGCGCAAGAAGCAACCATTCAAGAACTGTCTAACGGCTCTGGGGTGTCCACAGCAACAATTTCACGCTTTGCGAAAAAAATTGGCTTTGACTCATTTCGTGAATTCTCTGTGGCAATTGCTAGCGCTGCCTCAACCGCAACGCCCGTTGACTTTTTCGGTGAAATTACCGATGACGACGATACCATGGCGATTTCACAAAAAGTTTTTGCGGGTGCTACCAATGCTTTACATGCCACGTTAAATCATTTAACCGCTGCTGATTTGGAAACTGCTAGTGGTTATCTGATCGCAGCACGGCGTGTTGGCTTTTTTGGCATTGGCGGTTCCTCCATTGTCGCCTTTAATGCGTATCACAAGTTCTTAAGAACACCTCTCGATGTCATTGCGCACCCAGATTATGACATTCAACTCATGCAGGCTGTTAAGTTAGACCATGACGATGCGGCCGTGGTGATTTCTCATTCTGGTCGCAACAAGGATACATTACTTGTTGCCCAAAAGTTAAAACAAAATGGCGTGAAAGTCATTGCCATTACGTCTTTTGCGGACTCAGCGCTGGCAAAAATTGCGGATTTAGTCCTGTTGTCGTTGGCCGAAGAAATCAATTTCCGTAGTGAGTCGATGAGTTCGCTCATTGCCCAAATCACTTTGATTGATACGCTCTTTACCCTGGTGGGGTCCTATTTTTCACAAAATACCCAAAACGTGGTCGATAACATGCGTAGCGTCATCGAAGAAACACGCGCCCATTAACTAAAAAACAACCAAACGGTATGACCGTTTGGTTGTTTTTTTTAATCTTTTTTCAACATGGCTTTTGCTTGGTTGGTTAACATATCAATAGCGACAAGGTTTTCGCCACCTTCAGGTACAATAATGTTGGCATAACGTTTTGTGGGTTCCACGAACTGATGATACATTGGCTTCACGGTTGCCAAATATTGCTCAATCACCCCACGAACCGTACGGCCACGTTCTTCAATATCGCGTTCAAGCCGGCGTAGGAAGCGAATATCGTCATCGGTATCAACAAATATTTTCATATCCAAAAGATCACGGACACGCTCATCATTAAACAATAAAACACCATCAACAATCACAACATTAGCTGGTTCAACCCGTTCCACTTGTTTAGAACGCGTATGGTTGGCATAGTCATAGATTGGCTTATCAATGGGTTCATTGCGCAATAAACGCCGCAAATCAGAAACAAAAAGATCCGTTTCAAATGAATCTGGGTGGTCATAGTTCGTCAACACCCGTTCTGACATGGGCTTGTCTGACTGATCCTTATAATAAGAATCTTGTTGTAGCAAAATTGCGACTGATCCATCAGCCGTTAACCGTCGGACTAATTCCCGACTAACTGTGGTTTTACCTGAACCAGAACCACCTGTAATGCCAATCACTAAAGGTTTATTTGCCATTATTGTTGCCCTCCTTCACTCGCTTCAATTCCGGCCAGTAAGCCATCAAAATCAAGCGTCATCTCGCGGTATGCCGGATCATGAATTGGTAGATGTTGTAAAAACTCATCAAATACTTGCAGCGTCCCTGAGATTTGGCTTGCTGAAAAATCTAAAATGTGACCGGCAAATTGCAAATCATCCGACAAGAAATGCACGTGCCAACCAGCGGCTGTTGGGCCATTAAAAATTTGCGGCGCAAAATAACCCACAACCGTACCTGTCACGTTTTCACGTTCAAATTCCGGTTGGTTTTCCGCAACGGCCAACAAACTTGGGTATGGTGGGACTTGTTTAGGCGCAATGCGTACATGCACACGAGAAAATTCACCGTGAAACTTTACTGCCGCAAACACATTTTGTAACTGTTCTGCTTTTAGTTTTGCACTTAACGTTGAAAAATCAACTTGTGAAAACGGTAATTGTTGCGTCGGTGTATCAAAATGTACCGAAGCAAACGGCATCAACGTATCTGGGTTCGTAATGTGGTTAACTTGTCCATCACTTTGCGCTTGATAGACTTCGCCATCTAACAAAATGACTTCGCCATCTAAGCCTGTCAAAGTGCCAATGCCGGTATCGCCATGTTGTCGCAATTCAGCAACTGTAATCGTGCCTTGCATTTGTTTGCCCATAAGCATTGCCAATGTTCCGTGCTGATATAAACGACTCATTTTATTATATTGATGTGTCACGCGACACACTTCCTCCAAATTATACTGTCTTATATTTTAAGCGAATAAAAATCGACTGTAAAGGGTTACGGCTTGTTTTTTATTGCTAAACCCCCAAATAAATAAAAAAACTACCTAACGGTAGTTTACTTAACACCTGACACGCGACCCACCGTTTCAACGAGCAACCGGACATACTGGCGATCGCCTAACGGTCCTTGATGTACCCCATCATCGGCAAACCAGTCACCATGTTGCTTGGCCACTGCGTACCAATCAACCACGTGCAAATTCTTATACGTTTTCTGCGCGGTTTGTAACAATTGATTGTTACTATCCTGCCAAGGACGAGACTGCACAAAGTTATTCATCCAATAGACCTGACGCTTTTTACCGGCAATTGCCATAATTTGATCTAAGTCTTGCTTCTTAATCGTCCCATTTGTCCCTAAGCCAATGAGCAGATTATCTGCTAATGGTTGTGCGGCTGCGACCTGCGCCATGATTTTTGGCGTTTGATAAGGTTGTCGACCGACTGCCGCATCCACCACCATATGCGGATTAACTTCTTGTAGATAAGGCGCAGCATCTAACATGACCGAATCACCAAAAGCTTGAAATGGCATGGCTTGGAAAGCGAGATACTGGGCTGGCTGTAAGCCATAATTTTTAACAAGGGCTTGCTGTTCTGGTGACAAGTGCGTCGACTGCCCTTTTTTAGCCGCACTGGTGTCACTATTTTTCTTGGCCAACGCGTTGCGTTTTTCAACCGCTGCTTGGTTTTGGCGTAATTTCTTTTCCAAGGCCGTTTCTGGTCGGGATTGACCAGCTTGTGGTAACAACAAACCATAACCAATCAACACGATGACCGCACTTGTGGCCGCCAAGACAATAAAGAAGCGATTACGTGATTCAGACAAATGTGCGATTTGGCGCTTAAAGTAGTCCTGTCGTCGGAAAGTCGTTTCGACAAACCGATAACTCAACTCACTCACAGCCAGCACAATAATCACTTCTAAAAAGAGATGCCAGAAGGTTGGTCGATAATTTGGTATGAACTTTTCATAAAAGATAAAGACGGGTAACTGATAGAGATAAATACTATAACTCCGTGTCCCCAGATACGACATCATCGGATTATCTAATCCCTGACTGAGCCACGATGACGGATGTGCCACTACGGCAATAAGAATAGCCATAATGGTAGTCATCAAGTACATCAAACCATAATACGTCGCTGGGATTTGGCCATTTAACCATAAAAAGCCAATCATCGTTATAGCTAATGCCACACCACCGACAATGTCTAACCCCTTTTTAACTTCAGGGTGCACTGCCGGATTGAGATGTGTTGCGGGCCAAATAAAAGCTAACGCTGACCCAAGTAAGATAGCAAAGAGACGCGTATCAGCACCATAGTAACTCCGGTTAATGTTACTAGGATCATACAACACCGCCATTAACACCGCGCTGATAACTGACAGTCCCAACAACCCAAGCGCTACATATTGGCGTTTTAGACGTAGTTTTAAAATCCCCCATAAAACAAACGGCCAAATGAGATAAAACTGACCTTCAATCGACAATGACCACAGATGGGTAAAGGGTGAAGCACCGCCAAATTGTTGGAAATAAGATTCGCCATGGCCAATGGCCCAAAAATTATAAACGTACAACAAATTAGTCAGCACAACATAGCGTAAATTATAAATCAGTTGCCGATCAAATAAGAAAATAATCGTCACCGTAATTAATAATAAGACCACTAGTGCTGGGTAAAGACGCTTAAGCCGGCGCGCATAAAATTGCCACGGTGCAATTTTGTCATGACGATCATATTCTTGGATTAACAGATCTGTAATCAAATAACCTGATAACACAAAAAAAAGCGGTACGCCCAACCAACCCCCAACGATATGAGTTGGTAAAAGATGAAAGGCAATAACACCAATAACGGCAATGGCACGCAGGCCGTCAAATCCTGTGATGTAACGTCTTTTTCTCATTTGGAACGAACCCCTTCAAGCACTAATGGCAAAATAAAAAGCAAACTACTCTCACTAGTTTACTTTTTTAACGTTTAAATGTCAATTGTTACTATTATATTTCTTTAAAATGAGAAATCAATCAAGGGTTGTCCCGCGACGTTCTAATGTATGGGGTAATTGTACCTGTGTATCGTCAATAATTTCATTATTCATCAACTTCGTCAACATGCGCATCGCCACCGCCCCAATGTCATACTTTGGTTGCCCAATTGACGTTAATTCTGGCCGTGTCACAATGGCAAACTTGGTATCGTTAGACGTGATAATTTCAAAGTCTTCTGGCACGCGTTGGCCGTGTTCTTGCACATAATTCATAATGCCCAAGGCCACTTCATCATCATAAGCAATGACAGCATTTGCCCCTGCTTGCAATACTTTTTCAGCAATTTGCATCCCTGCCGCATAATCTTGATGTGCCGTAAAGAGCAAACCTTCATCAAATTCGATACCAGCAGCCTCTAAACCTGCTTGATAACCAACTAATCGATGCAAGCGATTAATGGCATGTGACATTGGCCCTGTCACTAACGCCACACGACGATGGCCATGATTAATGACCGTCTCTGTTGCCTCTTGAATGGCGTTGACATAGTTGATATTGACACTTGGCAACTTGCCTTCGCTGTCTACTGAACCCGCTAACACCACGGGCGCATCGGCAGCAATTGTATTCAAGACTTCGCGATCTAACTCATTACCCATGAAAATAATGCCATCGAATTGTTTGCTAGACAAATTGTTCACAGCCATTGTTTCCCGAACTGGATCTTCATCCGTATTGGTCAACAAGACATCATAGTGATACATATTCGCCACGTCATCAATCCCACGTGCCAATTCGGCATAGTACATATCAGTGACATCTGGCATGACCACGCCAATTGTTGTTGTTTTCTTTGAAGCTAACCCACGGGCAACAGCATTCGGATGATAGCCAAGCTCTTCAATGGCATCAAGTACCTTACGTTTTGTAGAATCGCGGACATTGCTATTGCCATTGACCACCCGTGACACAGTCGCTAGCGACACCCCGACACGATTCGCCACATCATAAATTGTTGCTGAACTTTTTTTCTGCATAGTTAACCTTCTTTTACATTTATCTTTAAGAAACCGTTTACATCTTCATATACCTCTTTTTATTATAGCAAAAATCAATCAGATTGCAAACGCTTACAAGGCTATATCGTCAAGTTTTCATCATTGTTTCTGTTTGTTACAAGAAAAGACACTTTTTTGTGAAAGTGTTAAAATGGAAATAATACATTTTAACAAAGGAGCGATAAATGACTAATCAAAAACTCACGACACTAACACAATGGCTCACGGACCAACAATTAGATGGTGCCATCTTAACGAATTTCCATAGTGTGGCCTATCTTTCGGGGTTTGAATCTGACCCCATGGAACGTGTCCTCGCTTTGGTTATTTTCGCTGACCACGAGCCGTTTCTATTCGGACCAGCCCTTGAAGTCAATAGCATGAAAGCCAGTGGCTGGACTTACCCAGCCTACGGTTATGATGACCAAGAAAATCCTTGGGCCAAGTTGGCACAACATATCCGTGCGCAATCTCACGGTACCGCCTTTGCCATTGAAGCGGATAATCTAACTGTCACCCGCTACAACGCCTTACAAACTGCTTTACCAAATGTCACGTTACAAAAGGACATTACGGCTGAAATTAATCGGTTACGTTTGATTAAAACACCTGATGAAATTCAACACATGTTAGCGGCCGGCCGTGATGCTGATCGCGCTTTTGAGATTGGTTTTGCTGCCCTCGCTGAAGGCGTTACCGAATTAGGCGTTGCTGCCAAATTGGAATATGAACTCAAGCTTTCTGGTGTGCCAGGTATGAGCTTTGACACGTTGGTCCAGTTTGGCGCACATGCCGCTGATCCCCATGGGGCGACATCATCACGCCAGTTACATGCTGGCGAAATGGCGCTATTTGACTTAGGCACTATGACTGAGGGTTACGCCTCTGACGCAACGCGTACAGTTGCTTTTGGCCCCATCAGCGACCAAGCTAAAGCTATCTACGACGTCACCCTTGAAGCCCAATTGGCTGCGCAATCTCAGGCCAAAATTGGCATAACCGCTGGTGAACTAGATGCCATTGCCCGTGATATTATTACAAAGGCCGGTTACGGTGATTATTTTGTCCACCGCCTCGGCCACGGTCTTGGGGCTTCTGTCCATGAATACCCTTCAATCATGGCTGGCAGCGATTTGGTACTACAAGAAGGGATGGTCTTCTCGATTGAGCCAGGCATTTATATCCCTGATGTTGCTGGTGTCCGAATTGAAGATTCTGGCTATATGAGTCCCGATGGGTTCGTCCCTTTCACACACACGCCAAAAACATTACAACAATTCTAAAACAAAAGACCCTAACACAGCCGTTAGGGTCTTTTTCAGTGTTGCATTACCGGAAAACTTGTAAGATAAGCGGTAACATGGACAACGCATTATTCAAGAAATGGATAGCAATGCTATCTTGAATATTACCAGTCTTTTTGTACACATAAGCTAAAACCATCCCCATACTCATGTACAAGGCATAACTCAATAAGTCGGGCAAGTTCGTTGGAATATCACCCATGTGTGGGAAGGCAAATAACAAACCAGACAAAATAATGCTGGCCCACCACCAACTGTGACAGAAAAAATAATTAACCACTAACCCACGAAAGACAATTTCTTCAACGACGGGCGCTAAAAATACCGCATAAATCAACATCCCAACCATGGTAATGTTGACCTGTGACACGAGCGCTTCAATAGCCACTTGATTTTCAGTATCAACACTGCCAGTGATAGCCATTCGAATCATATTAATCCCATATTCTAGGCCAACCATGACAAAAAACATGCCGACAATATACCACAGATGACGCCAATCACGGATATTTGGTTGGTGAAAAACTGGTTGGCGCGTCGTCTTTTTCAACAATCGATACGCCAGGTAGCCTAACACGCTATAGCTCACTAACATCAAGCTCACATACAGGAGTTGTTGACCAACGGATTGCTGCGAATTGGCGGCCACTAACAAACTTGGCGTTAAGACCAACAAAAAAGCCAGCCCGATAAAATTAAACAGGCGTCGACCTAATGATTTAGGGTTTGGATTTTGGGATAAATCAAGCAAAATTATTCATCATCCTTTTCTTCATGTAATAACTGTTGTCGCCGAGCCAGCCAAAATAACCAAATATAACCCACGTTGACGAGGACAAACAAAACAACCGTCAGACCTAACGTTAAGGCTAATGACCAATGCTGCCAATCACTCACCAGAAATAGCGTCAAAAATAATATAATCGCTAGTCCGCCAAGTAAGAATCGTGCAAGCAACAGCGCTAATTTATGATTTTTGGGCATAGTGCTGAATAAAATCGGCAACTGCCGCTTCGTTATTGGTTGTCGTTAACACAACATCAGCTAAGGCCTTAATTTCCGGTTTAGCATTGGCAACGGCAACACCAACACCGGCGGCTTTAATTTGTGCTGCATCATTCAAATTATCACCAATCGCCGCTGTATCGTCACGGGCAATGCCTAAAATATCGGCTAGCTCTAAGCCTGTTACCCCTTTATCAACGCCCTTCGGGTTAAACTCAACGTATCGGTTTGAACTAAAGGTGACCAACATCTCATCGCCAACAACGGCGGTCACCGCATCAGCGATTGCCTGTTGGACAGCAGGATCGGGATGTTCAAAAATAACCTTCATAACAGGGCCTTCGTTGGCCATAAAGCTCAAATCGGTTGTCGTGATTTCAGTATAAGGCACTTGTCGCTCTGTCATGTAACGTTGATCGGTGGCTGAGATATTGTAAATGTACAAGTTATCGCGCGTATAAACGTGCGTGTCGACGACATCGTTTACTTGGCCCAAATCAAATATTTTTTGGGCTAATGTCAACGACATGTCGTGTTCAACAACAATTTCTTCCTGACCATCTGGGGCAATCGCCACAATAGCCCCACCATTATAGGACACAACGTATTGCGTTGTTTTGTTAAGGCCAAGTTGTGCTAATGTCCCATAAACAGACTTGTATGATCGGCCAGTATTGGGTACAAAATAACCGCCATTTTGGGTAAAAGCCTGAATAGCTACGATATTTTCTGGATGGATTGTCCCGTCATCGTTGAGTAAAGTTTCATCAAGATCCGATAGAATAAGTTGTATCATATGTCACTCGCTTTCTCGTTACTGATGTCTTTATTATACCTGAATGTTGCCACTAAGAATTGGGAACTTCCCCAAGCAACCGTAACGTCCCATGACATTGGCCACAGCGGTACTTGTCGACTTGAATGCGTCGCTGTCTGGTTAGCACATGACCATTGCAACACTGATAACGCCACAGGCGTTTTGGCTTGGGCGCTGTTGTCACCGCTAATTTAGGGGCATAGCGCGCGCCACCGACTGCTGCCAGTAACTGCTTAAAGTCACGATCACGATGCCGGTAACCTTGATGTTGCAGATGCAAATGATAATGCACTAATTCATGTTTAATAATCCCATCAAATTCAGGTAGCGCTGCCATTTTCGGATTAAACTCGAGATGGTGACTATGCGTAAAATAACGCCCACCAGTCGTTTTTAAACGGGCATTAAAGGTGGCTTGATGTTGAAACGGTCGACCAAATGCTTGTTGCGAGAGCAACATCACGCGCTGTTGTAATTCTGCTGGTGTCATCATTTCAGTAATTTGTGTGCTTTCAAATAATTAATGGCGACTTGCTCTGCCGATTGATGGTTGACATTGACCGCATAATTCATCGTTTGCATCTCTTCATTGGTGATGTGACCTGCCAATTGATTCACCGCACGCACAATTTCTGGGTGCGTTTTGGCAAAATCTGAGCGCATCAGACCAACTCCTTGATAAACTGGGAAAACATGCCGATCATCAGCCAACACCTTCAAATGATATTGCTTTAATTGTGAATCAGTCGTGTAAGCATCGACCACTGATACTTGCTGTTCACGCACAGCTTGATAACGCAGTGCTGGGTCCAAACTCACCTTGGGTAAATTCAACCCATACGTCTGCTCAATTGCCAGCATGCCATCAGGTCGATCTAAGAATTCTGCCGTCATCCCTGCCTTGGCGTGCGGGAGGTGCTGCAAATCCCCAATTGTTGTTAAATGATATTGCTTGGCCAAATCTTGCGGTACGGCAATCCCATACGTATCGTTGAATTGCATGGGTTGCGTTATCGTCAGCTGTTGTGCTTGCGCAACCTTTTTAGCAGCTAAATAAGTCGTTTTGGCATCAGCACCTACTGGTAAGGTCACTGGCGGTTTGGCCAGCGTTGCGGTGATCGTTCCGGTAAATTCTGGATAAAGATCAATCTTTTTGCTAGTCAACGCTTCATACAGAAAGGTGGTCACCCCAAAATTTGGTTTTAAAATCACCCGCGTCTCTGGTTGCGCTTGTTTAATCAATGCCGCATACATGTGAATTAGAATTTCTGGTTCGGATCCCAGTTTACCCGCAATGGTAATCGTCTGGGGGGCTTGTCTTTGCGGTAATAACGGCGCGACACTACCACCAATAAAGAGCACACTCAAACCAACCAACACCACACGGCGCCAAGTTTGCTGCAACTTGGCAAGCCACCGAACGCCAAAACTACCAACTAACGCTAAGGCCGCTGATGCAAACGCCCCGATTAAAATAAGATCGGTATTATTCCGGTTAATACCAAGCAAAATGAAATCACCTAAGCCACCAGCACCAATCAGCGCCGCTAAGGTAGCTGTCCCAATAATCAATACAATGGCCGTCCGTAGACCAGCCATAATACTTGGCTGTGCCAATGGTAATTGGATTCGTCGCAAGACCTGTCGGCGAGATAACCCTAAAGCACGACCCCCATCGCGGACATCTTGATCAACCTCCGTTAACCCAAGATAAGTATTTTGAAAAATTGGTAATAACGCATAAATCACCAGGGCAATTAATGCCGCAGGTGCCCCAATCCCCACCACAGGAATCAGTAATCCTAAAACTGCCAGTGACGGCAAGGTTTGAAAGAGACCCGTTAGTTGTAATAACCATTCTGCGTAGCGCCGATGATTTTCAGCCCAAATCGCCAATGGTATCGCAATCAGTGCCGCAATCACGAGTGCGGCGACTGTTAATTGAATATGTTGCCATAGCGCTGTCACGAATTGATCGTGACGCGTCATGAGTGTTTGCCACATGTTTGTTACCCTTTTATGTACGGTTATGTGTCTTAAACACACAAACCTCAAGGCGCATGATAATGCGCCCTGCCCCTAATTTAATATTGTTGCGTTATTGGCACTATTTGACATAGGCTAATAACGTTTGCACAAAATGTTCTAAGTCCGCACGATCTTGTGCCGAGAAACGCTGACGCGTTGGTGAATCAATGTCTAAGACGCCAAGACGGCGCCCACCAGCTGTTGTCAATGGGATCACAATTTCAGCGTTTGAATTAGGATCGCAGACAATATGATTGGCAAAGGTGTTCACATCATCAACCACCACGGTTTCTTGGACACTAAATGCGTGCCCAACAACCCCAGCTTCCGGTGCAATCAACGCAACTGCTGGCTTGCCCAGAAATGGGCCAACAACTAATTGATTTTGAGTGTCATCATAAAGATAGAACCCAACCCAGTTAATGTCGGCAACGTTTTGATATAAAATAGCCGCCGCATTGGCATAGTTGGCCATCGGGAAGTCTTGGCTCCCCTCACCTTGAATCCAAGTGTCAAGTAACTGAGAAATGAGTGGTGCTGGTGATTGAACTGCTGACATGTTTTTTCCTCCAAAGATGCTGTTTTAGTTGTGGTCATCATTATTGTATTAAAAAAGCGTCGCTACACGAACGCTATGATTCGTATAGGGACGCTGCTTGCGTGGTACCACCCATGTTCGTAGTGTTAACTACCTCAAAAAATCCGCTGCCTTTTGGTCAGCACGATTAGGGAAGATAACGGTTCCCACCGATCGCTTAGCTTGCACTGCACGAACGTGTGTCATGAGTTCATCTTCACATTGCCAAAGTGGCTGTTTTCACCAAACACAGCTCGCTGGACACTCCAACAACATTACTCTTCTCAACACATTAAAAATGATTAACTTGAAAATCAGTATAGCTTAATGTCGCACGCCTGTCAAATGACTAATTTTTAATTTTGATGTGCGACGATATAGTCAACTGTTTGTTGTAACGTCACCAAGTTTTCAGCATCTTCATCTGAAATGCTGACGTTAAACATATCTTCGACTTCTAACACCAATTCAACAAAATCAATTGAATCCGCATTAACATCCGTCAAAAAGTTTAAATCTGGCGTCACCGCTTCACGCTTAATACTAAAACGCGTTGCAATTTCATCTGCCATCATGTTATAGATTGCTTCTTTTTCCATCGCCATGTGTTATTCTCCAATATCTCTTCAAATCGTCACAGCTCGCTATTAGCCGTTAACTTGTGTACTTAAAGCTTCTTTTCCAGCTTGTAATTCGTCTTTGTGTGCTGCAATAAACGTTTCAATATCTGGCACCAATTGGTGGTCCAACATGGTCTTAATTTGCCCCATTGTGTTGGCCACTGCCGGTGCCTTCGCTGAACCGTGCGTCTTAACAACAGGCGCCTTCACACCCAAAATAACTGCGCCACCGGCTTCATTATAATCGAGTTGCTTTTGCACTGTCTTAAAGGCAGGCTTTAAAAGCGCACCACCCAACTTACCACGCACACCGGCAGCCATAATTGCTGCTTTAAGTTGCTTAAGCATCATTAAAGCAGTCCCTTCTGTTGCTTTCAAAGCGGCGTTACCAGAGAAACCATCCGCCACAACAACATCAGCAGTTCCGGCCAGTAATTCACGGGCTTCAATGTTACCTAAGAAGTTAAAGGCTGTCGTGTCTTTCATCAAAAGATGGGCTGTTTTATGCACTTCATCGCCTTTATCTTCTTCCGCGCCATTATTCAACAAGCGCACCGTTGGATCCGCAATGCCAAGGACATGTGAGGCATAGAAGCTGCCCAAAATACCATATTGGTAAAGATGGGCTGGTTTGCTCTCGGCATTGGCGCCTAAATCCATAAAGACAAATTGATCATGTGCCCCACCAAAACTCGGTAAAGCCGTTGCCAAAGCCGGTCGATCGACCCCTTTGATCCGACCCACCAAGAAAATGGCACTGGACAACAACGCACCAGTATTGCCGGCACTAAACAAAGCATCGGCCCGGCCATCTTTAACTGCCAAAGCTGCTTGCACCATTGATGAGTCCTTCTTACGACGCATGGCTTTGACAGGTTCATCCCCCATCTCAATCACTTCTGTTGTAGGGATCAGTGTCAAGCGCTCCCAGTTTTGAACCAGTGGCTTGACCGCTGATTCAGTGCCAAATAGCAGAAATTCTAGTTCAGGGTAGCGGTCACGTGCCAGCTCAACCCCTTTGACAATTTCAAGCGGGGCGTAATCGCCACCCATGGCGTCTATTGCGATTTTTTTAGTCATCTATATCGTTGGTTGCTGGTCCAGCCAATTTTTGACCGATATGACCTAGCAACCCTAGCCTCCAAATTTCAATCTTTATCTATTTTATCATTTTTCACGACCAGCCGCCGAAGATATTCTGATTATTGCTTGGCTGATTTGTGATGGGTGATGAAGAAAACGACCGACATCACCAGCAAAAAGGCTAGGCCAATGAGTAATGGTATCCGTGTTTCTGGATTAATCACCATGTAAACCAATGTCAGCACAAGCATCGCAATGGCAAAGTAATTGGTGTACGGTGCCCAAGGCATCTTAAACGGATGTCCTTCCAGTAGGTTTGGATTGTCACGCTTAAATTTAATCTGGCTAATCAAAATGACAAACCATGGCACCATACCTGGCAACGTACTTGCCGAATAAACGAGCACGAAGACACTAGAGCTGCCGCGCCAAAAGAGTGGTAATAACGCATTAAGCACAATCCCAATCAAAATACCACCTGACATCGCCAACACTGGCAACGTTGGTACACGATGCTTTGACAGCTTCAAAAACTTTGGCGACAATTCCTTGTTCAACGCCAGCGTGTAAAGCATGCGACTTGAACTAAAAATACCAGAGTTCAAAGCAGACATGGCAGCTGTTAGCATCACAAAGTTAATGATACCCGCAGCAGCAGTAATGCCGACACGTGAGAACGTTTCCACAAAGGGTGAGCCAACTTGATCTAACTTATCCCATGGATAAATCGTGATGATAACAAAAATAGCACCAATGTAGAAAATTAAAATACGCGCCACAATTGACTTAATGGCTGACACAATCGCGTGCTTCGGATCTTGCGTTTCCCCAGCCGTAATCCCGATAATTTCAATCCCTTGATAAGAGGTCATGACAATTGACAAGGCAAACATAAAGCCTTTTAAGCCACCAGCAAAGAATGGGCCATGCGTCCACAAATTAGAAAAACCAATGGGATGCCAATTATTCCCGAAGCCCAGCAAGATTACCATAAAGCCTAAAATGATCATTAAAATAATCGTGACCACTTTGATCATTGAAAACCAAGTTTCCATATTCCCATAAGCTTTCACTGTGGCCATATTTGCTAAGGTCAACGTTACCAAGACGACAACCCCAGTGACCCAAATTGGCACACCTGGGAACCAGTAATTCAGATAGACGCCGACGGCAATCGTTTCTGAGACCCCAACCGTCAACCACTGAAAGACATTCGCCCAGACGGTTAAATAACCGGCTAGTGGATGAATATATTTTGTTGCATAGTTGGCAAATGACCCGACTGTTGGATCAACAAATAACATTTCCCCTAGCGCTCGCATCACCAGGTATAAAACAAATCCGGCCAACGCATAGGCAAAAATAACTGACACACCGGTCCATTTAATCGTCGCCGATGATCCCATAAACAAGCCGACCCCAATCGTCCCGCCCAAGGCAATCATTTGCATTTGATTTGACGATAAATCTCGGTTTAACTCTCTGTTCCGTTTATCTAACATTGCTCTTTCCTCACACTTTTCCCTCGTTGCACGTACGGCATAAAAAAAGCGCCCCTAGAACCTAATCTAGGGGCGCTTTTGCGCGGTACCAACCCAATTTCAAGTCTGTCTGTTGACAAACCACTTAAAACAATTGGGGTAACGGCCAATTACACCGACAATCCTTTCAGTCTGCACCTAATCAGATTATGCATCAACGGTAGTTAGTCCACTAGTCCCTTCATCATTTTCACCAACCATGATGTCTCTACTAAGGTAACCTAGTAACCCGTCCGTCTCAACGCTTGTATCAATAATACTATGATTCAATTTTTTTTGCAATGTCTTTTAAACAAAAAGAAAAGCAAGTAACAAAGTTACTTGCTTTTCCTGGAATATCCCAAAGGTCACCTGATAGTTAAATCAGTGCTCCCTCTCGGACTCGAACCGAGGACCTTGGGATTAAAAATCCCCTACTCTAACCAACTGAGTTAAAGGAGCAAACATGCCGTAGCACATTTATATATATTACAGATGTTACGCCAAAAATGCAACCCTTTTTCAAAAACTTTTTTATTACATTTTTAATACATCATCAAAACCCGTTATTTTAGGCGTCCAACACGGCAATAGCCACAAAAAAAAATGCCGCTAACACGGCATTTTAATATTACTTTTCAATATCACCGTCGCCCAAATCATCAAGATCATTTGTGCCGGCTAATTCTGTTAAGTTATCATCAATTGATTCATCGTCACCAACAATAATGTCTGTTTCGTCATCATCGTCTTCAACTTCAATTTCAGCGTCGTCAACGTCCACGTCGACTTCTTCTTCAGCAACTTCACCAAAGTCTTCGTCTTCAGGATCGTCATCGTTATAATCGATCACATCATCATCTGCTGCTGAGTCCGCAAAGACGCTAACCTTCTTTGCTACCTTCTTACGCTTTGGTGTGTCATCGTCATCATCCATTTCATGGATTGATTCGTCAATGGCATCAACTGGATACCAGGCACGCAAGCCCCATTCATTGTTACCAAGTGAGATGAATGAGCCATCTGTATTTAAGTCGGTATAAAATTGTGAGAGACGTGACCGGAACGTCTCCGCATCAACTGCCAAAAAGTCCTGAATTTCTTGAACCAGTGAGCTAAATGGCATAACTGTCTTGTGCTCTGCCAAAATTGCAGTTGCAATTTCAACCAATGCTAATTCTTCTTTTGGGTGATTGCCTAATTGTGTGAGTGCCATAGTGCACGTCCTTTCGAGTTTCTAACTAATTAAGTTTACTAGATTTGGCTTGGAATTGCAACCGTAACGCGTATTCGCCAACAATCTGGTCATTAGCAATGAGCTGATAGTCAATTGCAATTTTGCCTTGTGCCTTTTCCGGGTCGATTGCTGTCTGTAACTGGGTCGTATAAGTGGCCAAATGCATTTGCCCCGCCGGTGTTTGATAGAAAGCTGGCACCTGTTGGTCCAGCACAAAAACCAGTTGAGTTTGTTGTCCGTCACCTGTTCGGTACAAGCGGACACTGTCTGGTTCAAATTTAAATCGTACTTTGGTTTGTTGTTCTGCAATGTTTTCCGTATAACGTAAGTAAACATGGTCATTTTTAACCAACAACTCCCCCGCGGTGTCAAAATTAAACGTCTCGACGTCGTCATCTTGACGAACAGTTGTTGTTAATGATAATGGCACCATTTGTTTTTGTGTTTGTGACATAGTTCCCCCCTTAGACTCAGGTCATACGACACACTAGCCTATTTTGTGTCAGCCGGCGGTTGTGTGACACATCTGATAATCCGCCGACATTTTTCATTCATTTCGTTAATTATCTATTATAATATAAGAAAGGTCAAAAGGGACAAATGATGTTAACAGATAAATTACACAACGAGAAGGTCCTACGCGACCCCATCCACAAATTCATTCACATTCAAGATCGTGTGATCCTTGATCTCATTAATACGACTGAATTTCAACGCTTACGCCGAATTCAACAGCTTGGGATTACCAGCGCTGTTTTTCACGGTGCCGAACATTCACGTTTTGGCCATTCTGTTGGTGCCTATGAAATTGCCCGTCGCATTACCGAGCATTTTGAGCAATATTATGCGTCCACTTCACCAGAAGATGGCCTCTGGGATACCAACGAACGGCTCGTGACGTTATCTGCTGCCCTATTGCACGATATTGGACATGGTGCTTTTTCCCACACTTTCGAACATCTTTTTAACACCGATCATGAAGCGATGACCCAAGCTATTATTACCGGTGACAGTGAAATTCATACCGTATTGGCCAGTGTCTCCCCTGATTTCCCCAATAAAGTGGCCAGTGTTATCGCTAAAACTTATCATAATCCACAAGTCGTCCAACTGATTTCCAGTCAGCTTGACGTCGATCGCATGGATTACCTCCTACGCGATGCTTACTATACTGGGACAAAATATGGTGAATTCGATATTGACCGCATTCTACGCACGATGAAACCAACCCCAACAGGGATTGGCTTTGATATTGCCGGGATGCATGCGGTTGAAGATTATGTCGTGAGTCGCTATCAAATGTATCTGCAAGTTTATTTCCATCCCGTATCACGTGGAATGGAAGTTTTGCTGGAACATTTACTGCGGCGTGCACAAGAACTTTACCGCACCGAATCGAGTCAAAATACCAGCACGTTTGGCCCCTTACTCACGCCATTATTTAACGGTGAACAATTATCGACCGCAGACTATTTACGCCTAGATGACCATGTTTTTATGGCTTACATTGCGATGTGGCGCGATCACCCAGATAAGATTTTATCTGATTTATCCCGTCGTTTCCTCGATCGTCGACCGTTAAAGTCGATTGTTATTGACGATAATACCGCACCACTTTTAGAAGAATTGGAACAATTAGTGGCCTTTACTGGTTACAATCCAGTTTATTACACAGCTAGAAATGACGCCTATGATCTCCCTTATGATGACTATAAGCCGAATGTGGCTAAGCCGCGAACACAGATTGAATTTATTTTAGATGACGGCTCACACCGTGAATTGTCAGAGTTATCCCCCTTAGTTGCTGCCATCAAGGGTAAAGCGTCATTAGATCAGCGGTTCTTCTTCCCAAAAGACATGTTAAGCATCGAACCAGATGATTTGTTTGCGGACACCTTTAAAACTTTTCGCAGCTATATCCATAATAATGCCTTAACAATCCCTAATCCGGAAAGTTAACCTGTCAAACGTGCCAATTGCCCAATTTGCACGTTTTTTAGCATCGACCAGCACACATTGATTACTTTAAACCCTTGGAGCTAGCACATGACGACCCTAACCGTTGTATCCCTATTACTGATTGGTATCATCAGTACCAATATGATTAAACAATTTATACCCAAACTGCCAGAAACATTTATTTTTATTTTAGTCGGGATTGGCTTATCTTTTACCCCGACATTTCATCATTTTGAACTCGAACCAGAATTTTTTATGTTGGTGGTGATTGCCCCGCTGATGTTTTTAGATGGCCAGCAGCAATCTTTTGCTGTCATTAAAAAACGCTTTCGGATGATTTTTACCCTGTCTGTCTTGTTGGCGGCCGTTTCTGCGATTGCCGTCGGTTTCCTCTCTAGCTGGATTGAATCCGCATGGCCGTTGCCATTAGCCATCGCCTTAGCAGCCATCGTTGTCCCAACAGACGCTGTGGCCGTTAAATCACTTACCGCTGGAACAGAAATGCCAACTGGTGTTAACAATGCCTTAGAACTCGAATCATTATTTAACGACGCCACTGGTTTGGTCATCTTAGATCTCGCCCTATCTGTTTTAAAAAATGGCCATTTATCCCTATTTGAGGGTCTCGCGCACTTTGTTTTTGTCGCCGGTGTTGGGGTCATTATCGGCATTATTGGTGGTTTTGCGATTGTTTGGGTCCGCAGCAACATTACTTTCCGCACACTCAACCCTGACACAACCGTTATCACAATTAGCTTACTGACACCTTTTGCCATTTATTTATTAGCTGAAAGTGCCCAAACATCCGGTATTTTAGCAGTTGTGGCAACGGGTATTGTCCATAATTGGGAATCACGGAAGCTCAAGCTAACATCAACTAACGTGCAATTAACGCAGACCACAATTTGGCAAATGATTGCCACTTTGCTCAATGCCGTTGTCTTTTTGTTATTGGGTATTGCTTTGCCAACTGTTTGGCAAGAAATCACAGCAATTGGCTTTGTCGCCACATTACAACTCGTTGGGTTAGCCATTTTGATCTATCTGTTGATGTTTGCGGTCCGCTTTATCTGGGCAACCTATCAAAAACAAGGCCAAGCAAAGGAATTTTTTGGCCCACAACACACTAAAACACACACATTCAACGCGCGTGTTTTTGCTACCAGTGGTGTCCACGGTACCGTGACTTTGGCAATGGCCTTCTCCCTACCGCATATAATTGGGCAACAGCCGTTTCCTTTTCGCGAACAGTTAATTATTGTAGCGACTATAGTCATTTTGCTCAGTATGATCGTCTCGGCAGTGGCATTACCACTGATTTTACCCAAAAAGCAAGTAACCTACACGCAGCAACAACTCATAGCAACGCGTAATGCCATGGTTGATTTTGCCATTTTACAAATTAGACAACAAATGACTGATCAACAAGCCCGTGAAACGGTAACGAACTATCTGCAATCACAAAAAGGTTGGCACGCTACCGAAGATAAACAGACCGTGACAGCCGCCTACCAGACCTTATTTAGTCAAACACAAGCCTTTATTGCTAACTATCTTCAAAGCCAACCCGTCATGACGGCTTATCCTGATCACGTGATTTTGGCCTATCAGAAAATTATGACCCTTCTGATGCAACAACATGACAGCGATGCGCATGGTTGGTCAAAATTACGACAGAACATCAGTCGTCGACTACGTCAGTTAGTGCGCCGTTGGCAATGGCAACGATTGCAGGCACACTTCTTAAAAACACACCCAGCAACGCAACAAACAGCCGATAACCCACAACATGCCGCTTGGCAAGCACTCATCACCGATTTACTTGCTTTAAATGATGCGGTTGACACTACTGTCAATGCCCATTTGGATGATCTCTTACAGGCCCGTGTTGACCAAAAGCAGGATACCCATGATATTCATCTCGTCCGCCGTGCGTTTAATCACTATTTTGCCCGCGTGCGTCGCGATTATGACACCAGTCAACCACCTGTTGATAGTCAATGGTATATCCAAGCCTTCCAGGCAGAATACTCGTTTGTTCAACAACAAGTCGCAACGGATAAAATTCCAGTTGCTTTAGCAACTGCACTGTATACTGAAATTAACCAGGCACAATCACTCCAGTTGCAACAAACACAACTCGAAGCATAAAAAAACACGCCATGTGTTGTCACATGGCGTGTTTTTTTATTCTGATGCGGCTAACCACGTTGTCAACCAGTCTGACAACATCGTAGCCGCATGCTGACCTGGTAACCAAATCAAGCCAGGAATTTGATGCCGCAAATAAGTCAATTGGCGTTTTGCATAACGGCGCGAATCTTGTTGCATTTGCGCAGTGGCTTCCGCGAGTGTCACATTCCCAGTTAAATACGGGAAGAATTCTTTATACCCAATGGCTTTACCAGCTTGAATGGTTTCACCACCCGCCGCTAAAATCCGGTTAGCCTCATCAAGCACCCCTGCTGCTAACATTTTCTCGGCGCGGGCGTTGATCCGCTCATACAAAACCTCACGTGACCAATCCAAACCCACCACGAAGGCCTCATAGTTTGGTCGTGCTGGTTGCGCATCGTGTTTGCCATGCCGTGCAATTTGGATGGCGCGGATAACGCGTTGTTTATTGTTTAAGTCAACCCGTTCAGCCAACGATTGATCTAATCCCTGCAACATTGCGACTAAGTCAGGTAACGCCTCAGCTTGTAAGGCAGCCACTTCCGTCACATCACTCGCCACATACTCTAGTGGTTGCGCGCCAAGTAGGGCCTTCACATAAAAACCAGTCCCGCCAGCAATAATCGGTAATTTCCCCCGTGACACAATATCAGCAATCGCTTGATCCGCTTGCGCCACGAAATCCGCGACTGAAAAGTTAGCTGTCACATCAACAATATCAATTAAATGATGCGGCACCAATGCTTGCTCCTCTGGACTCACCTTCGCTGTACCCACATCTAACGTCCGATAAATTTGCATGGCGTCAGCAGAAATAATTTCGCCATTAAATTGTTGCGCCATTTTAATGGCCAAATCACTTTTACCAGAAGCGGTTGGCCCTGCAATTACGACAATTTTAGTCATGCTGCCCTCCTTGCATTTCTTGACGAATGCGCGTCGCCAGCGCCACGTTATTGGTAATCAAACCCCGTAACCCCGCTTTAAACACTCGGCGCATATCAGCTTCGTTGTCCACAGTCCAAACACGGGTATGCCAATTTGAGCGCCAAAAAATTTTCGGCTTATGCTTTAAAATACGCATATCGACATGGACATAATCAAAGACCCCACGCCATTTTAACCAATAGACCTTATAGCCGCCCCATACCGCTAGCGCTGCGATATCAGCTGTTGGCGCTAACCGACGAATGGTCTTTAGGGTTTCCAAATTAAAACTTTGATAAATAATTGGATAACTTGGCTTAAACTCAGCCACCAACGCTAAAATATCAGCCTCAATACCTGGATAGTCCTGATGATCTGTCTTAATTTCAATCAGTAACGTTTTAGCAAAATGTTGTGCTTGCAAAAACGTTAAAAATTCCGCAAAAGTTGGCACCGTCACGCCGAGCATTTTGGGGTCTTTATATTGGCCGGCATCTAACGCTTTAATCTCAGCTAAAGTCAGGTCTTTGACAAGACCAGTCCCGTTCGTTGTGCGATCAACCGTTTCGTCATGAATCACGACAAGGTGGCCATCTTTGGTCCGATGCAAATCCATTTCGAGCATATCAATGTCATACGCCAAGGCTGCTTCAAACGCTGGTAATGTATTTTCAGGGGCCACCGCGCGATAACCGCGATGCGCAATAATTTGTGTTTGTTTTGTCATAATTTTTATTATACTAAATTCATTTACAAATAAGGCAAAATAGTTGATAATAGACTTTAGAAAAACGTAAGAAAAGAGAGGGATTATGAAGTCATTTAAGTCAGGCGTTATCGTTGGTATTATTGGATCAGCCCTTGTTGCTGCTGCTTCTGCACTTGGGTATCGCCAAACAGTTATCAAGCCAGCCGAAGAAGCTGAAGCACAACACGAAGAAGTGTCAAAGCAAGCTATTCGTCGCAGCGTCGCGGCACATCAATCACGCTTTTAAAACCAATCAGCCATTAACGGCTGATTTTTTTGTTTGCTTAATGCTAACTGATTATCCAGGCAACAGCCAATGATGGCCGTTGCTTTTTTATAAACGCTTTAAGAAAGTCAAAATTGCGTCATTAAACGTCGCTGGATCTTCAATATGGGGGATATGGCCGGCTTCAGGCAGAATGACGTATTGCCCATGCGCCGTCATCTGTGCTAACACTTTGGCATGTTCAGCTGGCCATAATGGTGACTGGCCACCCGCAATAAACAAGTGCGGCACCGCTTCACGCCGCAAAACATCCCGCCAATCTTGCACCGCACTATTCAGTAATAACGGGGCATTGAAATTGAAATCAAATGGGTAGAAATGTTGTCCAATGGCACGTTTGATGTCAGCCGAGAGCTTCATGTTGGTCAATTTGGTGACGGGTAATTGGGTCAAGGCCGCCTGCAAATGTTGCCCATCAGCCCCCAACAAACCATACGGCCAGTCCGCTGTCTGAATCATTTTGGGGATTTGATCTTCAGTAATCACAGCACGAATGTCAGCATCCCCGAATAGTGACAAATACGCCCAAATTGTGCTGGCGCCCATCGAATGCCCTAATAAAATGGGTTGTTTGAGTGCTAAGGCTGAGATAATCGTGGCGAGATCCATCCCGTGACGCGATAGCCGCATCCCATAGGCCACCTGATCACTCTGCCCATGATTGCGGCGGTCATAAGTAATCACTTGATACCCGGCTGCTACGAATGCCGGAATTTGTGCTGTCCACGTCGCTTGGTTGCCAGAATAGCCAGCAATTAAGACAATTGGCTGGCCAATCCCATAAACGTGATAGGCTAATTGTACGTTGTCGTTTGTTGTAATATAAACCATAACTCTCCTAGAATTAAAATGACGTTGCCAAGTGTTGGCAACGTCATTTGCTGCTTATGTCAGTATTGCATGTTAAATGTGAATGGGTAACCCATCTGCCAATTCAGCGGTATCCATAATCGCCTCACCCAAGGTTGGATGTGGGTGAATCGTCAATGAAATATCTTGTGTGGTCAGGCCATTTTCAATGGCCAAAGCCAACTCTGAAATCAAATCCGAAGCACTTGGGCCAACAATTTGCGCCCCTAACACTGCATTGGAGGTCTTATCACTGATTAAGCGGATGAACCCCGCCGTTTCTTCCATTGAAATGGCACGACCATTGGCCGCAAAGGGGAATTTGGACACTTTAACGTCCAGTTGGTTGGCTTGGGCTGATTCTGGTGTCTCGCCAACAGTTGCCAGCTCAACTTGCGTATACGCAACGGCTGGTAACCCATAATGCAGGTCATGTGCTTGCGGATCCCCCGCAATCGCTGCAGCGGCAATCTTACCCTGGAAGCTCGCCTTATGGGCCAGTTGTGGCCCTGCAGTTACATCCCCAATGGCATAAATATGTGGCACGCTCGTCTGCATGTTATCCGCAATTTCAATCAATCCACGATCTGTGAGTTTCACATCCGTGTTGTTTAAGCCCAAGGTATCCGTGTTTGCCCGACGGCCAACCGCCAAGAGTAGATAATCACCAGTAATCGTGTGCGCCTCGCCAGCCACGGTGTACGTGAGACGCACCTCATCATCAGTTTGCGTGGCTGCCTTGGCCTGCGCGTCAGTGACGATCACGCCACCCTTTTGCTTAAAGTCAGCCAAAACTGGTCGTGTCATTTCGGCGTCAAACCCATTGAGGGTATGATCTAGTCCCTCAATGATGGTGACTTGTGCACCAAGGTTGGCATAGGCACCACCTAACTCAGAACCAATGACACCGCCACCGACAATAATTAAACGCTTAGGCACTTCAGGTAAACTTAAGGCACCCGTTGAGTCAATAATACGACCACCAAATGGCATACTTGGAATCGCAACCGGCCGCGACCCAGTTGCGATAATAGCGTTGTTGAATTGTAATAATTCGTGGCCATCTTCTTGCACCACGTTTAATGTTTCATTATCGGTAAAAGTCGCTTCCCCGTAGACAATTTCTACCTGATGCTTTTTCAACAGCATCGCCACCCCACTGGTTAAGGTATTCACGACTTGATTTTGCTTCCAATCTTGGGTTTGTTGCCAATCTAAGGTTGCCCCACTGGTTGTCAGACCAAATGGTGTGTCTGATTGGGCTTCTTGGTAGCGATGACCAACATGGATTAACGCTTTTGATGGAATGCAGCCGACATTCAGACAAACGCCGCCAATGGCGTCGCGCTCAATAATGGTCACCTTTTGCCCCAATTCGGCGGCACGAATGGCTGCCACATAACCGCCAGGCCCAGAACCAATCACAACTGTATCAATTTCACGTGCTTGTGCGCCAACAACCATCTTACACCTCCATCAACATATACGCCGGATCGGCCAATAACTGCTTCAAATAATTCAAGGCACTTTGACCTAACATACCATCAATCAACCGGTGATCATAAGTTAAGGACAATTTCATATTCTGACCCACCACAATTTCTCCAGCTGCATTGACGACTGGCTCCTTGACAATTGAGCCTAAGCCAAGAATCATCACTTCATGGCCATTAATAATCGGTGTGAACCAAGTGCCTCGTGCTGAACCGAGGTTAGAAATCGTCATCGTGCTGCCTTGCATTTGCTTAGGCGAAATCGACCCATCACGCACGGCATCGGCCAAGATGGCAATTTCTTTGGCAATTTGAAAAATCGACTTCCGGTCAGCTTGCGCCACGACCGGTACAAACAAACCAGACGGTGCATTCACCGCAATCCCCATGTTAACCTCATCATGGTAAACAATTTCTTGGGTGGTCATATCCAAACTGGCATTAATTTCTGGGAATTTTTTAGCCGTCGCCGCCAACGCTTTCACCACATAAGCCAAGTAATTCAAATGAATCCCTTGTGCAGCCGCCTGTGCTTTAAACTGTTGACGATGTGCCACCAGTTGACTCACCTCAACACTATCAAAGTTAGTGACCGCCGGAATCGTTGCGTTCTGGTTGGCCATCGCTTTGGCAATGACCTTCCGGATTGGTGTCATTGGTTGCCGACCTTCATGTAGTGGCGCTGGTGCAACAGGTTGTTCTGGCTTGTTATCTGCAGGCTTTGGTGGGGTTGGTGCCGCTGGGGCCACAGCAGCCACCGGTGTGGGCGCTGCTGTGGTATCTACTTGGAAGTTCATCACATCGGCCAAAGTCACATGGCCATGCCGACCCGTAGCGGGTACTTGCGTCAGGTCAATGCCTTTTTCAAACGCCAAATGACGCACTGAAGGCATCGCCAAGACGTGCCCATTCACCGTCTGAACCGTGCTGGTAGCAGGTTCGGGGGTCGGCCGTGTTGGCTCAGGTTCAGATGCAACCGATGCCATTTCAGATGCTGATTCTGGCGTTGCAGTAGCAGCACCACTGCCATCCCCATCAAATTCAATCAAAGGATCGCCGACGGATACTGTTGCCCCCGCCTCGACAAATAACTTGGTGACTTTCCCCGCATAGGGTGATAAAATTTCTTGAATTAACTTATCATTTTGCACTTCGGCAACGGGATCATCCATGGCAACCGTGTCGCCAACTTTAACCAGCCATAACGTAATATCGCCTTCGGCCATCCCTTCACCAATATCTGGCATTTTAAAAATCTCAGTCATAATTCACAACCTCCATCACTTTTGCCACGACATCATCTGCTTTGATCATCCAATCGTTTTCAGCTTGACCAAATGGGTAAACTGAGTCCGGTGCCGCCACCCGACCGATTGGCACTTTCAAATCTAAAATAAAGCGCTCAGCAATTTCACTCATGACATTGGCACCAATACCAGCCATGCGTTGGGCTTCTTGGACAACAACCACGCGACCAGTTTTTTGGACTGTGGCACCAATACTCGAAATATCAAGTGGCGAAACCGTCCGTAAGTCTAGAACTTCGGCCGAAATATTGTCTTTTGCTAGGGCTTCTGCCGCCTTCAACGCGACTGGTACTCCGCCACCGTAGGAAATGATTGACACATCACTGCCCTCACGCGCAATTGCTGCTTGATCAAGTGGCGTTGTGTAGTAACCTTCTGGCACCTCGCCTTTTAATGAACGATAGAGATGCAAGTTTTCCAAAAAAACCACAGGATCATTTGATTCGATTGCACTGAGCAGTAGGCCTTTAGCATCTGCTGGGTTAGCCGGCATCACGACCCGAATCCCAGGAATTTGGGCCACAATCCCTTCGAGATTATCCGCATGCATTTCTGGTGTCTTCGTGCCACCGCCATAGGGTGCGCGAACCACAATTGGCATTTGCTTTGTCCCACCAAAACGGAAACGATTACGAGCCATTTGCCCAGCAATGGAATCCATCACTTCAAACACAAAACCAAAGAATTGAATTTCCATCACTGGCCGATAATTTTGTGTGGTTAAGCCAATGGCAAGTCCACCAATACCTGATTCAGCTAAAGGCGTGTTAAACACCCGATCTTCGCCGTATTTGGCTTGCAAACCATCCGTGGCTCGGAACACCCCACCATTTTTGCCAACATCTTCACCAAAAATGAGGACGTTCTCGTCTTGACCAAGGGCAAGATCCATTGCCTCACGGACAGCATCAATATAACTTTTAACAGCCATTTTACTTTCCCTCACTTTCAAACTTTACGATTTGTTCCGTCATGGCATAGCTTGGGACTTCAAGTGTATTTTTAATTAAATCAGAAATCTTTTGCTTTGGCACATTATCCGCAATCTTAATTTGTTCATCAATTAAGGCATTGACTTCCGCAATATAAGCTGCTTCCTTTTCCTCATCCCAAATACCTTGGTCGGTCATAAACTTGCGCATGCGGATAAGAGGTTCTTTTGCCCACCAAGCATCAATGTCATCTTGTGTGCGATAACGCAATGGATCGTCACCCGCAGTTGAATGCGGCTCTAAGCGATCTGTCAGCGTTTCAATCAAGACTGGCCCATTACCTGATACTGCCCACTGACGCGCCTCCTTAGCCGCCAAATAAACGGCAATTGGATCATTCCCATCAACCACGACACTCGGTACTCCAGCAGCCCAACCTTTGGCCGCCAAATGGGTTGCTGCCGTTTGTAACCCACGTGGTGTTGAAATGGCGTAGCCATTATTTTGAATAAAGAAGACGGCATTGGCTTGATAGGCACCAGCAAAATTGACCCCTTCGTAAAAGTCACCTTGTGACGAACCGCCATCACCCGTATAGGCATAGGCAACCGCGTCTTTTTGCCGCTTTTTGAGTCCTAAACCAATCCCAGCTGCTTCAACGTATTGCGCGCCGATAATAATTTGTGGCATCCAAGCATTGACGGGTTGCTCATCTGCCGTTGTGAACACATTACCTAATACATGACCACGTGACCAAAGAATCGCTTTCCAAATCGGCCACCCTTTCACAATAATTTGTGGAATGTCACGATAACCTGGCATAAGCCAATCATTATCATTAAAGGCATAAGAAGATGCCATTTGTGAGGCTTCTTGGCCAGCTGTTGGCGCAAAGAAGCCAAAGCGTCCTTGTTTAGCAAGCTTGGTTGACCGAATATCCAACTGTCGACTCAACAACATCCGCTGCATGATTTGGACTAAGTCTTCCGATGACAAGTTTGCACGTGCTAAACCAGCTTCATCAACAATCTCACCCGCAGGATTTAAAATCTGCAGCGTTGGAAATGTCTCATCCTGCAGCGCTAATTGGCCACTAAAGTCCAAAATTTTCTCATTTGTTACTGTGATATCAGACATGCGTTTCTACCTCATCTTTCTGAAAAAATACTGCCAAAAGTTCCTCGTTCGTGATCGTGCCAAAGTACTGGCCATCTTGATTTGCTAATAACACGCCAGCCACTGCAGTCTTGGTAAACGGTAAGCCAATAAATTGTGGTTGAATCTCACGCCAATCACGCACACCCAAAAAGTCACCCGTGAAATCAATATCAGTGATTTTGCCATCAACCGCATTAACATGTACGTCGATGCTGCCACCTTGATATTTCGCATGGTTGTGATACATAAAATCCGGACTTTGCCCATAATTCCATGACCACTGCGCAAACTGTTGATCACGTAAGGCTAAAATCGCCGTTTTTTGTGTGTCGGTTAACTGATATTCCCCATCTCGCCCTTCATTAGTGAGATAATAGCGTAATTGTGCGATAAATTCATCGATGGTCAAATTATCAGGGGCATAATCCTTAATATTACCCACTCGTGCGCGAACTGACTTTGCTGCTTTCGACATAAACTTTTCGTCAGCCACGTTTAACGACCTTACCATTGCATCCACATCGGTATCCCACAACAATGTGCCATGATGCATTAAATAACCACCCGCATAGCGCTGCGCATTACCAGACACTTTCTTGCCATCAATCTCCAAATCATTACGACCCGAAATGGTCACGTCAATGCCAACTGCTGCTAGAGCATCTGCCATTGGCTGCACAAATTGATGAAAATCAACGCTGGCACTACTAACCACCGGTACAAAAAAAGTAAAGCAAATGTTCCCTAAATCATGATAAACTGCCCCACCACCAGAAACTCGTCTGACAACTTGCACATCATTTTCAGTGACATAGTCAGCGTTCACTTCAGAAAACGTATTTTGATTTTCACCGACAATGACGGCCCGTTGATTTTGCCACAAAGCAAAAACTGGTTCGGTTGGTTTTAAATGCTTTAATAACCACGCATCCATGGCAATGTTTGTGTAGGCATCATGGTTAAAGTAGTTAATGTATTGCATGATTTTCTCCTTTTGTAACCGCTTACATTTTTCATTATGGCAGATTGTAAAATTTAAGTTGAACATTTAAGTGGACAGAAAAACCCATCAAGGTCTTTAATGGT
>NZ_BMWM01000007.1 GCF_014651235.1 Leuconostoc lactis KCTC 3528 = DSM 20202 | reverse complement strand
ACACCAATCGAGATCTTCTTACTTAATCTACGTCACTAAATTCGTTCAAGTTATTTCTTGCAATCTGCCATTACGTAAAAAAAGCGGTGCCGATCAAGTTAGGCCAGGTATTTCTGGGTTAGCCCAAGTAAATGGTCGAAATAATATTACTGATGAAAATAAGGCTGCCTATGACGCTAAATATGCTAGTCGATTAAGTATGCAACTCGATGTTGTATTAATAATTGAAACTTTGGTATCAGTTATAAAACGTGACGGTATCTTTAAAGACGTCATTGAAAAGATGGAAGATAAAAAAACCATAAATTAGACTGGTCAGTTAAACAAGGAAAATGAAAAATGAAAGAGCGTAACAACCTATCTTTTGCTATTGTTACACATAATAATGAAGATATCATTGCGAATACCATTAGTTCAATTGTGGAAGCGGTAGATGATCAGTATAGTTTCAAAATATTTATTATAGATAATGAATCAAGCGATGAAACTGTAAAAGTAATAAAAAATATGAACATAAAGGGACTTGAAATTATTAAGTCTAGAAATTCAGGATTTGGATTTGGACACAATCAAGTTCTTAATAGACTCGACTCTGTATACCATTTTATTGTGAATCCTGATATTAGTATTCCAAATCGAATAATATTAAATAGAATGATAAAATTTATGGATGAAAATTCGAAAATCGGATTATTGTCGCCGTTAATTTTAAATACTGATGGGACAATTCAGTATTTGTTCAGAAATCAACCCACTGTTTTCGATGCGGCTATAAGATTTTTAGGAAATAGTGTTTTTAGTCGAAGACAGGATAAATTTGTTAATAAAAGCACAGGTTACAATAAGATTTTACCTATAGAAAATGCTTCAGGAGCATTTATGATGGTTAGAACAGACATTTTCAAATTAGTAGATGGATTTGATGAGAGATATTTCATGTACTATGAAGACAGTGACTTAACGAGAAAAATAAATGAAATCTCGACAGCTATGTTTGTACCAACGGTTAACGTTATTCACAGTTGGGAGAGAGCTAGTTCAAGGAATATGAAGTATAGTTTAATTATGGTGACGAGTTTGTGTAAGTACATGAATAAGTGGGGATGGAAACTTTGGTAAAAAATGAAACAGTACCGCGCGTATCATTAGCAGTATGTTTAATTATATATAATGTTACTGTTGATAAATCTGAATCATTGATTGCGATTAGGAATCAAATCGATAGTAACCAAATATATGTATTTGATAATAGTTCAAATGAAGATATATCTTTTGAAAATAGAAATACCTCAAAAGTAATGGGGATTAACTATATCAAGACAGACAATTTAGGCCTTGGGAAAACCTATAATGATGCAGTAAAAGTAGTCAAAAAACAATACGATTTTATTGTTTTCTTTGATCAAGATACAGAAATTCCTAATAATTTTATATCCGTACTGAGTTCGAAATTAAATTCTGAAAGTCAAATTATTGTTCCAGAAGTAAATGCTGATGAAAAAAAAATTTCACCAATTTCAAGAAAGAAAAGGTTGTTTAATTTTGATAAAATTCCTGAATTTAGCGCTATAAACTCTGGAATGTGTGTATCAAAAAAAATATTTGAAACAATTCGATTTGATGAAGATTTATTTCTTGACTATGTCGATCACGATTTTTTTAACAAAGTATCGTTAAATAAAATTACCATAGAAACAATTCCCGTAGTCTTACTTCAAAATTTTTCTGATAATGAGTACAACATAACAAAAGCTTCTAAAAGGTTTGAAACCTATTTGAATGACTCTAAAATTTATTCTAAAATTTATGGAAGTTCAGTTTATTTATCCGTTTTTAGACACGCCCTTAAATTGTCTTTAAGGTACAGAAGTTTACTTTTTTTTAAAAGGATGATTTCTAATGAAGAACATTAGCATTGCAATGGCCAGCTACAATGGTGAATCGTATATAAAAGAACAAATATCATCGATTCTTTCACAGATGAGCAACGATGATGAGTTAGTGATTTCTGATGATGGTTCCACCGATCAAACTATCAACATAATCTTACAATTTTCGGATCCAAGAATTCGTTTAATTCAAGGTCCAAAAAATGGGGTAATCAAAAACTTTGAGTTTGCAATTAAAAATACAAAAGGGGACATAATTGTCCTAGCGGATCAGGACGACATTTGGGAAAACTGGCGATTAGGTAACATTAGGAAGTCTTTTGAAGGAAGAGAAAATTTTGCTGTTTATCATTCTAAGCATAAAACTATTAATGAATTTGGGGAAGATGACGGTGTGAAACAAATTCCCTTTAAACGTGGCATTATGTCCAATCTAACAAAAAATACATACATAGGGGCAATGATGGCATTTTCTTCTAATCTAAAGCCATACATTTTACCGTTTCCAAGGCAAATAGCTATGCATGATCAATGGATTGGACTAGTTAACGAAATGTTAGGTGGAGAAGTTATATTATCTAAAAATGTTGAGGTATTATACCGACGACATCAAAATAATTTAACTGGATATTTCAAAATATCTTTTTATCGTCGAATAACTAATCGGATAAAAATGGGAATTGCTATTATTGTTCGATATCTACAGTCAAGGAAGATGAATGTATGATAGTTGCTATTATGCTTTGTGTGATATGCGTAGGCATTTTTAAAAAAAATATTGTATCAAGTTATATCTCCTTGGCTTTGTTGATTTGGATAATATTTCTTGTGCCTCACGATATTTATATGAATAACGATTATGAGGCATACTTATATGCATTTGAAAATCCAAATAGTGTAGATATGGAATCAGGGTTTATTTGGTTATTGCGAACGTTTAGTGATTTTGGTTTTTCTTTTGATCAAACACGATGGACTTTTTTGATTATCGTAACATTTATTTTTTGGTACGGTTTTAGAAAAATAAGCAAAGACTGGAGTTTAGTACTCGTTGGTTACTTTTTTTCTACATTTTTCATTGATCAGGTTCAACTTCGGAACACTATCATGTTTGGTATTGTTTTTATTGGACTAGCCTTGCTACTTAAGACAGGCCCTACAAAGAAAAGTAGTATTTTCTTTATTTTAATGATTATCCTTGCTGGATCGGTACAAATTAGTGGTTTTTTATATATATTTATCTTACTTTTTTGTAAATTTTATATGTCAAATCCTAAAAAAATAGGAACAGAAAGTTCTTCATTTTTGGTGGCAGTAAAGACTTTTTTTTCCACATTATTAATTTTCTTTGCGGCTCATTATACTATGGCACCAATATTAAATCGAGTACAATCAATATTGCCAGTTCACTTTGTCCAAGGATACTTACAAAGTGATGCTAAAGGTGGAGGACAAGTTACAGGACATGAATTATATGTTTATTCAATACAATTAGCCGTAATTATAACTGTCTTAGTGATTTTAATTCGAGAGTACAAAATTAAAAGTCAAATTCAAAATTCTTCACTTAGTTTGGCAGTTTTAACTGGGATAGAAAAATTTAATTATTTATTGGTTCTTTTGATTTCGGTTAACTTCAATTTCTTTAGATTATTAAGAAATGAGTGGATTTTAATTTTAATTCTCATGGCCATACTTTCAAAGGAACATAAAAGAAGCTATCTATCATTAAGTACATTTGTTGGAATTATTGGTATTGGAGCAATGGGACTTTGGTGGTCGAGCAAGTTGGTTTATTCGAATTTAATACTTCCAACTGTCACTTCAATTATTAGTTATTTATAGTCCTAAGGAGAATATAAAAAATGAAAGAGCCGCTAGTATCTGTAGTAATTACCAGTATGGGGAAAGAATATTTAGTTAACGCGATTAAAAGTGTGGCGTCGCAAACATATCCCAATATAGAGATAATAGTTGTTGTTGATCAAAATTTGCAATTTGATCATGACATATTAAAAAAAGTAACAGTGTACTCTGCTGCTGGTGCCCATAATGCTAATGTTTCGAGAAATATCGGTGTAGCTAAAGCAAGTGGTTCGTATATTGCGTTAATGGATGATGATGATGTATGGACAACTGATAAAATAGCATTACAAGTTCATGCTGCTTTAAATCATGAGAAGGGTCAGTATTATTTTTCATTTGGTCAAACTCGTTTTTTAAAGGAAGGGATAGTATCTGATACAACACATCCGACGGTAGGTATTCAGCATAATCAAAGTATATTAGATTATTTTTTTGATGGATCAAACGGTTTCATTCAAACATCAAGTTTTTTTGGAAATCGTGACCTTTTTTTGAAAAATAAATTTGATGAATCAATCATTAAACACCAAGATTGGGACTGGCTTGTAAATATGGAAAGAATACCTAATGTGGTAATTGACTTTTTACCAAAAGTCGTTACATATTATACAGTTCATAAAGTTGGCACATCAGTTGGAACAAAACAAAGATGGAAATATACTGAAACATGGTTAAAAAAGCATCAAAACACCATGTCAGATTATGCAATATCTAATTTTTATTCTAAAGTAATATTGCGATCTCTTCTGTTTGATAATGAATTATCATTTTCTGAAAAAAACAAAGAAATTCTTAGGATTTTGAAAATAATTTCGCTAAAATATCCATTGCTTTTTATAAAAAGTATTGCGAAGGTATTAATCTATTTAGTTAAAAAAATTACCTCAAGGCAGATCGGATAATAAAAAATTGATAAAAGTGTAAATGTGCATTGTATAGCAAGTATTGCATCTTTTTTCATTTTAAAATTCCAGTTGTTTTAATAATATAATAAGGAGACCTAACCATGAAAGGTATTATCCTCGCCGGCGGTTCCGGCACACGACTATATCCCATTACCAAAGCGACCAGTAAGCAATTGGTGCCGATTTATGACAAGCCAATGATCTATTATCCCTTGTCAGTCTTGATGTTGGCCGGTATTAAAGAAATTTTGTTGATCTCAACGCCAGAATATGTTGGCCAATTTGAATCATTGTTTGGTGATGGCCATGACTTAGGCTTGAACATTGAATATGCCATTCAAGAAGAACCACGTGGGTTGGCGGACGCCTTTATTGTTGGGGCTGATTTTATTGGTGATGACACGGTGGCGTTGGTATTAGGCGATAACATTTTCTACGGCGCTGGCTTATCGGAAAAACTACAAGCTGCCGCACAAAAAACTACTGGGGCTACCGTCTTTGGTTACCAAGTTCATGATCCAGAACGTTTTGGCGTCGTGGAATTTGACGAAGAAGGCAAGGCTTTATCGATTGTTGAAAAGCCAGAACACCCAAAGTCAAACTATGCCGTAACTGGTTTGTACTTCTACGACAATGACGTGGTGGAAATTGCTGCCAATGTGAAGCCATCAGCGCGAGGGGAAATTGAAATTTCTGACATTAACCAAGCCTACTTGGACCGTGGTGATTTGGATGTCCAAGTCATGGGCCGTGGTTATGCTTGGTTAGATACAGGAACGCATGAATCTTTGCTCGAAGCGTCATCCTTTATTGCCACGATTCAAAAGCAACAAAATCTTAAAGTGGCATCACTGGAAGAAATTGCTTACCGAATGGGCTACATCGGGCTTGAACAGCTTGAAATTTTAGCCCAACCACTCAAGAAAAACGATTACGGTCAATATTTGCTGCGTTTGGTAGCTGATGAACAAGCCCGCTTAAAGTAAAGGAGACAACATGACAGCTGAATTTTTTGAAAAGCCGTTAGCAGCCCGCCAAGTGGCAGAAATTCCCGGCATGATTGAATTTGACATTCCGGTTCACGGGGATAACCGTGGTTGGTTTAAAGAAAACTTCCAAAAAGAAAAGATGGTGCCACTAGGCTTTCCGGAATCTTTTTTTGCTGAAGGCAAGTTGCAAAACAACGTGTCTTTCTCACGCCAAGGGGTTTTGCGTGGTTTGCACGCAGAACCTTGGGATAAGTACATCTCAGTGGCAGACAACGGCAAAGTCTTAGGTGCTTGGGTTGATTTGCGTGCCGGCGAGTCGTTTGGCCACGTCTACCAAACGGTTATTGATGCTAGCAAGGGTATCTTTGTGCCACGTGGGGTGGCTAATGGGTTCCAAGTTTTGAGTGAAACCGTGTCTTATTCATATTTGGTGAACGATTACTGGGCCTTAGAATTAAAGCCAAAGTACGCTTTTGTGAACTATGCTGACCCAACCTTAGGCATTGAATGGGCCGACGTTGCTCACGCTGAAGTGAGCGAAGCGGATAAAAACCATCCCTTGCTCAAAGACGTAGTGGCTTTGCAATCTGAACAATTATAATTGGAGAGAAACATGACTGACTATAAAAATATTTTGGTAACTGGTGGCGCTGGCTTTATCGGGGCGAACTTCGTGCGTTACATTGTGGAAGAACATCCCGACGTGTTTGTAACCGTGTTGGATAAGTTGACTTATGCCGGCAATAAGGAAAACTTGGCTGGTTTGCCTGAAGACCGCGTGAAGCTAGTGGTTGGTGACATTGCCGATGCCGAATTGGTCGATCGATTGGTCGCTGAAACAGACGCTGTGATTCATTATGCTGCCGAATCACACAACGATAACTCACTAAAGGATCCATCACCCTTTGTGCAAACCAACATTATTGGCACGTACACGTTGATTGAAGCAGCGCGTAAGTACAACAAGCGCTTCCACCACGTCTCAACTGATGAAGTCTATGGAGACTTGCCATTGCGTGATGACTTGCCAGGTCATGGCGAAGGTGCTGGTGAAAAGTTTACACCTGAATCACAATACCGCCCATCAAGTCCTTATTCTTCAACAAAGGCTGGGTCTGATTTATTAGTACGTGCTTGGGTGCGCTCATTTGGCTTGCAAGCGACCATTTCTAACACATCAAACAACTATGGCCCTTACCAACACATCGAAAAGTTTATCCCACGTCAGGTGACGAACATTTTGAGTGGCATTAAGCCAAAGTTGTACGGTAATGGGAAGAACGTGCGTGACTGGATTCACACGCATGACCATGCGACAGCCATTTGGGCGATTTTGACTAAGGGTAAGATTGGCGAAACTTACCTGGTTGGTGCCGATGGTGAAAAGGACAATATCACCGTTTTGCGTGCTATTTTGAAGGATATGGGCAAGGCCGAAGACGACTTTGACTTTGTGCAAGATCGTTCAGGGCATGACTTGCGTTATGCTATTGATGCGACCAAGATGCGTGAAGAACTCGGTTGGACACCAAAGTATACGGACTTTGAAACCGGCCTAGCAGATACCATTCAATGGTATGTCGATAACCAAGCTTGGTGGCAAGGTGAAAAGGCCGAAGTTGAAGCCAAGTACGCTGAGAATAACCAATAGGCTGTTTAATAGTAAATTATCAATTGAGTTTGAGTAGCTGATAATTTATTATTGGACAATTGAGAAAAAGGAGAGAAAAAATGAATATTGCAGTTGCAGGAACAGGGTACGTCGGTTTATCATTGGCGACTTTATTGTCGCAGGACAATAAGGTCACAGCAGTCGACATTATTCCGGAAAAAGTTGATTTAATTAACGCAGGCATATCTCCAATTCAAGATAATGAAATCTCAGATTTTCTGGCAAACAAAGAATTGAATTTATTAGCGACCACTGATGGTAAGGCAGCCTATAAAGATGCCGAATTTATTGTTATCGCTACGCCAACTAATTACGATACGGAAACCAATCATTTTGACACAACAGCTGTTGAAGCTGTTATTGAAGAAGTGTTAGCGGTTAATCCAAATGCTTTGATGATTATTAAGTCAACTATTCCAGTTGGGTATACAGAAAGTGTTAAAGAAAAGTATCAGACAGAAAATATTATCTTCTCACCAGAATTTTTGCGAGAAGGTAAGGCTTTGCTGGATAACTTACATCCATCTCGAATTATTTTGGGTGAAGATTCAGAACGTGCAAGAAAGTTTGCACAGTTGCTAATTGATGGCGCAGTAGATAAGGATATCCCAACACTATTTGTTGAGAGTTCTGAAGCAGAAGCTATCAAGTTGTTCGCTAATACTTATTTGGCAATGCGTGTTGCTTATTTCAATGAACTAGATACCTATGCAGAAGTCCGTGGATTAGATACTAAAAAGATTATTGATGGTGTTGGCTTAGATCCACGTATTGGTAGTCATTATAATAACCCATCATTTGGTTATGGTGGGTACTGCTTGCCAAAGGATACGAAGCAATTATTGGCAAACTTTGAAGATGTGCCGAACAATATTATTCAAGGTATTGTTGACGCAAACACAACACGTAAAGACTTTGTTGCTGATCAGGTTCTTAAGCGTGACCCTAAGAAGGTTGGTATTTATCGTCTAACAATGAAAGAAGGTAGTGACAATTTCCGTGCTTCTTCAATTCAAGGTGTGATGAAGCGTATCAAGGCAAAGGGAATTGAAGTAGTGGTTTATGAACCAACACTTAAAGAAGATGAATTCTATCGTTCAGCTGTCATTCATGACTTTGACACATTCAAAAAGGAATCAGATGTTATCATTGCTAATCGTTGGGATGACTTGTTAAGTGACGTTGAAGATAAGGTCTACACACGTGACTTATATCGTCGTGACTAAAAATATAAATAAATATTACCACTTTTGGGGTAATATTTATTTTGTTTAGGCGGAATTATCATATATGTTCATGATTGTGATTATTCAATAAATAAATTATTGTTTGTAGGTGAGAGTGATTTTAGATTAATAGAGGATCATAGATAGGTTTAATAAAAAATAGTGACAATACCTATCTATGCAAAAATGTCTGGAAAAGATTTCAGCTTGCTGCGTAATCCAATTCTAATAATGAACGAAGTAATAGAGAGGATCCTATAGTGGTAAATACTTTAGTTGTGGCGGATGATTTTGGTGTTGGAGGACTTCAAAGAGTAACTGCAAAAATTGGTCAAAATTTTTCGGATGAACATCATGTTGAATTTTTAAGCATATTTTCAAAGGAAAACTTTTATTTAGCTGAAGAACCATTGATTGGAATTTCAAAACAACAATATCGATTCGTTCGAGTTTTTTCAAAATTATTTCGAATAACGGGTTTGAATTCGAATTTAGCTTTTGAAAATTATATTTTTTATCGTAAAATCAAAAAATATATTATCCAAAAAAATATCCAGACTGTGATACTGTCTGGTGGTTGGGGAATTTTAACTGGACAGTATTTAAGAAATGATTTTCCGGAATTAAAAATCATTATTTGGATTCATAATGATTTTGATATATACCTGAACAAGTATTATCAGAGACAAAAAAAGGAATTAGTGTTATCAATAAAAAGCGCAGATAGTGTCGTTGTTCTAACTGAAAGCGGTAAGCAGAAAGTTCTAGAATTATCGCAAAATGTTGAAAGAATTTATAATCCAGTTACCTTAGATAATACAATTGGAAATTCTGAATTAAATGTGAAAATAATATCCGTAGTTTGTCGATACGCAATTGAACATAAAGGGATTGATAATTTAATTCTGATTGCTAAGACAATTCCATCAGATTGGAAAATTGCAATTGCAGGAACTGGATCACCTAAAGATATTTTAGAAGTTGAGAATTTAATTCAAAAACATGGTGTCCAGGATAAAATTATTTTAAGAGGACCTTTAAATGGAATTGAGTTACAAAATCATTATAAAAATTCATCGATTTATATTATGACTTCAAGATGGGAAGGTTTTCCTTTAGTTTTAGCAGAAGCAATGAATTTTGGATTACCGATTATATCATTCGAAAATGGTGGTTCAAATGAAGTTCTAGAAAATGGAAAATATGGTAAATTAGTTGAGCAAGGTAATGTGGAACTATTTTCTGAAGAACTAAATCGTATGATTTCTGATATTCAACTAAGAAAAGAATACGCTGTTAAATCGCTTCAAAGAGCAAAGAGCCTTCAACTAGATAGCATAATAAAACAGTGGGAAAAAATTTTACAATAGAAAGCTTAGAAGGTATAAATTTGAATAATTTTGGTAAAGGAATGTTGTTTACTTTTTTTGGCACATATAGTAATTTTGTTGTCCAATTAATTGTAAATATGATATTAAGTAGACTATTAACACCAGAAGATTATGGTGTCGTAGCTATTATGCAAGTTTTTATTATCTTTTTTCAACTTATGGTCGAGTCGGGAATGGGACCAGCAATTATCCAAAATAAAAGGTTATCCGAAAAAGATATCAATGTAATTTTTAACTACTCTTTTGTACTTGCGATGGGTATGGCAATATTATTCGGGTTTTTTGGCCAATTTTTAGCGTATGCGTATGGTGATGATATATATATTAAACTAACTTGGGTACAGGCAATTTCAGTTTTTTTTAATGGATTAAATGTCGTACCGACTGCGGTGCTGCTTAAACAGTTAAGATTCAAAATTGTTAATGTGAATTTAATTATTGCGAATTTCTGTTCCGCAATTGTTGGAATTTCTTTCTCCTTTTTAGGATTTGGTGTATACGCACTGATATATAGTGTTATAACCTCAGCAATGGTTAATTTGACACTGAATTTCTTTTATTCAAAAATATCATTTTCTAGTAATTGGAATGTTCAGCCTATAAAAAAAATATTTCATTTTTCCAAAAATCAATTTGGCTTTAATTTTATTAATTATTTTTCCAGAAACTCTGACAATATTTTGATTGGAAAATTTATAGGCGCAAGTGCTCTAGCTAACTATAATAAGGCATATCAGTTACTTATGTTGCCCAATCAAATGTTTTTAAATGTGATTAATCCGGTTATGCAACCGGTGCTGTCGGAATATCAGGATGATGTGATTTATATCAGAAATTTTTATTTTAAAATAATCAAAATTCTAGCAACTATTGGTTTGCCATTATCGATATTTCTTAGCTTGTCTTCTGAACAAATAATCATGATTATGTTTGGCTCACAATGGAATAGTGCAGTGTTACCTTTTTCTTACTTAGCACTTACCGTATGGTGTCAAATGACAATATCAACAACTGGAGCAATCTTCCAAGCAAGAAATCAAACGAGATTATTATTTTTTACAGGACTAGTTAGTGCAATCAATTTAGTTTCATTTATTTTGATTGGAACCTTTATGGGAAGTGTTAACAATGTTGCTGTGTGTTTATCAATTGGTTTCTTACTAGGATTTTTCTGGAATTTCTATCAATTGATCGTAAGGTCTTTAGAATATTCATTGTTTAAATTTTTATCACTTTTTAAATCAGGAATATTTCTAGCCGTTGTCATGTTTGTATGCTTAAAATTGGAAGAATTATTTGATCCATCAAATTATATATATAGTTTTGCATTGAAAGCATCTGTTTTCATGATTGTAATGAGTGTATATCTATATTCAACTAATGAGAAGCAAGAAATATTAGATTTGCTTCGTCGATAGTCAATTATTATCTCTTAATCTATTATGACAACCCACACATTATCACGTATAATAAAAATAATAGTATAAAACGTGATGAGAACGTTGGGATTAAGTTGATGGTTAAGAGAAATTCAAATATTGAGCTATTGCGATTGATCGCAATGGCATTTATTACGGTGCACCATTTTGCTATTTGGGGTTACTTTATTGGTGGTGATGTTCATACAGTGCACCCGAATACGGTGTGGCTACAGTTTTTAGAATTATTTGGGAAGATTGGGGTGGATTTGTTCATTCTGATCACTGGCTATTTTGCCATTAATCCCAGACCGACATTTAAGAAGGTTTGGCAATTAACCAATACGGTGCGGTTTTACGCGCTCGGATTGTTTATTATTTTACTGGTTTGTGGACAGTTGCAATTTAATACTGACTTGATGTGGCGTTCGGTGTTTCCAACAATTCGGAGCATGTATTGGTTCATTACAATTTATGCCATTTTGTATATTTTTTCGGGTTATTTATCACAATTTCTCGGCCACTTACGGCGCGCCCAAGCTGTGAGTTTCATTGCACTGGGTGTCTTAATCTTTATGGTGTTACCGACGTTTTTGAAGGGCTGGGGGAGTCAATTAACGGACTTGCTACCGGTATTCTTCTTTGGGTTATACCTGAGAATGTATGGCGTGTCAAAGCGATTGTCCACGCTACTTAAGGTCTTACTAGGTGTCACGGTTGTGATTGCGGTGTTGTCAATTGGGTTGAGTGATTTGGTGGGGAATAACCGACCAGAGAGTCAAGCCATTGCCGACGCAACGAGTTACTTTGTAACGGGGAGTTCGCCACTGGCATTCATTGTAGCGGCTTATATTTTCAGTCAGACGATTCAACGCCAACCGCGTGGTAATCGTCTGATTAACTGGATGGGTAGTTCCGCAGTCGCGATTTATTTGATCCAAGACTACGAGCCATTTCACAATACGCTGTGGCAGAACATTTTCCATGTGCGCGACTTTGCGAATGCTATGGCGCAACACCAGCCTTCATTGGTTATTCGTTCTTCGTGATGGCCGTGATTGTGATTAGCGCGATTCTGATTGATAAGCTATTGAGATACATTTTGATGCGACCAGCACAGGTGTTATTAGGACTTGAAATGTTGGCCACACGTTATGTCACGCGATGGTTTAAAAAACTAATTAAAGTAACGGGTTATCAACTCGAACCCTAAAAATACTTGGTTGTCTGACGACAGCTAAGTATTTTTTTATGCGCTGTAACTTTGATATACTGAGAGTAATCGTATGACAAAGTGGAAAAGGGACAGGATGGCCAAACAGCAAGCAATCAATTTAACCCAACTTAGTGTTTCTTACCAGCAAGTACAGGCGTCAGAATATTTGGAAAAGTTGGCGCACAACATGATTCGTGAGCAGGAATTAATGGGAATCACGCGCTTAGTCGCGCATTTTCCGGTTGCGCTACCCGCATGGCAAGCGGTGTATGTGGATTATGCTGTCCCGCCGATTAGTAAAGAGTTTGATATGTTGCTCATTAATGCCGAAGGCCACATCATCAACATTGAACTCAAGAGTGACGTGCATTACGATATTGAAAAAATCCATAAACAATTACGCAATAATCGTTATTACTTAACGCTGGCCAGTCCGCACGTTGCCTTATTTACGTATAATTCAGACTTGGATCGGATTTATCATCTGACCGACCAAGACACGCTGGACGTGATTGACTTACAAGATAAGCGTTGGCAGACATCGGTGTTTTATCAAGCGGTTATGGGATTTAAAAGCGTTGTAGTGGCCAATTTGGACGACGTATTACGAGTGGCGGATTATTTAGTTTCGCCTTTCACGCAATTGGCGAGATTTCTCAAAGGGCAGTATTTATTGATGCAGCCACAGCAACAATTACAGGCTGAATTATTAGTCACGCCAAAACCAGGCATTTATGCTGTGAAAGCAGCGACCAGTGTTGGGCAGACGTTGATGATTTATGATACGGTGAAAATCCTGCGTGAACAGGGGCAGGTCCTATTGGTTCATATTGGCGCGCTAAAATCGGCACAGGCGACGCTGCGGCGGCAGTATGGCTGGCATATTTTACCTGAACGACAGTTCTTCAAGAAGCTTAAGCGCCAACGTTTACAGCCGTATGATGTCGTGATCATCACCGATGCACAGAAGTTATCCATTCGACATGTGAACAGTTTAATACGTTATTTTGCGGCACGCCACACGCGGGTCTTTATTATTGGCGACCCCAACCAGCAGAGTAAGGCGACTATCAGTAATCGTGACTATTTTGCCACGCTAACCCATGCGTTTGGCCAACAGCATCTGATCAAATTATCTGATGATTGGGTGAAAAAGTGGTACAATCGACTATGCGTTATCACGTTATTAATTTATTCATCACATCACGAAAAAGGAATGCGAACAACTCAGTGGTATGACGAATTACTGGGTTGTTCATAGGACATGGTATGACGAGCAAATATGAAATCTTAAAACATCACATTTTAGAACAAATTTTGAATGGCGAATTGGTGAAGGGACAAAAATTACCGACCGAAAGTGAAATGATGGCGGCATTTTCTGTTAGTCGTTATACAGTTCGCCGGGCCATCTCGGATTTAGAAAATGATCATTACGTTTATCGGGTGCAGGGCGGTGGTTCTTATGTCGCTGATTGGCAAGCCAAGCGAAAACAAGATAAGGCGCCGAGTGTCATTGGGATTTTGTCGACCCACGTGGCGTCGTACATTTTTCCAGCGATTATTGATGGTGCCGATCAAGTCATCAGTGAAAATGGCTATTCATTGATTTTGGCTAACACGCATAATGAACCGAAGCGCGAACGTATCGCCCTCATTAACATGATGAAGCAGAACTTGGCTGGTTTAATTATTGAACCAACACGCAGTGCTACCGCAACGCCGAATATTGATTTGTATGACAAATTACGAGAAGATGGCGTACCGATGATTTTTATCAACGCCACTTATCCGAATTTCGATGAGGTATCAGTGATCAGTGATGATCAGGCAGCGATTTATCAGGCTGCAAAATACCTCATGGAGAAGGGGCATAAGCGGATTGTGGGGGCATTCCAAGTGGATGACCGGCAAGGTGTGAACCGTCTCGATGGGTTTATGCGTGCCTATCAAGAACAGTCCGAACTCTTAACAGAATTTACCCCAGTGATTTATAAGTCTGACGAAACTACACAGGTACTCCATCACATTAACGACATTTTAATGCGCAGTCCGGAGCTGCGGCCAACAGCCATCATTGCCTATAATGATCAGTTAGCCATTCAAATCATTGCTTTAGCGCATGATTTAGGTTTACGCGTGCCAGAAGACGTGTCGGTAATGGGCTTTGATGATTTCCAGATGTCGCGTTACGTCACGCCACCACTGACAACAATGTCGCACGAAAAGGAGCGCATGGGGCGTGATGCCGCTAATTTACTCCTGCAACAAATTAAGCATCACAAAGTGGAGTCGATTTGTTATGAACCACGACTGGTTGTGCGTGATTCGGTACAAGATCTGACCAAGGAATTGTGATAAAACCAACAAAAAAATAAGTTTTTCAAATAAAGTTTGACGCCGTAATCCAGCGTCAGGCTTTATTTTTTTAAATTATTAATCGTATGACAAAAAAATAACCTATTGACTTATACGGACAAATATTTTATATTATGTTTGTAAGCGGTTACACTAACACGACAAATTCTAGATAGATCGGTTAATGACGCTCATAAAATTATAAACAATAAAAAAAGAAGGATATTAAAATGGCAGTGATGGAAAATTATAAGTTCTGGTTTGTGACAGGTTCTCAATCTCTTTATGGATCTGATGTATTAGATCAAGTAGCAGCAAATTCTCGTGAAATTGTTGACAAGTTAAACGCATCAAATGTCTTACCTTATCCGATTGAATTCAAGACGGTGGGTGTGACAGCGGAAAACATTACCGAAACCATGAAAGAAGCCAACTATGATGACTCTGTCGCAGGGGTAATCACCTGGGCACATACTTTTTCACCCGCAAAGAATTGGATTCGCGGGACACAATTGCTGAATAAGCCACTCTTACATTTGGCCACACAAATGTTGAACACGATTCCTTATGACACAATTGACTTTGATTATATGAACCTCAACCAATCAGCTCATGGTGATCGTGAATACGCCTTTATCAATGCGCGCTTGCGTTTGAACAACAAAATTATCTTTGGTCACTGGGCAGATGAAACTGTTCAAGCACAAATCGGCAGGTGGATGTCAGTCGCAGTCGCCTACAACGAAAGTTACAAGATTAAGATTGTCACATTTGCGGACAAGATGCGTAACGTGGCCGTGACAGATGGCGACAAAATCGAAGCGCAAATTAAGTTCGGCTGGACAGTTGATTACTGGGGTGTGGGTGATCTCGTCGCTTATGTTAACGCCGTCGATGACGCCGCGGTTGATCAACTTTATGTCGACTTACAAGACAAATATGATTACGTCGTTGGTCAGAATACACCAGAAAAGTTTGAACACAACGTCAAGTATCAACTCCGTGAATATCTTGGTTTGAAGCAATTCATGGACGAAAAGGGCTATTCTGGTTTCACAACCAACTTCGAAGATTTGGTTGGCTTGGAACAACTACCAGGACTTGCCGTACAGCTTCTCATGGCTGAAGGTTACGGCTTTGCGGGTGAAGGGGACTGGAAGACAGCTGCCTTGACACGCTTGCTTAAGATCATGGCTAACAATGAAGCAACGGTCTTCATGGAAGATTACACATTGGACTTGCGTCCAGGACATGAAGCCATTCTTGGTTCACACATGTTAGAAGTTGATCCAACGATTGCGTCAGACAAGCCACGCGTTGAAGTGCATCCCCTTGGTATCGGTGGTAAGGATGATCCAGCACGTCTGGTCTTCACTGGTCGCACAGGTGATGCGTTGGACGTCACTTTGGCAGACTACGGTGATGAATTCAAGTTGATCAGCTATGACGTGGTTGGCAACAAGCCAGAATCTGAAACACCATTCTTGCCAGTGGCTAAGCAATTGTGGACGCCAAAGAGTGGCTTAAAGCAAGGTGTTGAAGCTTGGTTGTCAGTTGGTGGTGGTCATCACACAACGTTGACCTTTGCCATTGATTCTGAACAATTAGCTGATTTGGCCGCACTGTTTGGTGTGACATATGTTGATATTAAGTAACGGTATGGACACATGACAAATCAACCAACTAAAAAAATTTCAAGTCGTTTTATTTACTTCTTCGGCGCGTTTGGTGGTATTCTCTTCGGTTATGACATCGGTGTGATGACTGGCGCGTTGCCGTTCTTGCAAAAAGATTGGCATTTGACGGATGCCGGTACCATTGGTTGGATCACATCAAGTTTGATGTTAGGTGCGATCGTTGGTGGCGCACTCGCCGGACAATTATCAGATAAATTAGGTCGTCGTCGTATGATTTTGGCCGCATCATTTATCTTCGCTATTGGTTCAGTCATGGCTGGTATCTCGCCAAATGATGGGGTCGCTTGGCTCTTGATTGCGCGAACATTACTTGGTTTGGCCGTGGGCGCTGCGTCAGCTTTGGTACCATCGTATATGTCAGAAATGGCCCCAGCTCGTACGCGTGGGCGTCTCTCTGGTCTGAATCAATTGATGATTGTGTCAGGAATGCTCTTGTCTTACATCGTGGATTACTTATTGCAAGGCTTGCCACACGACATTGCTTGGCGCTTAATGCTTGGCTTGGCCGCTGTACCAGCCGTGATTCTCTTCTTGGGTGTGTTACGGTTGCCTGAATCACCACGTTTCTTAGTGAAAACAGGGCATATCGATGCTGCGCGTCGCGTGTTGACTTATATTCGACCTAGCAATGAAGTTGCGGGCGAATTAGCAGACATTCAACGCACAGTAGCGGTTGAAGACGGTGCGCAAAAAAATATTACTTTAGCGACACTCTTTTCATCAAAGTATCGTTATCTAGTAACGGCCGGCATCGGCGTGGCTGCTTTCCAGCAGTTCATGGGTGCCAATGCGATCTTCTACTACATCCCTTTGATCGTTGAAAAGGCGACGGGGCAATCGGCAGCCAGTGCGCTACTTTGGCCAATCGTTCAAGGTGTTATCTTGGTCTTGGGTGCGATCTTGTATATGGTGATCGCCGACAAGTTCAAGCGTCGGACACTCTTGATGCTTGGTGGTACGATCATGGCGTTATCTTTCTTAATGCCAGCAATCTTAAACATGGTTGTCGGGGCAGAGAATTTGCCACCAATGCTGATCGTTGTCTTCCTCTCAATCTTTGTGGCCTTCTACTCCTTCACTTGGGCACCATTGACTTGGGTCTTGGTTGGTGAAATCTTCCCACTTGCCATTCGTGGTCGTGCCGGTGGTTTGGCATCAGCCTTTAACTGGATTGGTTCATTTGCGGTTAGCTTGCTGTTCCCAATCATGACAGCAATGATGCCACAGGCTTCAGTCTTTGCCATCTTCGGGGTGATCTCAATTATTGCGGTACTTTTTGTTAAGTTTGCCGTACCAGAAACACATGGTAAATCACTTGAAGAAATTGAAGCGCAAGGGACGCGTTAATTGCAACAAGATGAAAACGCTAATCACCCTTGGCTGATTAGCGTTTTCAATTACAGCATAATAGGAGAAATAATAGCATGACATCAGAAAATATTAAAGCAGCCATTACGTCAGGGCAAACTGCTTTAGGCGTTGAATTTGGCTCAACCACCATTAAAGCTGTCTTGACGACGCAAGACGGTACAACCATCGCTTCCGGTAGTTATGACTGGACGAACAGTTTCCAAGATGGCTCATGGACGTACGCGTTACCTAATGTCTGGGCTGGTTTACAAGTGGCGTATGGGCAATTAAAGACAGCCGTTCAGGCTGAATATGGCGTAACCATTACAAAAATTAACAGCATGGGCTTTTCAGCTATGATGCACGGCTACTTGGTGTTTGACGCTGATGATGAACAACTTGTACCCTTTAGAACTTGGCGTAACGCAATCACAGCCGACGCTGCGCGTGAATTAACACAACTATTTGCGTTTAATATCCCACAACGTTGGAGTATTGCCCATCTTTATCAAGCGATTTTGAATCAAGAGACGCATGTGAAAAACATTGCCTACATGACGACTTTAGCTGGTTATGTCCATTGGCAATTGACTGGGGAGAAAGTCCTTGGGATTGGCGATGCTTCCGGTATGTTCCCGATTGATGAAGCAACAGGGGATTACGATCAGGTGATGCTTGATCGCTTTAATCAACTCAAACCAGTACAACAATACCAGTGGCAACTCACTGACATTTTGCCTCAACCATTAAAGGCGGGAACACCAGCCGGTACATTAACCGAAAAAGGCGCGTTGTTACTTGATCCAACTGGGGATCTACAACCTGGGACGCGTTTGGCGCCACCTGAAGGTGATGCTGGGACGGGGATGGTTGCCACAAATAGTGTGAACAAACGGACAGGAAACATTTCTGTTGGAACGTCAATTTTCTCAATGATTGTCTTGGAAAAGCCACTGGCTCATGTCTACAGCAACATTGATATTGTGACGACGCCAACCGGCTTGCCGGTCGCCATGGTACATGCGAACAACTCGGCGTCAGATATTAACGCTTGGGCGAAGCTCTTTGCGGAATTTGCTCAAAAAATTGGCCATGACCTATCAACAAAGGACCTCTATCAAGTCCTATTTGATGCCGCATTAACGGATGCAACGCCAGATGCTGGTGGTTTGTCAGGCTATGGCTATTATTCTGGGGAAAATATTACTGGGGTACCAGAAGGTCGACCACTCTTAGTGCGTCAACCAGATGCTATTTTCAGTGTCGGGAACCTCATGCGCTTGCACATCTTTAGTGCGTTTGGTGCCATTAAAATCGGCATGCGTTTGTTAGCTGATGAAGATGTGTTGACTGACAATATTGTGGCGCAAGGTGGTGTGTTTAAGACGCCAGTGGTCGCCCAAAAGTTGTTAGCCGCAGCTTTGAATACCAATGTGACAGTGATGCAAAACGCCGGTGAAGGTGGCCCTTGGGGCATGGCAATCTTAGCTTTGTATGCTGCTAACAACGACACGACGTTATCGTTAGCTGACTTCTTAGCGGAACAGATTTTTGCGGACAGTGTGGCGGAAACGCTATCACCAGATCCGGTAGATGTGGCTGGTTTTGAAACATTTATGACACGTTATATCAATGGTCTTGAAATTGAAATGGCCGCCATTAAGGCTTTGCCAAATCAAGCCACAAAGGAGTAGACAACATGTTAGAAGCGCTGAAACAAACAGTATATGAAGCCAATATGACATTACCTGCCAATAATCTCGTGACATTAACGTGGGGGAACGTCTCACAAATTGATCGCGACTCAGGGTTGTTTGTCATTAAGCCAAGTGGCGTGGCTTATGATGAACTCACGCCGGCAGATATGGTCGTGGTTGATTTGGATGGTCAAGTGGTTGAAGGCGAATTGAATCCCTCAAGCGATACACCAACGCATGCATTCTTGTATCGACATTGGCCAGAAGTCGGTGGGATTGTGCACACGCATTCTAAGTGGGCGGTGGCCTTTGCCCAAGCGGGCATTCCAGTAACTGCGGCGGGGACAACGCATGCGGATACGTTTTACGGGGATGTGCCGATCGCTGATCGTCTCACGCAAGAGGAAGTCGATGGCGACTATGAATTAAATACCGGCCAATCTATTGTGCGCGTGTTTGATCGTCAAAACCTTGATCCGATGGCGATTCCTGGTGTTCTAACCAATGATCATGGGCCATTTACTTGGGGAAAAGATGCCAAAACGGCAGTCCAAAACGCCATTGTGCTGGATGTGGTGTCAGAAATTGATTTCCACACCATGCAGTTAAATCCCACGCAAGATTTACATGTGCCACAATATTTGCTTGATCGGCACTATTTCCGCAAGCATGGAGCGCACGCCTATTATGGTCAAGGCACCCATTAAGATTGTTAGCTGTTAGTGCGCTGTTTAATTGTCGCTTTTTCAAAAACCAACGTGTGGTAAAATAATAGTAATTATTTATTTCTGAAAGCGGAGGCGTTCATCGCTGATGGACGAATATAAATTATGAAAATAGCGATTGCAGGATTTGGCGCACTTGGCGCACGTTTGGGAATTATGCTACAAGCGGCCGGTCATGATGTGACCGGTATTGACGGTTGGCCAGCACACATTGCAGCCATTAATACCAAGGGATTGACGGTTGTTCATGATGATCAAGACCCAAAGGTTTACTATTTACCCGTGATGACCCCACAAGAAGTAACGGGGACGTTTGACCTGATTATTTTGTTGACCAAAACACCACAGTTGGATCGGATGTTGACGGATATTGCGCCAATTATCACCGATCAAACACAATTACTCATCTTGTCTAACGGTTTGGGTAATATTGAAGTGATGGCAAAGCACGTAGACAAGTCACAAATTGTGGCCGGTGTGACGTTGTGGACATCATCTTTGGTGAAGCCTGGTGAGATTCACACAACGGGTTCAGGTTCGATCAAGTTGCAAGCACTGGCTGGTGGGGATGCGCAACCGATTGTTGAGGCATTGAACGAAGCCGGTTTGAATGCTGAATTGGTACCGGATGTCATGACAGCCATTTGGCATAAAGCCGGTATCAATGCCGTTTTGAATCCGTTGTCAGTGTTGTTAGATGCCAACATTGCTGAATTTGGGACGGCGGGCAATGCCATGGATATGGCATTAAATATTTTAGATGAAATGAAGCAAGTCGGGGCCTCACAAGGTGTCAAAGTCGATGTGGCGGGTATTATTGCGGACTTGAGTCGTTTATTGAAGCCAGAAAATGCGGGTAATCACTATCCGTCCATGTATCAAGACATTCAAAATGGTAAGCGAACAGAAATTGACTTTTTAAATGGCTATTTTGCGCGTCTTGGCCAACAAGAGGGCATTCCCACACCATTTAACGCGTTGGTCACACGATTGATTCACGCCAAGGAAGATATTGTGCGCACGAAGTTAGCCAAAGAAAAAGAAAATTTTGAAATTTGAGTTTGATTATAGTATGATGAGAGAGACGGAGAACGTTTCTCTTTTTTATTTTAGCAACGAGATAAGGACAAACTCATGACAAAGACGACGGAAACAGCCATTTTTGCGGGCGGATGCTTTTGGTGCATGGTGCAACCATTTGATTCATTGCCTGGCATTGAAAAAGTACGCTCCGGTTATACCGGTGGTCACACGGAAAATCCGACTTACGAAGAAGTGAGTTCACACACGACGGGGCATACGGAAGCCGTGAAAATTTGGTTTGACCCAGAACAGTTATCGTATGCCGAATTGGTCGAAATTTACTGGGAACAAACGGATCCAACGGACGCCATGGGGCAATTCCAAGATCGTGGTGACAATTACCGGCCGGTGATTTTTGTCGCTGATGACACGCAACGTGCCATTGCGGAAAAGTCCAAAGCGGCATTAGCAGCCTCTGGTCGCTTTGATGCGCCAATTGTGACGACAATTGAAGACGCGCAACCGTTTTATGAAGCCGAAGAATACCACCAAGACTTCTATAAGAAGGATCCAGCGCGTGAAGCGATGGTCATGGCTAGTCGCGTGGCTTTCCAAAAGACCCATTGGGATGACAAGTAAACAGCGTGAGCTGTTTTTTATTTTGTCTTCGGATCGCTATCAAGTGTTGATATATGGTAAAATAGTTAAGTTATAGATGATGCAAGATCGTCTAATTGATGAGGAGAAAAACGTGCCAGCCACAGCGTTAAGCGATGTGACGGGACGCTTAAGATAACATGCAACTTGAATTTTTAGGCACTGGTTCTGGTCAACCATCAAAATTTAGAAATGTGACAAGCATTGCGTTGCGCCTCCTTGACGAGCGCAATGCCGTTTGGTTATTTGACGTCGGGGAAGCTACCCAACATCAAATTCTCAAGACAACATTGCGACCACGCAAGGTTGAAAAGATTTTTATTTCACATTTGCATGGGGATCACATTTTTGGTTTGCCTGGCTTTTTGAGTTCACGGTCATTTCAAGGCGCTGACAAACATGAACCCTTGACTATTTATGGGCCAAAAGGCATTAAAGACTTCGTGCAAACGGCGTTGCGTGTTTCAGAAACGCGCTTATCGTATCCCTTAGTTTACGTTGAATTAACCGAAGGGGTTATTTTTGATGATAGGACTTTCCGCGTGATTGCGGCTAAGATGCGTCACCGGATTGATACTTGGGGCTTTCGGGTTGAAGAAAAAGACCATCCAGGTGAACTGTTGGTTGAAAAGTTGCGTGAACAAAATGTGCCATCTGGTCCAGTCTTTGGCCAATTGAAGGCGGGTAAGCGGGTAACCTTACCAGATGGGCGGATTCTGGATGGGCGCGATTATATTGGTGCGGCGCAAAAGGGCCGTGTGGTGACCTTTATTTTGGATACCCGACCAAATGATAATATTGAAACGTTGGCGCTGAATGCGGATGTCTTGGTGCATGAAAGCACCTATGGTGCCGGTGATGAAGAAGCCAAAATGGCACGCGCACACGCACATTCAACCAGTGTCAACGCTGCCAATACCGCCCGACGGGCCCATGTTGATAAGCTGATTTTAACGCATTTATCAGCACGTTATATTGGGCCAATGGTGAAAACTTTAGTGGCAGATGTCCGCAAGATTTTCCCTAATACGGTGGTTGCTAGAGACTTAGATGTCATTGATGTGCCATTTAAAAAAGACAAATAAAGGCCGTCGGCCGATAAGTTAAAGAAGGTTACAATGAGTCAAAATAATTGGCGTTTGCTGCCCCAACCAGCGGAAAAAACAGTCCGCCAGCTCACGTCACAACTAAATATTGCCCAATTGACGGCCACCATTGTGGCGCAAAAAGGCTACACGACCCCCGAAGCGGCGTTTGCTTATCTCCAACCGAGCATCGACCAACTGCATGATCCAATGCAGTTACATGATTTAGACAAAGCGTTGGAACGGTTGATGACGGCCGCCTTTGAAGGGGAGAAAATCGTCGTTTATGGTGATTACGATTTGGACGGGGTGACGAGTACGGCAGTGATGCTTGAAGCTTTGCAAGTGCTTGGTGCCGACGTGACCGCCTATATTCCTAACCGTTTCCAAGATGGCTATGGCCCAAACTTAGCGGCTTATCAACGTTTGATCGCAGATGGCGCCCAAGTTATTGTGACGGTCGATAATGGGATCAGTGGTCACGAAGCAGTGGCTTATGCCATGAGTCAAGGCGTGGATGTCATCATCGCCGACCACCATGAAATCGGGCCAACGTTACCCGATGCCTATGCCGTTGTACATCCAAGACATCCCGAAGGCGACTATCCGTTTGCCGATTTGTCAGGTGTCGGGGTCGCATTTAAACTGGCCCAAGCGCTGTTAACTGATGGGGAACCGGTACAAGATAAAAGCGAACTACCAACGGAAATGCTCGATTTGGTCGCATTAGGTGAAATTGCCGATATGGTATCACTGACGGATGAAAATCGGACGTTGGTCTCTTGGGGGCTGAAGCAAATGGCGGAAAGTCCCCGTCCAGGGATTGCCGCCTTATTAAAAAGTGCGGGTCAGCTACCCGAACAACCGATTATTTCCGAAACGGTTGGCTTTAAGCTTGCGCCACGTCTGAATGCTGTCGGTCGGTTGGGGGATGCGCAGTTAGCATTGGATTTGCTACTGACGCAGTCACCAGATGATGCGACGGCATTGGCAACGCAAGTGGAAGCTATTAACGCGCAACGTCAAGAAATCGTTGAAGAAGTGTTTGGCGCAGCCAAGCAATTGGCGTTATCGGACGCCCATGCCAACGATCAAGTCTTAGTCGTGGCTGGGGATGATTGGCATCAAGGTATTTTGGGAATTGTAGCGAGTCGTCTCGTTGAGTTGATCCACAAGCCAGTGATTGTCTTGAGTCTGGTCGATGGGACGTATAAAGGCTCTGGCCGAACGTATGGCGATTTTGATTTATATGCACTCATGGGTCAATATCGTGATTTGTATGACACGTTTGGTGGTCATGCCAGTGCGCTTGGCTTAGGCATTTCCCCAGAAAACTTAGCTATTCTGCGGGAGCGGTTATCAAGCTTACCAGCCTTAGTGATACCTGAAAAACAAGTCGCAGTGAACATGATGTTACCAGTTAACCAACTGGATCCAACGCTCTATGACGCATTAAAATTAATGGAACCTTTTGGGACGGACAATCCGGAACCAGTCTTTGGTTTCAAAACACCTAAAATTGAAAAAGCCATGACGATGGGGGCAACCCAACAACATGTCAAGTTAACGCTGGCGAATCAAATTGAAGCGGTCGGCTTTAATCATCCAGATTGGACGCGCATTGTGCAACAACCGGCTGGGGTGTCGTTTGCCGCCACTCTGGGTTTGAATTATTTCCGCGGGCAAGCGAAGTTGCAGTTGTTATTGGCAGATGTGGCCTTACCGGAACCCGTGGAAAATACGGCGCATAAGCAATTTTTTGCGCAAGTTTATAAGTTTATTTATGCTCATCAAGACTTAAACTTCGGGCAAAACTTGGATAAAATCGCTAAGCAACTCCAGATCAGTCCCAAAGACCTCAATATTATGATTCAAGTCTTTATTGAGCTGGGATTTGTTCGGATTGTGGACGGCTATGTTAAAATTATTCCAAATGCCCCACAAAAGTCATTGACGACATCAGTGACCTATCAAAAATTTTTGGCTAATCGTTAAAAAGTAAAGAGAAAGCAGGGTGTGTTCGTAAAAGCTGAACGCACTCAGAGAAAAAATATGACAGTAGATTTACACAATTATGTTGCCACCGTAGAAAACTTTCCTGAACCAGGCGTTAGTTTTCGAGACATTTCGCCTTTAATGGGCAATGGTGTGGCTTACCATCAAGCTATTGATGCCATTGCTGCATTTGCAAAGGATTTGAATGTGGACTTGATTGCCGGACCTGAATCACGTGGTTTTATTGTCGGCTCACCATTGGCTTACGCTTTGAACGTTGGCTTTGTGCCAGCACGTAAGGGTGGCAAGTTGCCTCGTGAAGCGGTTAGTGCGTCATATTCACTTGAATATGGCAAGGAAAATGTGTTAGAAATTCACAAGGATGCCATTCAACCTGGGCAACGTGTCTTAATTGTGGACGATTTGTTAGCTACAGGTGGCACAATCAATGCAACTCGCGAGATTATTGAAAAGCTCGGCGGTGTTGTGGCGGGCGTTGCCTTCATTATTGAACTCACTGAATTGCATGGTCGTGAAAAGATCATGGCTTCTGGGGATGTGCCATTTTTGGCCTTGATGACTTACTAAAAAAGCAACCACAAACGTGGTTGCTTTTTTAGTCGTTATCTTTGCTATTCTAAATGCACAATGATAAGATGAACCATAATCTTATCATGATATTTTCGTGTACACGAATTTCGAATCAGCTACGGGTAAAAAATGATGAAAAATACCAAAATGGCAAGAAAGAACTTTAAGACGAGACACCTACTAATGGTTGTTTTGGCGATTGGTATTTTGCTGTGCGTATCAGTGCCAGCGATTCATCAAGCTGCGACAACAAAAAAAGCGACGCAAGCGCTGAGTCAGCGGGTAGCCAGTGAAAATGCAGCAGTGACGGGTCTGTATGGCAAAGAAAAACGACCTGATAAAGTGCCACCGACTTCTGGAGAAAGTGTTGCCGCAAGTACGCCAGCAACACAAGCTGGTCAAGATACGACTGCGAGTCCAGTTTATTTGATGCAGGTGGACGGGGTTTGGCTATTTAGAAATATTGAGACTGGTCAAGATCATCAATTAACACCAGATGAAATTCAGCGATATGTCAGCCAATCAACCCAAGACGTTGTTCAAAAGGTCAGCAGTCAGTGAGTTATGCGTTGACAGTCTGTCAACGCATGGTAAATTTTACTATGCTACAATCATGAGGCAAGCAAGTTAGGGCGTTGGTGAGTCCAATAGCAGGGGGTGATGTATATGCGTTTAACCTCAAGCTATAAGAGAGGATAATACCCAACATGGCCACTTTGGTCACGGTAATTGTGTTAATCACGAAGTTGGTACTACTAGCTACGGCTATTGTAGGACTGATAGACGTGATTAAGAAGTCTAAAAAGTAGGCAAACAAAAACCCCTTAACTTTGGCCGGTTCTAGGGGTTTGAGTTTGTATATAATTCAAAATACCACCAAAGCCATAGCGGGCTTGTGATTTAAAGGCTCATGTCTCTAGCATGAGTCTTTTTTAGTAACTTCATTATATCATGGATTTTATAAACTTATCAATGAACGAATTGGATTAGTTAGAAACAGAACCGTTGTATTTTCCTGCAATATTTAAAAAATTCAAAAATTCTTGATTAAATAACAAAACATCAGGTGATGCCATCTGGTAAAGCTTGCCATCTTGGATCCAAATAATCTCATCATATCTTTTAAGTAATGCCATATCAAACTTATGCGTGATATAAAGCAATGTCAAATCATCATGATTTAATAGACTGTTCTCAACGTCATGGGCCAAGCTTGAATTGAGACCAGACAAACTTTCATCGAGCACAAGCAGCGGTTTTTGTTGATACAATCCTCTGGCGATGGCGATACGTTGTCGTTCGCCGCCTGAATAATTCGTACCATTACTGGTAATCTGATCGGCTAACTGGGTTCCATTTGTTAAAAACTGTTTCGCGCCACTGTCTTGAAGTACTTTTTCTAATTTGTTGTTATCAACTTGTTTATACATCACAATATTTTGTTCAACGGTCGTGTTGAAAAGATAAGGAGATTGGTTTACATAAGCCACAATATCAAACATTTGGTCGTTGGCGTTGATGACTTGATCGTCAACACTGATTTCCCCGTCGAAATTAGTGATAAACCCTGCCAAAACATTGGCTAACGTTGATTTTCCTGAACCAGTTGGGCCAATGATCAGATATTTCTTATTTTTGATGAGCGACAAAGAGATATCATCAAGAATTGTTTTGTCGTTAAGTTTGACTGAGATATGGTTTAACGTAATACGTTCGTTAAAGACGCGTTTTGGTAGGTCGCTTTGGTGATCATCCTGGCCTTTGGATAGGTTTTCAATTTTTTGCACAATGGGCTTGGTGCTTTTCATTTGAGGAATTAGCTGAAAAATGCCAATCAATGGATAGACCAGTGTGTTCATCGTTTGCACCATCGTTAACATGATACCAATAGAAATGGCGCCTTGCATGATGAACCAAATCGCCGTCAGGACTGCGGCGTACTGAACAACTAGGCCAAGCGTGGCTGAGGTGGCATAATTCGACATAATCCATTGGCCTGATGAGATGCGAGATTGTGTATATTTTTGATTTGTGCGCTGAAAATCTTTTAAAAAATAAGGAAATGTTTGCGTCGCTTTGACGGTTGCAAAACCATTCAAAATATCCGTCACGGATTCGGTCAAATTTTCTGATTTTTCGGAAAGGGCTAATTGCTTTTCCTGCAATTTTTTACTCACCAGCGTAGGAATCAAGAACACAAGTGCTGAACCCAAAATGATAATCAAGAATACCGTTGGTTGATAATATAAAATGACTGCTGAAGAAATGATAACGACGATGATTTGAGAAATTAAATCGAAAAAGGGTTCAATTAAGTTGATTTCAATTAATTCGACATCGTTGAGTAAATTAGACGTATAAGAACTGACTTTATTCTGACCAAATTCAGACACTTGGTTAGCCGTGATGCGAGACATGGTTTTTTCCCGAATACCGTACATGATTTTGCCCACAAATTTAACCATCAGTGTTTGATTAATGACATCAAACACATAGCGGAGTAAGACCACCGTAATCCCAGCAACAATCATCATAAAAAACAACGTGGTATCTTTATGATGAGAACGTTCGACAATATAGCCGTAATAGGCCGCACTGACCACACTGGCCAGGGCATATAAAGCAGATGTTAGACTAACGATTAGGATGCTCCGCCAATTTTTTGCTATGATTTCTGTCATACTTGATTTGCTCCCGTCATGCTGAGACATATACTTGAATAGTTTTTCTATTACTGATGTTAAAAATGATGAATTTCTTATTTTATTATCATGTCACTGTAAAATAATATACCATAACTATGAATTTAATGTATATTTAATGCAATGCTAATCAATTCGGCTCATAAGCTTAAAAAATAGGCAAACAAAAACCCCTTAACCTTGCTCGGTGCTAAGGAGTTATATTTATCATAATCGTCAACAATCACCCCAACGTTAAAGGGTTATGATCGGTTATCTTGATTAACGTAGTACATGATGGTTTTGGCTGAGACGGCGGTATTGATAGACACTTTCTAGGACAAAGACGGTAATACCGGCCCAAATAAAGACAAATACCACAATTTTATGCCAGCTTAAAGGTTCGTGTAACACGAAAACAGCGACTAGGAGTTGCATGGTTGGATTTAAATATTGGATAAAGCCCAGTGTCATAAATTGCGTATTTTTGGTCGCAACGGCAAAGAGGGCGAGTGGCACAACAGTCACGGCACCACTGGCAATAATAAAACCGGTGACTGTTGGCCCGTTTTGTGTGAGGATATGGGGCGACAAAAGTAAATAAATGGCGGCAAATGGCGCCACACATAGGGTTTCTAATGCGAGTGAAATCGTTGCTGGCAGTGGCACTTGTTTTTTAATCAAGCTGTAGAGACAAAAAGAGGCCGCCATCAGTAACGTTGACAATGGCAACGCGCCAGTTTGCTTAGTCAGTAGTACGACGCCAATCACAACCAGGAGTAAGGCAATCATTTTAGCTGGCGATAACCGCTCGTGCAAGAACAATACCGCAATGGCCACATTCATCAAGGGCATCATGTAGTAACCAAGACTCGCCTCGGTCGCTTGATTATGTGTCACCATATAAATGTAAATATACCAGTTGACGGTAATCAGTAGACCACTCAGCATGATCCAAAGAATTTTTCGGTTTTGTGTGAGGGTGACAATGGTTTGCCAGACAGTCCGCCAACTATTTTGAAAAAGCAACACCACGAAAATGGTCACCAAGGACCAAACAATGCGGTAAGCTAAGGTATCGAGTGCCGGAACGGCATGGAGTAATTCCCAAAAGATACCTAGAACGCCCCAAAATACGTAGGCCAGTAAGCCTGACGTCACACCAACTCGTGTATTGCCCATCTATTTTTCTCCTGTCAAATTAAAAAGTTATGATTATCATATCATGGTTGAATTAAAAATAATGATGAAACTGTCATTTTTATGCAAAAAAATAAATCCAGTCAACTGACTGGATTTATTTAACGAGATAGACTTGGTCGTGGATGTTGTCAAAACTGTGATGATGTTGATTGAGTAGCGGTGGCACTGTTAACTGGGCAGTTGCCCAAAATGCAGGAGAATTGGTCGCTTGCATTTTCTCCCCAATGACAATAAAATCACCAGCAAAATGTGCTTGACGTAATGCCTGTAAGACGGCCAAATCACTGTTATCCGTGTCGGGTGCCCAGCTCATAATTACCACCGCATGGGGATAAATACGCAAGGCTTGGTCAGCAGCGTAAGGTATCACAGTTGTCCAAGGATCAGGACGTTGATTATCTTGTCCTGACCAGACAAAGTTGTCGGTCGCGACCACATCATCACCCCGCGCGCGTAACCCATGCGAAATCACGCCATTACCAGCCATTATCTCCAGTACTGGACGTCCGGCAACAAAGTCGTGCAAGTCATCCAACCAGCGGTTGTTGGGTAAATGCCAAATCCCATAAGTTGTAATTAACGCCTGACGAAAGTCAGCTAGTAGGGTTTCTAATGCCATTAATGCTGGCTGGTTGACGAGTTGGTGGACACTAAAACTGAGTGTCGGTAACGGGTCATCGGGTAATTGTCGCTTGGCTAAACCGAGATAGGTGGTGAGTGCCGCGTTAATTTTGCGTTGTGCGACAGGGTGATCAGCAAATTGTTGCTGAAACTGTTGGAGTTGTTCAAACATCGTCAGTGACATCACGACGGTTATTCGGGTGACGCTTTGAGAGGGTTTCAACATGATAACGCTTGCCGTTAAAGACAAAATCAACGCCATCGCCATGTTTTAACTGGTAGCGCATACGCCAAAAAGTCATTAGCGCAACAACGCCACAGATGGCCAAAACCAACAAAACAATTAAGAAAATAGCTGCCACAAAAATCAGAATGGCTGGGACAGCCACACCAATTACGGCAAGTAAGACAGGGATAGCGACTACGAGACCTAATATCACGGTCACAATAGCGCCAATAACTTCAAATATTTTTCGCATCTTAACGACCTTTCCGAAAATAATGGCATTAGGCCAACGCTTCAAGTTGTTGTTGGAGCGTCAAAGGCGTCATGTGGTTACCCAAATGCGGCCCAAAGGTTTGCACTAAGTTCGCCACTGAGAAGTCCGTCACCAGTTGCATTTCGTGGGTGAGCATATCGTCAATAGCAATTGCCGCTTCTTGGCGTTGCAACATCGTTTGCGCTAATTTTTGATCCGCAAGCACAGCCGCTAGCGTATCATCCGTGACCCGATTGTGCAAGAAATCATCTGTATTGAGGCCAACTTGTTGCGCTGTGGCAACTGACAGGGCTTCTGAATAAGGCAGATTTTGGTTTGTCACACGTTGTTGGATTTGCACTAAAAAGTTGCGGGCCTTTTTGTTGCCTTCGATTTGGGCTGCTTTATAGTCACACACCACGTGGAAAATTGTATCGGCTAGCGAAGTGGGTTGGTCCGTTAAAACTGCGCGGTGTGTCGCATATTCGGTAACTGTATCGGGGTTGATCAACGGAATGAACCGCAAACGGGTGCGCGTGGCGAGACCAGGGGTAATATAAAGTAAGCGTTCTTCAGTTTTTAAACAGGTTGGTGAAAATGGGTTGGAAAAATGATAAATATCAAGCATGTGATGCCTCCGTATCAAGATAGTGAGACTTAAAATGAGCTATTGTCCAGAGAGTTATTTTACCCGCAAAACACGTCCTTGTCGACTGATACGCTCAAAACCAAACAAGATCTGTGTTAAAATAAAATGTGAGGGCAATCAACAATTTCAGCCACACTTATTTCATGATCATGACCTTAAATGATAATTAAATGAGTTGCTGTATTTGAATAAGGGACAACGACGTCTGCCTGAATGATAATTATGTTGAGAAAGAGGTGTCATTATGAATTGGGACCAATTCTTCGTGCCATATGAGCAGACAGTGACAGAATTAAAAGTAAAGCTGCGTGGATTACGTGAACAGTACGAACAAGATGGGAAAAATTCACCCATCGAATTCGTAACTGGTCGGGTAAAATCACGGGCATCTATTGAAGAAAAAATTGTACGACGCCACTTGGACGAATCACGTTTAGCGCTTGATTTGCAAGATATTGCCGGCGTCCGCGTGATGACAAAATATGTGGAAGATGTGTACCGCGTTGTTGAATTACTGCGGGAACGCTCTGATTTTCAAATTTTAGAAGAACGTGATTATGTGATGAATGCGAAACCGTCTGGCTATCGCTCATATCATATTGTGATTGAATATCCAGTTCAGATGTATCATGGTGAGAAAAAAGTGTTAGCCGAAATTCAAGTTCGCACGATTGCCATGAATGTCTGGGCAACGGTTGAACATGATTTGCGTTATAAGCATGGCAACGAACTCCCAGCTGACTTGGCAGAACAACTGACTTTGTTAGCGGATGAAAATTTTGAATGGGATCAACGGGTCAGTGAAATTCGGGCAGCAGAATGAAAATAGCAATTTTTAACAATCATGACGCCAGTTCACAAACGATTACCCAAGCGTTAATCGTTGCGCTGGAAAGAGCGGGACTAACCATTGATCATGAACGACCAGACGTCGTCGTGTCGGTAGGTGGTGATGGGACGTTTCTAGGGGCGTTTCAACATTACGTCGATCAAATTGATACGGTACGTTTTGTTGGCTTGCATACTGGCCACTTGGGGTTTTATACGGACTGGTTGCGAACGGAACTGCCGCAATTGGTCGCAAGTCTCCAACATGATAATCATGAACGGGTCAGCTATCCCTTACTGGAAATGACGACTGTTTATGACAGTGGGGAACAGTATCGTTTTTTGGCGTTAAATGAAGCAGTCATTAAGCAACCCATGGGGACACTGGTGGCCGATATTTATCTTGGTGATCAATTATTTGAACGGTTTCGTGGCGACGGCATTGCAGTTGCAACACCATCAGGGTCAACAGCCTATAACAAGGCCAATGGTGGGGCAGTGCTACATCCCAGTATTCCGGCCATTCAAATGTCGGAAATTGCTTCCATTAACAACCGTGTATTCCGAACACTGGGTTCACCACTGATTGTGCCAGATGGGCAAGAAATTGTGATGCGACCAAAAAGTGATCATTTTTTGGTGATGTATGACCAGTCTGATATCAAGGGTCAAAACATCGCCGAATTACGTTTTCGCGTGGCGGATAAAAAAATTCATTTTGCTGCTTATCGGCACGTGGATTTTTGGCAGCGTGTGAAACGTGCGTTTATTAGTGACATCAGTTAATTAAATGAGAGGAAATGTTTGACACGTTTTGTGTGTCAAACGTGGCATAATAATGCAATTTACATGGACCTATTCAGGGACTGAACAGCGCAAAGTGCGCACATTTTTACAAGCACACGGTGTGTCGCATCGGATGTTTAGCCAAATGAAACACAATGGTGGGGCGATTTTAAAAAATGGCCAACCGGTGTACACATCGGATTATTTAGATGATGGCGATGAAGTGACCATCGTGATGCCAACGGAAAAAAGTAATGATTTGGTGGTGCCGGATTACAAGCCGCTAAACATCATTTTTGAAAATGAACATTGGCTCGTTGTTGATAAGCCCTATGGGGTGACGACTGTGCCTGGTCATGCTGACCGGTTGCACACGTTGGTCAACCAAGTCAAAGGGCATCTAGAAGAAACAAACGCCGAAGATTTGGTGCCACACGTTGTCACACGACTTGATCGCGACACGTCAGGGATTGTGTTGTTGGCTAAGCATCGCTTTGCGCATGCCGTTTTGGATCAACAACTACAAGAACATACGGTGGAAAAGTTCTATTTAGCCTACACCAGTGGTATTTTGCCAGAGGATCATGGTGATATCAATGCGCCAATTGGTCGCGTTGAGGGTGATTTTATTAAGCGTGAAGTCCGTGATGATGGGAAGCCATCGCGGACAGAATACTGGGTTGAACGCCGCTATGATGAAGATGGCGATAATCCGATGACACGTGTGCGCGTGCAATTGCATACTGGTCGGACACATCAAATTCGCGTTCATTTCCAAAATATTGGGCATCCTTTGGTTGGCGATGATCTCTATGGTGGGCCACTTTGGCATGGCTTGGAACGACAAGCCTTGCATGCTTACCATATGAAGTTTTATGATCCTTTTATTGAGGATTACCGTGAGTTTAATACGAAGTTACCAGAAGATTTAAAAGGGCTACGCGATTTGGCATAATCTGATCGCATTTTTGTTTGATAATTGCTGGTGACAAGTCAAGATAGGTGGGTGATAACATGGCAGAACAAACTGAACAATTAGATGAAACAATTCAACTCCTATCTGACTTGTTACAGTCAGGGCAAGACAGTGAGTTCATTGAGAGCTTTGAAGCGTTACACGATTTTGAAATGGCGCAGGTGTATGCCGAATTACCAGAACAATTTCGTGCAGTGGCGTGGCGTTTATTACCAATAGATGTTTTGGCTGCGGTATTTGATAATTTAGATGTTGATGAAGTGGACATTGCTGGCTTGTTAGCAGAAATGCCGCCACAACGGGGCGCACAAATTTTGCAAGAAATGTATACCGATAACGCGGTTGATTTATTGCAAGAAATGCCGTCAGGACAAATCGCCACGTATCTTAGTCTCATGCCAAAGGCCGATGCCGATTCGGTTCGTAAGCTGATCAACTATGATGATCAAACGGCCGGCTCACTGATGTCGACTGAATATTTGGCGGTCAAAGAGGATTTGAAAGTCGGCGAAGTCATGCGGTTGGTTAAAAAACAAGCGCTTGAAGCCGAGTCCATTAGCTACGTCTACGTATTAGACCAACAAGGGTTACTGGTTGGGGTTATTTCGTTGCGTGATTTGTTGACGCATCCAGATGACATGCCCGTTTCAGAAATCACCAATGATCGCATTATTAGCGTACGGGCCGGTGATGATCAGCAAGAAGTTGCACAAATTGTGGCCGATTATAATTTCTTGTCAATTCCCGTTACGGATGATAAGAACCATTTATTGGGTGTGATTACTGTCGATGATATCGTGGATGTTATTGATGAAGAAGCGGTTGAAGATTATTCTGGTTTGGCTGCCGTGAACGTGAGTCAAATTAATGATTCACCTTGGCATTCAGCGGTGAAGCGTATTCCGTGGTTGATTGCTTTGTTGCTGTTGGGGATGCTAACGGCGACGGTAATTGGCTCATTTGACGGTTTGGTACGCCAAGTGGCTATTTTGGCCGCGTTTATTTCCCTGATTACGGGAACTGCTGGTAATGCTGGTACCCAGTCCTTGGCCTTGGCTGTGCGCCGGATTGCCGTCGGCAGTGAAAATAGTGGCTTGCGTGACTTTCTGAGTGAAGTGATTGCAGGCTTGATTGTTGGGTTAGCAACAGGGATGTCAGTGTTTGCGATTGTCACTTTTTGGAAGCACAATATGATTCTCGGCTTTGCCGTGGGGGTGGCGATGACCATGGCCATCATGGTAGCGAATTTGGCCGGCTATCTTATTCCTTTGTTGATTGACAAATTGGGATTTGACCCAGCGGTCGCCAGTGGCCCGTTTATTACCACACTATCTGATTTAACGTCCGTGTTGATTTATTTCAATGTGGCACAACTCTTTTTGGTACATCTTGCTGGTGGCTAATCTTGTTGTGACGTGATTGATTGTGTATACTATTGGATTAATAAGGCAAGGAGAAAAATAATGCCAACGCGTAGCGACATGCATCAAAGACACCAAAATGGTGGGAAACAACCGAAAAAAAGACACTGGGTACGACGTATCTTGATCACAGTTGTCTTATTATTGCTGGTATCCGGCGTTGCGGTTGGGGCTTTGGCCTATTACAAAATGAACCGAACGGTCACTAAAATGCAAGCACCGTCAAAAATGACTAAAAAAGCGGATCAATTAATCGATGATAAGAAGCCAATGTCTTATCTGTTGCTTGGAACCGATACTGGTGATTTGGGTCGTGATTACAAGGGACGTACTGACACGATGATTGTGATGACGGTGAACCCTAAGACCAACACGACAACAATGACGTCCATTGCCCGTGACACGTTGGTGACAGTCAATGGTCAGCAAATGAAAATTAACGCTGCCTATGCCTATGGTAGTGCAGATTCAGCCATTGAAGCTGTTCAAAATTTGCTCGATATTAAAATTAATGGTGGCTATATTTTGATTAACATGGGTGGCTTGGTCAAGATGGTCGATGCCGTTGGTGGCGTGGATGTCACGTCACCAATCACCTTTACAACTGAAGGCGATGATACCCAAGCTAACGCAGCTAAGCAATACAGCTTCACAGCCGGTCAAACATATCACATGGATGGGAATGAAGCTTTGGCCTTCTCACGGATGCGACACGAAGATCCTAATGGAGATTATGGTCGTCAAATGCGGCAACAGTTGATTATTCGGGCAGTCTTGAAGAAGGCGACGAATGTTGGGACATTGTTTAATGATACATTGTTAAATACAGTATCAAATAACGTACAAACAGACATGTCAACACATGCCATGCAAAAATTAGCGATGGATTATCGTGGTGCCTTTGCCAATGTCAAGCAAGACCAATTGCATGGCACAACACGAAATATGGGCGCCCTTGGTGCTGTTGAAATCATGAGTCCAACGGAAATCACGCGTATTCATGACGAAATAACCGCCCAAATGGCAGAATAATCGTATCAAACAGGTTGCATAACCTGTTTTTTTGTGCAATAAAATACATAAATTAACGCAATATACACACTTTTAATGTATATAAACGAATTTATGTTGAATAAATAAACGTCTCGCGGTAGTATTAATGCATAGATAAACACGGAGGTCGAGCACATGACAGAAACATTGGTATTAGCCTATTCAGGCGGATTGGATACTTCGGTGGCCATTCCTTGGTTGAAAGAAAAAGGGTATGACGTCATCGCCGTTGTCTTAAATGTTGGACAACATGGTAAAGACATGGACATGATTCAAGCTAAAGCCCTCAAGGTTGGGGCAAGCCAATCGATTGTGATTGATGCCCAAGCGGAATTTGCAACGGACTATGTTGCGCCAGTGATTAAAGCTAACATGTTGTATGAAGGCGAGTATCCTTTGGTTTCAGCCTTGTCTCGGCCATTGATTATTAAAAAGTTAGTTGATATTGCCCATGAAAACAATGCAGTAGCCATTGCGCATGGCTCAACGGGGCATGGAAACGATCAGGTTCGTTTTGAAGCCGCGATTCATGCCCTAGATCCGGACATGAAAATTGAAGCCCCGATCCGTGACTTCCAGTGGTCACGAGAAGAAGAAATTGCTTATGCCAATGCACATGGCGTGCCAGTGCCGATTGTGTTGGATTCGCCTTACTCAATTGATGAAAATCTCTGGGGACGTGCTATTGAAGCCGGTATTTTAGAAAACCCCTGGCATCAAGCGCCTGAAGAAGCGTATGCGTTGACCAACGCAATTGAAAATACACCTGATACGCCAGCGTTTGTGGACGTGACTTTTGAACAAGGGGTACCAGTCGCCCTTGATGGCGTGGCCTTGCCGTTGGCTGATCTCATTAATCAGCTTAACGAATTAGCGGGGGCACATGGGATTGGCCGAATTGATCACATTGAAAACCGGTTGGTTGGGATCAAATCACGTGAAATTTATGAAGCGCCAGCCGCCGCCGTGTTGATGACGGCGCATAAAGATTTGGAAGATTTGACGCTGGAACGTGACGTGGCGCATTTCAAGCCAATCATCGAGCAACAACTAGCTAATTTGGTATATAAGGCCAAGTGGGTCTCACCATTATTTGACAGTTTAATGGCCTTTATTGATGACACCCAAAAGAACGTTAATGGGGTCGTGAAAATGAAGTTGTTTAAGGGAAATGCCATTGCGGTGGCGCGTCAATCGGCACATAACTCACTTTATGATGAAGACTTGGCCACGTATACCAATGCCTCATCCTTTGACCAAGAAGCAGCGGTTGGCTTTATCAAGCTATGGACATTGAGTAACACGGTTTACGAACAAGTTAACCACGTCCACAGCCAAAAGCCAGTTAAACAAGTCGAAGTCTAAAAAATAGTGGCTTTGCCACTGTACATAGTTTAAGGAAAGGAAAGATGGGTGGTGTTCACCACGCATCAACAAAGTCACATGACAACGAAATTATGGGGTGGTCGTTTTACCGAAAATGCTGCGGCCTGGGTCGATGCCTTCGGTGCATCAATTACATTTGACCAAGAAATGGCCGCTGAAGATATTGAAGGCTCAATTGCGCATGCAACGATGCTAGGTCGCCAAGGGATTATTTCTGACACAGATGCGGCCCAAATCGTGGCCGGTCTCAAGACATTACAGCAAGAACTCACTGCGGGTGAGTTAGGATTTGATGTACAACATGAAGATATTCATATGAATATTGAAGCGTTACTGACAGCAAAAATTGGCCCAGTAGCGGGGAAATTACACACTGCCCGCTCACGCAACGATCAAGTCGCCACTGATTTTCATTTATGGGTGAAACACCGTTTGCCGCAAGTCATGGCGGCGATTACCGAACTCCAACAAACATTATTGACGTTAGCCAGCACACATGCGGGCACCATTATGTCAGGTTATACACACTTACAACATGCACAACCAATTACCTATGGGCACTATTTATTAGCCTATGTCGAAATGTTTCAACGAGACTATGAACGTTTTGAATTTAATCAAAAGCATACGGATATCTTGCCACTTGGGGCAGCAGCCTTGGCAGGGACAACCTTTCCAATTGATCGTGAATTTGTCGCAACGGAACTCGGCTTTGCGGACATTTATCATAATTCGTTAGATGCCGTTTCCGATCGCGACTTTGCCGTTGAATTTTTGGCAAATGCCTCACTGTTAATGATGCATTTGTCGCGGATGGCAGAAGAATTGATCTTATGGTCAACCTATGAATTTAATTATATTGAACTCTCAGATGACTTCTCAACCGGCTCATCAATTATGCCACAAAAAAAGAATGCCGATTTTGCCGAATTGGTCCGTGGTAAGACAGGGCGCACTTATGGCGCATTGATGAGCTTATTGACAACTATGAAGGCCTTGCCATTGGCGTATAACAAAGACATGCAAGAAGATAAGGCCCAGCTCTTTGACGTCATGGACACGGTAATTGCTGCCACTAAAATATTTACTGGCATGCTCAGTGGTTTAACGGTGCATAAAGAACGCATGTTAGCCAGCACTCAAGATGATTTTTCTAATGCGACCGAATTGGCTGATTACTTGGCAACCAAAGGTGTCCCATTCCGTGAAGCGCATGCGATTGTCGGCCAATTGGTGTTGTTAGGGATTCAAACGGCAACACCATTGCAAGCGATGCCATTGGCAACGTTACAAGCAGCCGCACCAGAGATTGAAGATGATATTTATCAAGTCCTGCAATCCGAGACAGCGGTCAATCGCCGGACCTCGCTTGGTGGTACAGCAGTAACCAATGTTAAAAAAGAAATTGCACGGCATCAAAAGCAACTGGAGGCACGGGGATGATATCACATTTTCAGGGTAAATCCTTTTTAAAAGAAGTAGACTTTTCAAAGCCAGAATTAGAGACAATGATTCAATTAGCCGCGCATTTCAAATATTTAAAGCAGCAACATATTCCCCATCCTTACTTACAGGGTAAAAACATTGCGCTCCTCTTTGAAAAAACGTCAACCCGAACTCGTTCAAGTTTTACCGTAGCGGCTAATGACTTGGGCGCACACGCCGAGTTTTTAGGGGCGCAGGATATCCAATTTGGCAAGAAGGAATCCTTGGCAGATACAGCAAAAGTCTTGGGCCGTATGTACGATGGGATTGAATATCGTGGCGCTTCATAACAGGTGGTCGAAGATCTGGCGAAATATGCTGGTGTGCCTGTATGGAACGGACTAACTGACGACTGGCATCCCACGCAAATGCTGGCGGACTTTCTAACGATTCAAGAAAATTTTGGGACGCTGTCAGGCATCACACTGGCCTATCTTGGAGATGGGCGTAATAATGTGGCACATTCACTTTTGATCACGGGCGCTATTTTAGGGGTGAATGTACATATTGTCGCGCCTGAAGCGCTGCAACCAGCAGCAGAAATCCAAGCGTTAGCAGCCGAAAAAGCCCAGGTTTCAGGGGCACAACTCTTGATTACTGATGATATCGCTGCTGGGGTGGCGGGGGTTGATGTGTTATACACGGACGTTTGGGCCTCGATGGGGGAAGAAGCAAGCTTTGCAACACGCATCGAGTTGCTGGCACCTTACCAAATTAATCAGACATTAGTTGATTTAACGGGCAATGATCAAGTGATTGTGTTGCATGACTTACCAGCTTTTCATGACCTGGAAACAACCATGGCGCAGAAAATTTATGCTGAGTTTGGCCTGACGGAGATGGAAATTACTGATGAGGTTTTCCATGCGCCGTATGCGCGACAATTTGACCAAGCAGAAAATCGGTTACATACGATTAAAGCGGTGATGGCTGCCACGTTAGGGCATTTATTTTTACCGGAACCCAAATAAAAAAACACCGTGTTAACGGTGTTTTTTAGTGATTAGCTTTGAGTTGACGAACTAGGTTAGCATCAGGTGTGACATAGAGGGTTTGTTGGCCTTCAAAAATCACAAATCCTGGCTTTGCGCCGTTTGGCTTTCGCAATTTACCTGCCGGTAAATAATCGACTGGCACATTGGCAGACTCTCTGGCCTTGCTGAAGTAGGCCGCAAGTTTGGCTGCTTCAAGTAGCGTTTCGTCAGATGGCTTTGCGTCACGAATCACAACGTGTGAGCCGGGGATTTTTTGGACGTGTAGCCAGATATCACGCCGATCGGCTTGTTTTAATGACAAACGCTCGTTTTGTAAATTGTTCTTGCCGACTTCAATCAACGTCCCGTCAGAACTGATAAAGCGATCCGGTTGTGAGACCTTTGGCTTTTGCTTGTTCTTTTTGTTGGCACGAATATAACCACCAGTCGTTAATTCTAAGCGGATATCTTCAACATCTTTGGGTGAGGCAACATCTAACTGCGCCACAATGTTATTGAAATAATCAATTTCGGCATCCGTTAAGGCCATTTGCTCATTGACATAGGCGACGGCTGTGCGTAACTTGCGGTACTTATTAAAGTATTTTTCGGCATTCTTCAACCCATTTAATTTAGGATCGAGTGGAATGGTTAACAGGTTGTTATTGTCGTAATAATTTTCGATTGCGACTGAAGTCATGCCTTTTTCAACGAGATGTGGGTAAGTAATCAGCAAATCGCCCATCACCTTCAACTCATCAGCGTTTTCGGCATCTTCAAGCGTGGCCAGCAATTTTTTGCGCTTGGCTTGATTTTTCTTGAGTTCGTTTTTAACAACACGTACGAGTGAGCCAGCTTGTTGATTAACCCGTTCGCGCTCGGCTTTACCGATATAATAAGCATCAAGCAGTTCACCTAACGTCTCAAAAGTTGTGATGTCTGCGGCTGGCTGCTGCCAAGGGAAGGCAGCATAACTGAGCGCACCTTTATCACTGGTAAACAGCGTTGGCGTTGGCGCATCAAAATTGCCTAGCCAATCGTGGGCATGTTGCAAGGGATCACCAGGTTGAGCAATCGCATTAGCCAATGCCGTGGCGGCATCGCGGCTAAAACCTTGATAAGTGGCCTGAATGATTTGTGGCCACTGGTCAGCCGGACGATCTAAAATCATGGGTGCCAAGGTCGCAAAGCCAGCCGTAAATGGGTTTAAGCGATCTTGTGCTGGTGGCATGACATAAGTGGCACCAGGCATGAGTGAGCGCACCCGATTTTGATCAGCTGGCACATGTTTAATCAATTCTAAAATACGTTGATCGTGTTCACGCACTAAGAACAGGTTGGAGTGGCGACCCATCATTTCTAAAGTTAAGCGAATTTCTTCGATGTCACCGAGTTCATTGCGGGCATTGACATAAAAATTAATGATCCGATCGTTGGCGATTTGTTCGATTTTTTGGAGTTTTGCCCCTTCGAGGTAACGACGCAAAAACATCACAAAGTTTGGTGCTGTTTGTGGATTTTCGTAAGGAATCCGTGTGATTTGTGCTCGAGCATAAGTCGGATGGGCACTTAAGAGGAGGGGATAGTTAGTCCCGTTATTGCGCACAACGAGCACAATTTCATTCGGATAGGGTTGGTGGACCTTTGTGATTCGGCCACCGGTCAGTAATGTGTTAAATTCATGCACTAAAGCATGGGTAAATAGCCCGTCTAATGGCATTATAACGTCCTCGTTTTTCTTAATATTGGCCACGTGTGCGCGACTGAAAGGTGTGATATAAAAAAGTCACTTCACACAAATGTTAAAGTGACCAGTCAAGCTTGTAAGTTTAAACAATTTGAGACCCATGAACTTCCGTGACACCTAACGAATCCGCTAAGCGTTGGGCATTGTCAGGAGTGATGCCACCGCCTGGCAAAATGGTAAGGCCGGCAGGGGCCGTATTAACGAGTGTTTGCAGGTGTGGCACACAATCAAAAATCGGTGTTGTAAGTGGACCACCGTGCATTAAAATACGCTTGACGCCCTGGTCAGCTAGCCAAAACATTGCGGCCGGTTGCGCATCAACGGCGATAGCATCAAAAGCCATATGCATGACGACTTCTAAATCTAAGTCAGTTGCCACTTGAATGAGTTGGGCCATGGCTGTTTGATCCAATTGTTGGTCGCGGACAACCCCAAAGGTGACATATTGACCACCAACATCAGCAATTTGTTGGAGACTATCCTGCATTTGTTGTAATTCCAGGTCATTGTAGGCAAAATCGCCTGGCCGTGGCCGAACCATAATAATGACTGGCACATCATCGATTGCCATTAGGGTATCAATAATTGTCCGTGTATCTGGGGTTAACGCACCAACTTCAAGATCGGCACTTAATTCAATACGGTTTGCGCCTTTACGGCGCATCAGTTTGGCGGCTTCGACAGAGTCAACCGCTGCTTCTCTAATTGTAATTGTCATGACACTATTTTACCACATAATCGCAATGTGTTTGTTGTTTGTGTGAAGTTGGGCCGATAGCAGGGAAAACAAAAACCCATACCGTAAGGTATGGGTTAATTTGCAATATTACTTCTTTTCAGCAACTTGCTTGCCGTTGTAAACACCAGAAGGTGAAACACGGTGGGCAACACGGTATTCACCAGTTGCTTGATCCAACAAAATGTTAGGAACATTCAAACCGATGTGTCCGCGGCGGTTACGCTTGTGAGACTTAGAGTTCTTGTTTGATGGGGTAGCCATAATGGCACCTCCTTTCGTTTCAATTTATCAACTAGTCAAGTTTATCGAAATTTAACGCTTTTGTCAATAGGTTTTTCAAAAGTCGTGTCAAGTGTTTATACTTGACATCTTAAATTTAGATCAACTTACCCATGTAACGGTTTGGTGTGATGTCAAAGAAATCATAGTCAGCTAGTTCGGCAGTTGATGTAACATGCGCATCAGTACCGAAAGAAAGCATCAAGTTAATTGGGTGTTCGTCAAGGTTACCATCAAAAACAGACACAACAGGTGTGTTAGAGGCAACAGAATAACCTAATTCCATCGCTGTACCACTGTCTGGATTTTCGGCTTCAAACACAGCAACCGTAATATCTGAGTTATCAATGGCCTTAATATCAGCCTTATAAGTCATGGCACCCCATTCAAAGCCTGGTTCGTTGTTTGATTCACCTAAAGCGACACCGCCATATTGGTGCAAAAGCGGCACGTGAATGTGAGCGATTGAAGGGTTCGCACTTAACTTAATAAAAGCGTCTTTTAGGAGCTCTTCTTGCTTGTCAGAGAACCAACCAGCAGCGAGGTAGACGTTCTTTGCACCTGGCAACTTTTTGCTGTTGTCGACATTGCGATTGATTTCTTCAAGATCTTGAATGAGCTTTGCTTCGTTCATGGTGTTTTCTCCTTGGGATTTTATCCAAATTAACTCGACATAGGCGTCAGTCAACTGTATCATTTTTAACACAATAACTGACCGTGTCTATCTATATATCTTACCGTATGTTTGGCAAAATTGAAAATGTAATCACAAGTTGGTATCGGAGTTTAACACGATGGCATATTTTTTATGGTACACTTAATTTATTCAAAAAAATAACGTATAGGAGAAGTGTACAGCACAGCTTTATTGCTGGGCGGTACACAAAAAATACATGTTTCTGATTGATTTCATCCTTCATATTGACAGCCATATTGCCAGTTTGGTTACGCAATTTGGACCATGGACTTATCTTATTTTGTTTACTATTATTTTTGTTGAAACAGGCGCTATCATTATGCCGTTTTTGCCAGGTGATTCCTTACTATTTGCTGCCGGAGCCGTTGCTGCAACGCCAGCGGGAATTGCAGCTGGTCTTAATCACTGGGTGTTTATGGTATTGTTCTTCGTTGCCGCGGTTGCTGGCGACACCTTGAACTTTTGGATTAGTCGAACGGGTGGGACTAGGTTACTCCAGCATCCGTTCATGCGCCGCTTTATCAAAGAAGAACATATTCGTGAAGCCGAAGGCTTCTTTGAAAAGCATGGGGCGATGGCCATTATCATTGGCCGTTATATGCCAATTGTCCGGACGTTTGTGCCTTTGGTAGCTGGTATTAGTCAATTTCCATTCAGCCATTTCTTCAGAAATACATTGATTGCGGCCTTTTCATGGAGTTTCATTGCCACAGGTGCAGGGTACCTATTTGGTAATATTCCATTTGTGAAGGACAACTTCTCAATCATCATTATTGGTATTGCCTTTGTGACAATCTTGCCAACAATTATCAGTATTATCCGTTCAATGGTGATTAACCACCGCGCTAAGCAAATTGCAAAAGAAAATGATAACAAGTAAAGCTGCCGCCAGGTGGCTTTTTTATTGCAGTGACACTGAGACGTGAGTTAGCTATGTACGCCCAAACGGGCATGCGTGTGTTTAGTTACTTGTTTGGTAATTAATGATTTTAGCGTCCATCGACGAGGCGGTTACTTTATCGCCTTGATCTGTTTGATAGGTTTCGATCCCTTCAATCACACCAGAAAAAGTCACTTGTTGACCTTCTGATAGGTTTGAACCGCTCAGCAAATCTTGATCCACGTCAACAATCAACAGGTTGTTAGGGTTGTCATTGACTGCAAGCCGGACTTTATCATCACCATCAGTTGGCACAATTTTGACCACTTTACCGCTAAATTGCATTTTTTCGCCAGCAAAATCAGCTGGGGCGTGGGCAACTTGCTCATACGTGATGTCTGTGTGATAGGCAATGGGTTCATTATTGCTAATGTTAGGTGACACCTCAGTTATCGTATGAATATTATCATCAGGTTCCACATCGACATCAATTTCAGAGTCCTGACTAGTGGTACTGTCATCATCAGATGTGATAGCTAAGTTGTCAGATTTTGCGACATTTGAGGATAAGCCCCGGGCCGTCTCGGCCCCAACATCGGCCCCACATGAGGTCACTAAAAGTATCAGACTCATCACAAGCGTTGTGATCAATACGCGTCCGCTTACGCTACTGTCACGCTGTTTAACTTTGTCGATCACAAAAATGATCAATAGAACAAAAAATGCCACCAATGCGATCAAGGTTATGATCCAAAGTAAAGATAACATTCCTCTCATATTCTCACTCCCAAAGCCTTTTAATGTGGTTACTCAGCACATGATGATAGACTGTTGTTAAACGTTAAGCAATTCATCGAAAATTATTCAGGTTATGTTGCGATAACATAACCTGAAGATGCGCTTATAACGCTACAACAAGCCATTATACTACCGTATTTGATCAGCCGTCAACTGGCTTTAGCTCGGGTGAATTAGGGATGATAATGCCTGTTATGGTGCTGTTTTTCTAGCATAGGGTAAGGTGTTTTTTAGACAATTTTTTGACAAAAATACAATAAATGTGATAAATTTTAGATACAGCGCATGGTTCGTTGACCCAACATGAATTACGCCTGTTGATCGGTCGCAAGACTGTCTAAAACTACTTTCTTTCACACAAATTTCCACATTTTTTAATTCATGCTGGGTTTTTGGAGAATCATGGGTCACGATGACAATGCCTGTCAATCGTGACTTTTTTTATAGGCACATCGTGATCAGTGCTATAATTTAAGGAGTGACTATAAAGATTGGGGAAAGTTGTGACCCAACGGGCAAACGTTCGTGTCGCAACGCTGTATCATAAAAATGAATAATATTGAAAAATTACAACAATTAACACACATTACCACACAAGAAATTGCGGACGCCTTGGATGTTAACGCTGATTTGGTCAAAGAATGGCAAGATGATGCCAGTTTGCCAACGATTGCGGAACTGGAAGCTTTAGTCGGTATTTTTTCAAGTCAACTCGATGACCAAGGCATTGAAACCCAAACCAAATCACATCCAATTCACATTCGATTGTCGATTGATTATTTGTTGAATCTTGGGTTGACAATGTCAGATTGGATCACGTTAAAGTGGGCTGTGGAAGCTCAGTGGCAAGGCGATCAACTTGCGGTTGGTTTCTTCCATGATGGCAAACTTACCCGTGTGGTAGCTTCTGATGACGAATTTGTCGCTGCCTTTGCAGGGTATTTGATTTTGCAAACGGAAGGCGAATTTGAACCTTATATTGATGAATTTGATGATGATAAAGTCTATGATTGGCGCTTATTGCGGCTACATGGGGACGATTACCGCGATGTTACCCGTGAGTTAATCGCGACAGACTTACCGGAGATAAAAGCATGACGGAAAATGTCATTTTGGCAACGGATGCCTATAAATTAACCCATCATTTACAGTATCCTGCCCAGTTAACAAAATTATATTCTTATGGCGAAGCGCGCGTTGGCGGCCAATATGAACAGGTGAGTTGGTTTGGCTTGCAGATGATTTTGGACGCCTATTTCCGCCAACCCATCACGGATGAGATGATCGATGAAGCGGCTCGTGTGAGTGAACTCACGTTTGGCACAGCAGCCTTTTTTAATCGCTCAGTTTGGGAAAAAGTCCGTGATCTGGGTTATTTCCCCGTTAAAATTAAAGCATTACCTGAAGGTATGACGGTGCCAGTGGGCAATGCGCTCTTTACGATTGAGTCAACGGCTGATTGGTTTGCCACCAGTTTGAACGCGTTAGAAGACGTCTTGATGCATGTGTGGTATCCAACAACCATTGCCACGAATTCAATGGTCATTCGGCAACGGTTAACGCCATTATTTGAACAATCGGGTACGCCAGCCAATGTGGCGCTGGCAGTTAATGATTTTGGGTTGCGTGGCGCGACGTCATTAGAATCTGCTAAACGGGGTGGTGCTGCCCATTTGTTGCACTTCCGTGGCTCTGATAACATGGCAGCTTCGGCGTATTTTGACTCAGTTTATGGCGTGCCAGGACGGGCTTTGTCTGTCTGGGCGACGGAACATTCGGTGGCGACGTCATATGGTGCTGACGCCGGTGAATTCGCCTATGTCCATGCGCAATTGGATCGGGCACCGGATGATGCTATTTTATCTATTGTCATCGATTCATACGATGCACTCAATTTTGTGAAAAATGTGATTGGATCACCAGAAATTAAAGCACGAATTATGGCACGTGAAGGCCGAATTGTTCTCAGACCAGATTCTGGAGATCCACTAACCATTGATTTGCAAGTACTCGACCTGCTTGCGGAAATTTTTGGGACGACGACAAATGACAAGGGGTATCGTGTTTTACAACATAATGTCGGCATTATTCAGGGCGATGGCATGAAAGCAGACACAATTATTGCCCTTTATGAAGCCTTGCTGGCCGCTGGTTGGTCAGCGGATAACTTGGTGGTTGGCTCTGGTGGTGGTTTGTTACAAGAAGGCTTTACCCGAGACACCGCACGCTTTGCTATCAAAGCAGCCTATGCGGAGACCGCCACTGGTGAGCACATCAACATTCAAAAAAAGCCTAAAACGGATGCCTCAAAAGCGTCAAAAGCGGGACTACTTAAAGTGATTCGCCGAGATGGCCAAATTGTCACGGTACCACAAAGTGAACCAGGAGAAGATCTCTTGACAACCGTTTATGAGAATTGCGTTTTTGCCCCCGTTGATGGGCAAGCGATAATACAACGTGCCCAATTGTGAGGAATGATCTTGAATTACCAATTTAAAAAAGCCAGTGACATCACAACGGATGTCAGAGTCGAACAATTAGACATCAAAGCCGCCGCACAAGCTTATCGTGAACGCGATCAACGTGACTACAAGCCTAAAAGTGAAGCGAGTCAAGCGCTCGTTGGCCGTGGCGTACAAGCACTGGGGACTGAGGCAGCGATCGGCAAAGATGAACGTAAGGCTAAAGTACTCGCCTTATTTAACGCCGGGATGACAAGTTATATTGATTTAGCTTTTGAAATGAATTTATCAGAAGCGACGATTCAAAAATATGGCAAAGAATTAGGATTAACTTTCATTGACACGACATATTAAATTAAAAATTTGACATTTTTAAGTGCGTAAGCTATTATAATAACAACATAAAATTTAATTTCACATAGAGGTTGCGATTGACAGGAGTCGCTTATCTGAATTGTTGTAGCAATTGGGAGGGTAAGTCAAAGGGGAAATCGCCGAAATGAACGAACACTACAAAGTTGGTTTGTTGGGCTAATGGTTAAGAACTATTAGACTGTCGTTAGAAATAACGGTGAGCTATGGAAACTGTCAAAAATGCAAGCTTTAGAAGCCTTTTGTCCGTGACCATGTCTCGAACAGAAGGCTTTTTATGTTAGCAATTAGGGCATCGTTAAGGTGGAGAAGGTATATGAATTATTCAACAAACGCACAAGCACATTTGACCATTGACGGTGTTGATGCCGTCACATTGGCCGACACTTATGGCACACCGTTATATGTTTACGACGTCTCTAAAATCCGTCAAACGATGCGTGCGTTTAAAGCAATTTTTGAGCGCGAAGCTGTCCCTTATGTTGTGAGTTATGCCTCAAAGGCATTTTCAACGAAGGCCATTTATCAAGTTGCCCAGCAAGAGGGTATCCACGCAGATATTGTCTCGGGTGGTGAATTATACACGGCTCTGGCAGTCGGTTTTCCAGCAGCACATTTGAGCTTTAATGGCAATAATAAGAGTTGGGATGAGCTAAGCATGGCGGTGCGTGCTGGCGTGGGCACGATTATTGTTGACAATTTCTTAGAATTGCAATGGTTATCAGAAATTGCTGCTGCGCACCAAGTACAACAAGCTATTTTACTGCGTATTTCGCCAGGCATTTCAGCACATACCCATGAATTTATTAGTACTGGTCAGCAAGATTCTAAATTTGGCTTTGATTTATTAACTGGTCAAGCAAAACGTGCTTATGAGATTGCACGGTTGGATACAAACCTTGATTTACGTGGCTTACATGCACACATCGGGTCACAGATTTTTGATGTCACGGGCTTTGAAAAGAATGCAGCTTTACTTGCCGATACAGCTCATAGTTGGGGTTGGACTCCAGCCGTTATTAACGTTGGTGGTGGTTTTGGGATTCGGTATACCGATGATGATACGCCATTGCCTGAAAGTGACTATGCTGCAGCAATCATTGCCACGCTGAAAGCAAAAGCTGAAGCATTTGCCTGGCCAATGCCGGAAATTTGGATTGAGCCAGGGCGTTCGATTGTTGGGCCAGCCGGGCAAACACTTTATACAATTGGGTCACGCAAGGATATTCCGGATTTACGCCAGTATCTTGCCGTTGACGGAGGCATGGGGGATAATATTCGACCAGCCCTTTACCAAGCGAACTACGATGCGGTGTTAGCCAATGATCCCAATGCGCCAACGACTGAAGTTGTGCGGGTTGCTGGTAAATATTGCGAATCAGGGGATGTGTTAGTTTGGGAGCAAGCGCTACCGCAAACCAAACCTGGCGACATCTTAGCCGTTCAAGCAACTGGCGCCTATGGTTATGCCATGGCTTCCAATTACAACCGCAATCCACGACCAGCAGTAGTTTTCGTGGAAAATGGCGCACATCAATTGGTTGTGGCACGGGAAACTTATGCCGATATCGTCGCATTAGATCGTGACTACGACCTTGCTAATACACCAGAATAATCATAAGAGGATAAAAACATGACAACGACAGAAAATGCAGCCCAAAAATTGATTGATTTCATCGCCAATGCCAAAAAAGTCACGCCTGTGAAAGTGACTTATAAAGGGGTCTTAGCCGGCGAAATTCCGGTAACGGTGCAACAATTTGGCGGGGTGTCATTTGGACAACTGATCGGCGATTGGGCTGATATTGCGCCACTGATTGCTAATTTACCAGCTGAAAATGTTTACATTGAAAATGATGCACGGCATTCAGCTGTCCCATTGCTCGACAAAAAGGCTGTGAATGCCCGTATTGAGCCAGGGGCAATTATTCGAGATCAGGTCACAATTGGGGATAATGCCGTGATTATGTTAGGCGCAGTCATCAACATTGGTGCAGAAATTGGGGCCGGCACGATGATTGACATGGGCGCCATCTTAGGCGGTCGTGCGATTGTGGGTAAGAACTCACACATTGGCGCTGGCGCCGTTCTAGCTGGGGTGATTGAGCCCGCTTCAGCAGAACCCGTCCGTGTTGGCGATAATGTATTGGTCGGGGCAAACGCCGTTGTGATTGAAGGGGTTCAGATTGGTGATGGTGCCGTGGTTGCGGCTGGCGCCATTGTGACCAAAGATGTGCCAGCTAATACTGTAGTGGCTGGTGTACCGGCGAAAGTAATCAAAAAAATTGATGCCCAAACCCAACAGAAAACAGCTTTAATTGATGCTTTGAGAGGATTATAATGCAGGACACAGCAGACATTTCATCGGCCATACGCACCTATCGACGCGACTTACATGCAATTCCCGAATTGGCCTTGGCAGAATACAAAACGCATGATTATTTGTTAAAGCAACTAAAATCTTGGCAAAATGACACAATGACTATTCGAACGGTTGATGCCTTGCCAACGGCTATTTTGGTACGTATACAAGGAACGGCCCCACAGCGAACGATTGGTTATCGGGCAGATATTGATGCGTTGCCAGTGACAGAAGCAACAGGGCTACCATTTGCGTCAACGCATCCGGGTAAAATGCATGCGTGTGGACACGATGTGCATATGAGTATTGCTTTAGCTATTGTGCAATATTTCAGTCAGCATCAGCCCAAAGACAATTTGATTGTCTTCTTTCAACCGGCTGAAGAAGCGATGAGTGGTGGAAAATTAGCTTATGATCGCGGGTTATTTACAGGCGAGTGGCGACCAGATGAATTTTATGGGATCCATGATCAGCCTGATTTACCAGCAGGGGTGTTGAGCACACGGCCAGGCACTTTGTTTGCCGGAACGGCTGAACTGAAGGTTACGATTCATGGTCAAGGTGGCCATGCGGCTTACCCCCATTTGGTCAAAGACCCGATTGTCGCTGCTGCAGAATTAATTTTGCAACTGCAAACGGTGGTGTCGCGTTCGGTTGATCCCATGCAAGGTGGGGTGGTGAGCATTGGGGTGATTAATGGTGGGATTGCTAATAATGTGATTCCCGATGCTGTGCATTTTGAAGGAACTGTCCGGAGTATGACGCAAGCGGGCCTTGACATCATGATTCGTCGTATTCGTCAAATTATTGATGGTGTTGCCTTGGCCAATGATTTAGAGATTGCGGTTGAACTAGAAAGTGGCAGTTATTTACCAGTTGAAAATGATCCAGTCTTGGCACAACAAATGATGACGTTTATGCAGCAGGCAGATAATATTGACTTCCAAGTGGCGCAACCAGCCATGACTGGTGAAGATTTTGGTTATTTGTTGCAGCACATCCCCGGCGTGATGTTATGGCTTGGTGTCAATGATACCCATCCCTTACATAGTCCAGAACTATCAATTGATGAAGCAGCGCTGGTCCCTGGATTTGAAGCCTTAAAAGACTTTTTAATTTGGCGGATGACAGTTGCAGCGTAAGCCTTAGTAACCAGTGCTTGGAATTTTTAGAGGAAAAGTTATGTACGAAAATATTCAGCTCATCACGGCAGTGGTCACACCATTTGATCATGCCGGCCAAATTGATTATGCCGCACTGACGAAAGTGATTGACCACTTGTTGGCGCATGGCACGCAAGGTCTTGTTATTGCTGGGACAACTGGAGAGTCCCCAACTTTGACCCATGATGAAAAGTTGGTTGTTACAGAATTTATTGCCAGTTATGTTGGTGATCGTGTCTTATTGATTGCGAATGCGGGAACCAATAATACGGCAGAATCTGTTGAAATGGCACGTGAATTAAGTGCCATTTCGGGTATTGATGCCATTTTGGCTGTGACCCCCTATTACAATAAGCCAAGCCAAGCAGGGATGATTGCCCATTTTAGTGCCATTGCTGATGCCGCGACAAAACCCGTCATGCTGTATAATATTCCCGGTCGTTCTGCCGTTGGTTTGACGGTTGATAGTGTCGTGCGGTTGGCACAACACCCCAATATTAATGCCATTAAGGAAACCACGTCGGCGGAATTTATCGGGGCGGAAGTTGAATTGACTCAGCACGAGGATTTTGCCGTTTATACCGGTGAAGATGCGCAAACTTTAGCCGCATTTAGTCTGGGGGGTGCCGGGACAATTTCTGTTGCAGCACACCTATACGGGGATGAGATGACGGCCTTATTTACAGCTATGTTGGCCGGTGATTGGCGTCAAGCTGGTCAAATCCAGCGTCAATTAACGCCTAAAATGACGGCTTTATTTCATTGGCCATCCCCCGCACCGGTGAAGGCTAAGTTGGCTGAACAAGGCTTGTTGCACAACATCACGCGGCTGCCCATTCTACCATTAACAGCTGAGGAAACCAAACAATTAACGACACGATTGGAGGCAAGGGCATGACGCGCGTTATTTTGGCCGGGGGCTTTGGTAAATTAGGACAAGCCATTCAAACTGGTTTAATGGATTCAGCGTTTGAAATTGTGGGGATTTTAAGTGGGCACGCACATGACAGTGCCTATCCGGTTTGGACAGCTCTATCAGAAATTGATCAACCAGCAGATGTTTTTTTGGATGTGAGTACGCCAGCAACAGTGTATGACAATGCTGTGTGGGCGATTGCACATGATATGGCCGTTGTCATTGGTGCGACGGGACTAACGGATGACCAAGTAGCTGATTTACGGGAACGTGCAGCTGGTGGACGTGGGGTATTGATTGTCCCTAATTTTAGTTTGTCAGCAGTGTTACTCATGCAATTTTCCGAGTTAGCAGCGCGGTATTTTCCAGACGTCGAAATTGTTGAAGCGCATAATCCTAAGAAAATCGATGCCCCTTCGGGGACCGCTGTGACAACTGCTAAGCGCATTGCGGCTTTACGGCAACGTGACCCGGAGCCAACAACGATAGGGCCAGCACGTGGTGAAGTGATTGACGCTGTTCCTGTACATGCGCTGCGCTTACCAGGCTATATTGCACAACAAACCGTGTATTTTGGTGGACTGGATGAACAATTGACCTTGAGCCAAAGTACGACGAGTCGTGCGGCGTTTGTGCCAGGGGTACTGCGTGCTTTACAAGGCGTAACCCAGATGAGCGGCTTGGCAATTGGTCTCGATCACGTGCTTTAATTGTGGTGGCTGGTTATTTTTTAACATATTTTGAGCAATTACCGAATGGATTGCGTACAATAGTAATATGAAAAAAATTACGAAAATCGCAACCCAAAAGCAAGCAGGACGCTATAGTATTGACTTAGACAACGTTTTTGCTTTCGGCGTTGCAGAAAGTGTCTTGATTAAATACGGTTTAGCCAAGGGCCGAGAATTAGATGATGCCTTAATTGCACAAATCAAATATGATGATGCCATTGCCAAAGCACTGAATACAGCGTTAAATTATTTGGGCCATGCGTTACGGACTGAAAAACAAATCCGCCAAAAATTGTCGGATCAACAAGTGACTGAGACGATTCAAGATGCCGTATTGGCACGATTAAAAGAGTTAGGTTATGTTGATGATTTCAACTATGCCAAACATTACGTGGCGACCAAAAAGCGCTTGTCACCCAAAGGGCCGGTAGCCATTAGTTTGGCATTACAACAAGCGGGGGTACCAGCATCAGCGATTACCCAAGCACTGGCAACTTATACAACAGCTGAACAGCTAGCCGTTGGGGAACAACTCGCGCTAAAATTAGCCCAACGTTATCAACGTGAAGCCACACGTGCTAAACAACAAAAGATTGTCCAAGCGCTCGTACAAAAAGGCTTTTCGTTTGATATTGCCCAGACCGTTGTGGCGCAGATTGATTTTGCTAATGATGAAGACACAGAACGTGCCAACGTGATTCGGCAAGCTGAAAGGCTGTGGTATCGCTATCGCAATGTCACTGAGTCGGAACGACAATATAAAGTTAAAAATAAACTTTACACCAAAGGCTTTTCGGCAGAATGGATTGACGTGGCTCTTCAAACCGTTACCCAAAGTGATGCGCTGACAGAATTTTCTGAGTAAAGATAACGACCGTCTTTGGCACTCTTTTGGTAAAGTGCTTGTAGTCTATCATTTACGTATAATATTTGATACAATGAAATAGCATTCGGTGTTAGAAGAGTAGGTACGATCATGAGTTTTGATAAGTCAAGTCGCGGGCCACGCGAAGGTGATTTCATCACGATCAAAAGTTATAAGCATGACGGCTCGTTGCATCGAACTTGGCGCGATACCATGGTTTTAAAAACCAGTGAAAATGCAATCATTGGATTAAACGATCATACTCTAGTGACAGAAGACGACGGACGACGGTGGGTGACACGTGAACCGGCAATTGTCTATTTTCATAAAAAGTATTGGTTTAATATTATTGCCATGATTCGTGATAATGGGGTATCGTATTACTGTAATTTAGCGTCACCCTTTGTCTTAGATAAAGAGGCGCTAAAGTATATTGATTACGATTTAGATGTCAAAGTTTTCCCTGATGGGGAAAAACATTTGTTGGACGCTGATGAATATGCAGCACACAGCAAAAAATGGCATTATCCACCAGAAATCGATAAGATTCTGAAGGCACATGTTAAGATTTTAGTTGACTGGATCAACGAAGGCACGGGCCCTTTTTCACAAGGATATGTCGATGTTTGGTATACAAGATACCAACATTTGATGCAACAGCGACTTAAAGATCGTCGTTGATAAAGCAAGCAGCACGTCAGAAATGACGTGCTTTTTGTATGCTAAAATAGACAGTATGATGAGAAATTAACGTCACACAGATGTGTGTTAAAGTGATGAAAAGAGGCGTAAATGGCGGTAACAATTTATATGGCGCATGCCCAGGCTGATTTACGGGGTGCGTTATTGGCAGATGCTCAGCAAAAATTAGCGCAAGATGCAGCAACCACAGTGTATTATATCGTGCCCAACCACGTTAAATTTGATAGTGAAGTGACGGTTTTACAACGGCTGGCGCAACAAAATGGCTATGATCCTCAGTCAGATTTGTATGCACAAAGCCGTTTACAAGTCTATTCCTTAACTCGTTTAGCTTGGGCATTGCTCAAAGACATGCCCAATCAGCAGCCAGATATTGTGCAAAATACTGGGTTATTTATTATGGTGTCCGATATTTTACGTGAGTACGCGCCACAATTACCAATTTTTGCTCGAATGCAGGCAAAACCAGGTTTTATCGCCGCTTTAGTGACCCAACTGGTTGAGTTGCGAGCGAGTCGCATTACGCCTCAAGATTTGTTACAAATTTTGAATGACACAACGGATGATGCGACGTTTTTACGACAAACATTGGCGGCCAAACTCAGAGACTTAGCGATTGTAGCCGATGCGTTGGCTGTAAAAATGGGCACTGACCGCATGACACCGTTGGAAGTGTTACCATTTTTAGCGACGCAATTGGCCCAACATCCCCTTGAAAATGTGGCCTTTTATTTTGAAGGGTTCAACGGGTTGACGAGTGCCGAATGGCAAGTGGTGCAACAATTAGTGCAACGCTATCCTGTGACAATGGCCTTGTTAGGTGATGGGGACCAATTAGGTCGGCAACAACCAGGGGATGTTTTCTTCAAACCGATGACAACAGCCCAAGAACTCATGCGCTTGGCAAAGCAAGCCCAGCAGCCGGTGGGACTTGAACAGCCACAGACCAGACGCACCCTCAGTCAAACAAGTGAGCAATTATTGACAGCTTGGACTCATCTCGGCGAATACCGACCATATCAGGCCGATCAACCAGCGCCGGACTTGTCGGTGTTTGCTGCGGAAAATCCTATCGTTGAGATTCAGGAAGTGGGGCGGCGTATTCGACGCCTATTATTAGCCGATCCTGATTTGCACTTGCGCGATATTTTGATTTTGGCGCGTGACCTCACGCCTTACACCGATCATATCCCTGAAGTCATGGCGCAATTAGAATTGCCTTACTTTTTGGATACCGACCAAAAAATGGCTAATCATCCTTTAGTGGAATTGTTGCTGAATTTGCTCATGCCAACGCATGAACGTTTGCAATACCAAAATGTCATGGCAATTTTAAAAACGAGCCTTCTGCGACCGTTTCAAGATCAAGCATTAGTGTCGGAAGCTGAATTTTTTGATGTGGTGAGTTATTTTGATAACTATCTATATGCCAATAAGCCATTTGAAGCACGGTGGCGGGACTTAGACCAGCCCTTTGAATTGTTTACAATGACAGATGAGGTTGCTGATGATGATGTCACCTTAGAAACGGTAGATCAACAGATTAATCGGCGTATTGAAACCTTACGTCGGTTTATTTTGGCGGCCTTTGATGCGTTACAAGAAAGTTTTGATCACGCTAAAACGATGCGGGAAGCGGCAACCGGCTTGGTCATGTGGTTGCAAAAGTATCATGTAACAGATGCCATTTTGGCACAGCGTGATCAGTATCTTGCGGCCGGTGAGCTTGCCCGTTCTCGGCAAGGCAGTGAAGTTTGGCAACTGTTCACGGCCACGCTAGATGAATTGGTCGCCATTGATGGGGATGCAGCGTTTGACCTCGCGCAATTTAAAGCGATTTTAACGGCTGGGTTTGCGGGCGCCAAATTCTCTGGGATCCCCAATCATTTAGATCAACTGACCATTTCTGAAGCTGGGATTGTGCAAAGTAACCGCTATCGGCATCTATTTTTTATTGGGGGGACACGGACAAACCTACCAGCACAAGCTAAGACGACGGCTTTGATCAATGATGCTGAGCGTTTGATTGTGCAACCAGCCTTACAAGCTGGTGAGCAACCGAAATACTTACAAAACACTGCGCAACAACAAATGGCTGAAGAAAATTTGCTATTTTATGGTGCCTTGTCATCGGCCAATACCAGCGTTACTTTGTCTTATCCGGTCCTTGATAGTGCGGGGAAAATTGCGGACATGTCGCCATTTTATCAACGACTCGTCTCGACGTTCCAAACACCAGTTGACAAAATCACACGAGTGCCAGTAGATAGTGCGGCATTGTTGAAAAATTACACAAGCACGCCACGAGCAACCTTGTCTGAATTAGTGAAATTAATCCCTACTTATCAACAGTCGTCGGCGTTTAAGGCCTTACAAAATGCCATTAGTGTGACGCAACAAGAGCGATTAGAACGCGTGTTATCCGCACCAAATTATCGCAATCAAACAGAAATTTTACGTCCTGAATTTGTTCAGTCCTTATTTGGTCAACAGTTAAATGTGTCCATTTCGCAACTGGAAAGTTATTATAATAATCCGTTGGCTTATTTTTTGCAGTATGGGTTACGGCTTAAAGAGCGCACGACCAACGAACTGAATGTGGCCCAAACGGGAACGTTATACCATGCCGTGTTAGAACAAGTGATCCGCGAGTTGATCCAGCGGCAGGTGAGTTTACGCGATGTGACGACAGACGACTTATTAGACCTTGTCTCACAGGCCATGACCGCTGAATTGTCGCTACCAGTGTATCAATTACTGGCGACTAATGGGAAAATGCGGGCAGTGCGTGACCATTTAGCCAAAATTAGTCGACAACTCATGCTAAACTTGCAGCAAGCTGCCCGTGCTAATAGGTCTTATCCACAAGCAGTGGAACAGCTCTTTGGCTTTCCGGTTAAGGGTGCATTGCCAGCGCTAGAATTTTCTGGCCGACGGGGGCCAATTAAAGTCCGCGGTAAAATTGATCGGTTAGATCGTCAAGATCCGAATGGCGTGTTTGGGACGATTATTGACTACAAATCTAACGGAAAACAATTTGATTGGGCGCAAGCCTTTGACGGGTTACAAATGCAATTGCTGACTTATTGGCAGGCCGCGCAAAAAAATGCGGAAGCACTTGGTGTTGAAGACATTGGCGGTGCCTTTTTTGCTAAAATTGCGCCGGAACGTCGCCGCATTGCCGACTTTAAGGGCGATGTTGATGCTTTGTTGGCAGGTCAGGTGCCGCCGGAAATTTTCAAATATCGTGGGTTATTTGTGGCGGAGCCAGATTATCTCGATAGTTTGGAACTGCTGGATAACGGTGAAGCCGCGCTATTTTATCAGCTGAAAAAGAAGAATAATGGACAATTGTATGCGACGAGCGATTTTGTCGAAGCAGACGGTTTTGGCTTATTGTTGCAGCACAATGCTGAAAATATCACACAAGCTGGCGACCACATTTTAGGTGGTGAATTTCCTTTGTTGCCAACAATGGGGAGCTTGCAGTACACACCGTATACCGATATTTTACGTTTTGATCGCTCATTGGGTGATCGCTATCGGCCTGAATCTCCCAAGGGAAAAACAGCCATTTTAAAGATTTTGCAAGAGGAGGCGGCAGATGAGCACGACATTCACAGTTAATCAACAACGTGCAGTTGATGACACAGGGCACAATATTTTAGTTGCCGCATCAGCGGGCTCTGGGAAAACGACGGTTTTAATTGAACGTTTGATTCAGAAAATTTTAAACGGGGCCAGTGTGACCAACTTTTTAATTGTGACCTTTACTAATGCGGCAGCGCAAGAAATGCGGGAACGTTTAGAGGTGGCGATTGAAAAACGGCTACCAGCAGTTGATGCGGCAACCAAACGCTTTTTACAGGAACAGTTGTTACTTTTACCAGCGGCCAATATTTCAACAATTGACGCTTATGCGTTACGTTTGATTGAAAATTATTACCATGTCATCGGGTTGGATCCACAATTCCGATTGCTTTCGGATACAGCCGAACGTGATATGTTACGCCAAGATGTTCTCGCTCAGGTTTTGGCGGCGTTCTATGAAGAAGACCACGAACATCACGCCGATTTTTTGGCCTTAGTCCATAACTTTGGGCAACCAGGACAAGATGATGCGTTACAAGACATTATCTTAAAACTCACGGATTTTGCAGAAGCACGTCCTGATGGTACCGCGTGGTTAGCCCAACTCGCTGACAATCAGTTAGATTTGACAACGGCGATCACGCAATCTGACCTGTACCAACAACATATCCTACCAACGTTGACAACCACTATCACACCGCTATTGGCAGCGGTTCAAGATGCCCAAGTTTTGGTGTCCGGGGCGCCAGAACTGAAGAAAACAACGCTTGCGTTGGCCACAATACAAGACTATTTGCAACAAGTGCAGACAATGGCCACTAGTGCGCAATGGGATGATCTCCGCCAAATGCTGTTACAGCCACCTAAGGTGAGTTTGGAAACGAAGGCCAGCAAAGGCGTGGCGGATGAGCCAGAACTTTTGGCTATTTTGGCCCAAGCTGTCGCGGTTAAAAACCAAGTGATTGGCGCCAAATCACAGTTAAAGCAACTCACGGAGACGTTTTTCCGGTTCACTCAAAGTCAGTGGCAAACGATCACTGACGCCTCACAACAACTCGTTGCGACGCTGGTTTTGGTGACCCAGACGTTTCGGACGGCGTTTACTGATGCGAAGCGTGCTGCCCAATTAGTGGACTTTCCTGATTTAGGTGCCTTAGCATTAGAGATATTAGCCGATACGGCAACCCGTGAAACGATTCAGAGCCAGTTTGATGAAATTTTGGTCGATGAGTATCAAGATATTAACCAATTACAAGAAACCTTACTGACACAAGTCGCCAATGGTCATAATATGTACATGGTTGGTGATGTCAAACAAAGTATTTATGGTTTTCGCCAGGCGGAACCATCGCTATTTACGCATAAATATAAACAGTTTGCGCAAGCTGACAACGATGATCAACGGATTGAATTAGCCGATAATTTCCGGTCACACAATAACGTCACGGCCATGACTAACTTAATTTTCACACAACTTATGGATGAAAAATTAGGGGATATTGCCTATCTTGGTGAAGCCAAGTTGGTACCAAAGGCTGATTATCCAGCCAGCGTGCCACCAGTTTTTTCAGTGGACATTATTACTCAGCAGGCACAGGCAGCTGAGCCAACAGAGACTGACGAAACGGCGGAAAATTTTGAAAAACGGCAAGCTCAGTATGCCCGATTGGCGGAAAAAATATTGGCATTGCGGGAAACAACGATTTATGACCGTAAGGCAACGCCGGCGGGGATGCGGCCAGTAGAATACGGGGATATTGCGATTCTAACCCGTTCAAAGGCTGGTTATATTGACTTGGTGGCGAGCTTGCGCGCCGCTGGCATTCCGGTGCAAGTGGAAGCGGTAGGGAATTATTTTCAAACCATGGAAGTTTATCTGATGCTGGATGTTTTGCGGGTCATTGATAATCCCCACCAAGATATTCCGTTAGTGGCTGTATTGCGGTCGCCGATGTTTGGGTTAACGGAAAATGATCTCGCCGCGATTCGGTTGGCGGATCAGCAGCATGATTTTTGGACGGCTTTAACAACCTATGCGACAACGCACCCGGCTGTGCAAAAAATTGTCGACCAATTTGGAAAATGGCACCAGCTCGCGATTCAAAATGATCTGGTGACGTTAATATGGACGATTTTTGATGATACAGCGTGGCTCGATTACGTGGCGGGAATGCCAGGTGGTGGTCAGCGTCAAGCGAATTTGCATGCGCTCTATGCCTATGCCCGAACTTATCAAAATAATACCAATGCGGGCTTGTTCCGCTTTGTCCGGTATATCGAACAATTACAGCAAAATGATGGTCAGTTGGGTGAGGCGCCACAAGAGGCAGACGAACAAGCGGTGCGTGTCATGACGATTCATGCCTCAAAAGGGCTAGAATTCCCCATTGTATTTATCCCAGAATTCGATAAAGCCTTTAACACCAAGGATTTAAAAGGGAAAGTCTTGCTGCAAAAAAATGCTGGTATCGGGATTAATTATTTGCAGCCAGATGCCTTGGTAAGCATGCCAACTTTGCAACAATTGGTGGTCCAACAGGCGCTCAAACGGCAGAGTTGGTCAGAGGAAATGCGGCTCTTGTATGTGGCTTTGACGCGTGCCGAACAACAATTACACATTATTGGGACTGCGACGGTGAGTGAAGCTGGTCAAAGTGCGGCCTTACAAACGTTATGGCAACGGGCTAAAAATACCACGGGCCAATTTTTAGGCGAAGATTTACGTCTGACGGCGAAGTCTTACTTGGATTGGTTGATTTTGGCTCTCGCCCGCACACAAGAACCAACGTTGGAAGCTTGGTTGGGTGAGGGGGACAAACCACGTCTTCTTGGACCAGAAACGACGCAAACGGGTCAACTGACGGTGAATTTAGTACCGGAAACAACGCTACATTTACCAACGGATAATGTGACCCCAACTGAGGTAGCCACGCCGAACAGTCAAGATTACGATGCCAAAGATTTCCAGGTGGCGCAAGCGATGTTGGGGTATCAGTACCCTAGTATGGCAGCGACCCAGACGGCGGCGTATCAATCTGTCAGTGAGATGAAACGATTATTTGAAGATCCTGACCGTAAGCAAATGGTCTCCTTGACAGTGATGGAAAATGGACAGCTGTCGCCAGCCAACGATTTAGTGCCAGAAAATTTAACGTTACCAACGTTTATGACGGATGGGTCACAACAACCTTCAAGTGCTGCCATTGGGACGGCAACGCACTTAATGTTGCAATTGTTAGATTTTACCGTACCGCAAACACGTGAGTCGTTGGCGGTGCTGCGAGACCAACTGGTTGCGAATGGGCGGATGACGCAACCAGTCGCTGACTTAATTAATTTAGATCAAATCTTACACTTCCTAGCGACACCGTTTGCACAACGGGTCATGCAACACGCAACAACTTTAACACGGGAAGCGACATTTGCCATGATTATGCCAGCTAACCAGATTTATCAAGGCTTAGCAGATTCGGCACCGGTGTTGGTTCACGGGATTATTGATGGTTATTTCATCGATCATACAACCCAATCGATCACGCTTTTTGACTATAAAACGGATTATATCCGACCAGATCGCATGACAGAAGATTTGGCCAAGTTAGTCCAACGTTATCGTGGTCAGCTCCGTTTATATCAGCAAGCCTTACAGCAAGAATATCCAACTTATACTTTCCATGACCCACAGCTCGTAGCCTTGAGCGTTGGTCGCGTGGTGAGTTTGGGTGTACAATAAACACATGATAGATGCGATTCAGATACAATTTAAAAAAGCCCCAGTAACAGTTAGTCTCGTGGCGATCAGCCTTGCGATGTTTGTGGTGGAGGTCATCATGGGCCATGGGCAAACAACGAATGGGCAATTATTAGTTGCGCTGGGCGCCAAGTGGGGACCAGCGATTGCCATTGATCACCAGTATTGGCGATTGCTCACACCAATTTTTTTACATGCTGGTTGGTTACACATTATCACCAACATGTTAACACTTTGGTTTATTGGCCCCTTAGCAGAAGCGGCCTTTGGTCACCGCAAATTTTTAGGTTTGTACTTATTTGGTGGCGTGGTGGGTAATATCATGTCCTATCTTTTCGCACCCTTGACGGTGTCTGTCGGTGCTTCCACTGCCTTGTTTGGGTTGTTTGGTGGGTTGCTGATGTTTGCCAGTCAATTTCGGCATGATCCCGAAATTCGTGCGCAAGGGACAACCTTGTTACTCTTTGTCGGATTGAATTTGGTGACGGGTTTTGGCGCCAATGGTGTTGATATGTGGGGCCATATTGGTGGCCTGATTGGTGGGATGATGTTTGCTGTCATGGCCGGCTTTTACGGACGTTCAGGGAAGTTTCCGCTGTATATGCGTTGGACACTTGTTGGGGTGAGTGGGTTGTTAGTGCTCCTAACATGGTTATCAAAAGGTGGTATGGGATGAAAAACTTTTATGATATTTTGACGTATCTCAAGCGTTTTGGGGTTTACATTCATGTTGGCAAGCGTTTGTGGGATATTGAAGTGGCTGCATTGGAAGTGGATAATTTGTATAAAGCTGATGTGATTGACAGGCAGGAATATGCACGAATGAAGATTATTTTAGTGCATGAGCATGAACAAGAAGTCGCCAATCCGAGTGACTAAAGTGCATGAAAATTGTTTTGAAAACTATGAAAACGCTTGCATATCGTCGGTGTTTTCTGTTAGAATAAATGGGTAATAAATTTCTTAGGAGGAAATGTATGTGGCTCGGTAGGGCATGTGAGTGACCTACCATATTGGCGACATACACCAAAAAACAATGGCTAAAGATAAGCTCATCGGTGTTGACCTTGGTGGGACAACAATTAAATTTGCAATCTTGACTGATGCAGGTGAAATTCAACAAAAGTGGTCAATTAAGACAAACATTTTTGATGAAGGGTCACACATTGTACCAGACATTATTGCGTCAATTAATCACCATCTTGATTTGTACCAATTGGATCGCGAACGTGTGATTGGTATTGGGATGGGAACACCTGGTACGGTTAACCGTGAAACAGGAACAGTCACTGGTGCCTTCAACTTGAACTGGAAGACAGAACAACCGGTTAAGACTGATATCGAAGCTGGTACTGGTTTGCCTTTGACGCTTGACAACGATGCCAATGCTGCTGCACTTGGTGAAGCCTGGAAGGGTGCCGGTAACAATGATAAGGATGTGTCATTCGTGACACTTGGTACTGGTGTTGGTGGTGGTTTGGTTGCCAATGGGCAATTGATTCACGGAACAGCCGGTGCTGGTGGTGAAGTTGGTCACGTGGTTGTTGAACCAAATGGTTACTTGTGCACATGCGGTAACCGCGGTTGCTTGGAACAATACGCCTCAGCAACAGGTGTTGTACACTTGGCACAAGATTTTTCAGAAGCTTACGTTGGTTCATCAAAGTTGAAGCAATTGATTTCTGACGGTGACGAAGTGACATCAAAGATTGTCTTTGATTTGGCAAAAGATGGTGACTTCTTGGCCAATGAAGTGGTGGACAAGGTGGCTTACTACCTTGGTTATGCCACAGCGGCAATGTCAAACATTTTGAACCCATCAGCCGTTGTTATCGGTGGTGGTGTGGCTGCAGCTGGTGAATTCTTGCGCGCACGTGTCGAAAAGAACTGGCAAACATTTGCTTTCCCAACTGTTCGGACATCAACGCGTGTTAAGTTGGCCGAATTGGGTAATGATGCCGGTGTTATTGGTGCCGCTTCATTAGCACGCGCCTAAAAAATAACTCAAATGAGATGCCAAAGACAACCGTTAGGTTGTCTTTTTTTGCGACGGATTTTAATAATACATGCTTAAAAGCTTAAAAAAAGGTATAATGAATAGTAATTCTTATTGAAAGAATGATCTTAACTTGACTTTTTTGATTTGGCAGATTGTAAAATTTAAGTTGAACATTTAAGTGGACAGAAAAACCCATCAAGGTCTTTAATGGTGTT
>NZ_BMWM01000006.1 GCF_014651235.1 Leuconostoc lactis KCTC 3528 = DSM 20202 | reverse complement strand
GTTCGAGTCCTGTCAGGCCCATCAATAAGAGAGGTAGCGCAAAGCTGCCTCTTTTTTCTTGCGGAAAATGAATCTTGCCTTTTATTTTTTTTTTCGTTACAATAGGGATAATAGCTTACCATAATTAGGCACTTTCAGAAAATTGTTGGTTGATGAGAAACAATACGCCGAAACTCCAGTAAGTCTCGTTTAGTGGGTAATGCCACTCGGAACCCTCCGTTATCAGAAAATGAGTGTTGTACGCTTTTTGTGTACAAAATCTGGGTGGTACCACGGAAGCGCGTTTTCGTCCCTTGTCCTGTTGGATGGGATGGCAACGCGCTTTTATATTAGACTTTAAAATTAAAGGAGCAGAATAATGTTAGACATGAAGTATTTGCGCAAAAATGAAGCTGAGGCAACGCAGCGGTTGCTTGATCGGGGCGTACCAGCAGAAAAGTTGCAAGAGTTGTTGGCCCTGGATCAAGAACGGCGAGAAGCCATCCAACAAGTTGAAAATTTGAAGGCCCAACGTAACGCCGTGTCGGATAAAATTGCCTATGCTAAGCGTAACAAAGAAGATGCAAGCGAAGCCATTGCGGCGATGCAACAAGTTGGTGCGGAAATCAAAGCCCTAGATGCACGTCAAGCAGAGTTGGATGAGGCGGTGAAGAATTTGGCAGCCCATTTGCCTAATTTAGCAGCGCCAGAAGTACCAGTGGGTCCAGACGATACAGCAAATGTTGAGCAGCGCGTTTGGGAACCAGCTGACTATGGGACACGACCACAGGCATTGGCGGACACACCAAGTTGGTTGAAGGCGCACTATGAGATTGGGGAAGCTCTTGGTATTTTAGACTTTGAACGTGGCGCTAAGGTTTCTGGGGCACGTTTCTTGTATTATGTTGGTGACGGTGCACGCTTGGAACGTGCTGTTTACAACTTTATGCTTGATGAACATCGACAAGAAGGGTATACCGAAATGATTACCCCAATTGTGGTGAATGATACAGCGATGTTTGGCACAAGTCAGTATCCAAAGTTCCAAGACGATGCTTATCGTGTAGAAGGGTTGGCCCAAACTTACATTCCAACAGCCGAAGTCCCACTGACAAACTATTACGCTGGGGAAACCATCCCGAGCGAAGATTTGCCAATCAAATTTACTGCGTTGTCACCATCATTCCGTAAGGAAGCTGGGGCAGCTGGGAAAGATACGCGTGGTTTGATTCGTTTGCACCAATTCAATAAGGTGGAAATGGTGAAGTTTACCAAACCGGAACAATCATATGCCGAATTGGAAAGCATGACAGCCAATGCGGAAAACATTTTGCAAAAGCTAGGCTTACCTTATCATGTCGTGATGTTATCAACGGGGGACATGGGCTTCTCAGCAGCAAAAACTTATGATATTGAAGTGTGGATGCCACAACAAAAGGTTTACCGCGAAATTTCATCAGTATCAAATACAGAGGACTTCCAAGCACGTCGCATGCACATTACGTATCGCGATGACAATGATAAATTGCAGTTGGTGCACACATTAAATGGATCAGGTCTAGCCGTTGGCCGGACAGTCGCAGCCATTTTGGAAAACTATCAAAATGAAGATGGGACAGTAACAATCCCTGAAGTGCTACGGCCTTACATGGGTGGGCAAGAGACGTTGTCGCCAACAGCGCATTATTAATCGATGAAAAGCCTATATTTATTGGGCTTTTTTTGCTACAATTTATAGTAGACTATTGTGCGGTAGAACACACAAATTCATATTTCAGAGGAGACACACGCAACTGATTCAGGTTGTGTGCTAAAAACAATGGCAAATCCAATACGTAAATTAGTTGATAATTCAAAAAAGCAACTAAAAAAATTAAACAATATTGCCGATCAAGTTGAAAGTTATGCTGATGAAATGTCAGCGTTAACTGACGCGCAATTACAAGCTAAAACGCCATTTTTCCAGGAAAAAATTGCAGCAGCGGTAGCTGAAGCGACAGATAAGGATAAACAAAATAAAGCCCTATCAAAGGTATTAGATGAGATATTGCCAGAAGCTTTTGCGGTTGCACGTGAAGGCGCTAAGCGTGTCTTGGGATTGTACCCATTCCGTGTTCAAATTATGGGTGCTGCGGTGTTACACGGCGGTAATTTAGCGGAAATGCGTACCGGTGAAGGTAAGACACTAACAGCAACGATGGCGGTTTATTTGAATGCCCTATCAGGTCGTGGTGTACATGTGGTGACCGTCAACGATTATTTGTCAGCGCGAGATGCTGAACAAATGGGTCAGCTTTATAACTGGCTTGGCCTAACAGTTGGTGTGAATGTCGGTGATGCGCCAGCTGATGAAAAGCGGGCGGCATATAATGCTGACATCACCTATTCAACAAACTTTAATATTGGGTTTGATTATTTGCGGGATAACATGGTACATCGTGCCGATGAACGCGTGATGCAACGTGGTTTAAACTTTGCGTTGATTGATGAAGCGGATTCAATTTTAATCGATACGGCGCGGACACCGTTGATCATTTCAGGACCTGGATCAGGTGTCTCACAATTATATGCACGGGCTGATCGTTTTGTAAAAACACTGGTACGTGACGAAGATTATAAGATTGATGCAGAAGCCAAGACAACGATGATGACCAATGAAGGGATTCATAAGGCAGAAGTCTTCTTTAATTTGGATAATTTATATGCCGCTGGCGATACAGCCTTAACGCACCACATTGACCAAGCACTTCGGGCCAACTTTAACTACATTAATGATAAAGACTATGTGGTGCAAGATGGCGAAGTCAAGTTGATTGACCAGTCAACGGGTCGTATTTCTGAAGGGACACGCTTGTCAGATGGCTTGCATCAAGCGATTGAAGCCAAAGAAGGCGTTGAAATTCAAGAAGAAAATAAGTCAATGGCGCAAATTACTTATCAGAATTTGTTCCGGATGTACAAGAAACTGTCTGGTATGACGGGAACAGCCAAGACGGAAGAAGAAGAATTACGCGAAATCTACAACATGGAAGTTATTACGATTCCAACTAACCGCCCAGTTAAGCGTGTGGATTATCCGGATTTGTTGTACCCATCGATGCGTGCGAAGTACAATGCGGTGGTCAAATTAATTCAAGAATTACACGCCAAGGGGCAACCAATTTTAATTGGGACAGGGTCTGTTGAATCATCTGAATTGTTGTCGAAAATTCTGATGGCACAAAATGTCCCACATAACGTGTTGAATGCTAAAAATAACGCCAAAGAAGCTGAAATTATTGCTAACGCGGGACAACGCGGTGCCGTAACCGTTGCGACTAACATGGCGGGACGTGGAACAGATATTAAGCTCGGCCCTGGTGTGTCTGAATTAGGTGGGCTAGCCGTGATTGCCACAGAACGTCATGAGTCTCGCCGAATTGATAACCAATTACGTGGTCGTGCTGGTCGTCAAGGTGATGAAGGCTTCTCACAATTCTTCTTGTCATTGGAAGATGATTTGATGATTCGTTTCGGTGCCGAACGTATTCGCTTGATTTGGGAACGCATGAATTTGGATGAAGAAGAGACAGTGATTAAGAACCGTTTGATCACCCGTTCTGTTGAGTCTGCCCAAAAGCGTGTTGAAGGTAACAACTACGATACGCGTAAAAACGTGTTGCAATATGATGATGTTGTCCGTGAACAACGTGAATTAATGTATCGTCAACGGGATATCGTCATTGATGAAACAAAATCATTGGATTGGGTCCTTATGCCAATGGTTGAACGGACAATTAATCGCGTCGTTGATGCACAAACCAAAGGTAAGAAGCCGGCGGAATGGCATTTGGATCAAATCGTTACCTTCGCCGGTAATGTTTTGGTGAATGAAAATGATATTTCGATTGCCCAGTTAAAAGGGTTAGACCGTGATGGTATCAAGGCATTGCTATTAAACTTAGCAAAAGAAAATTATCGGGTTAAGCAGGGTCAACTCTATGATCCAGCACAAATGTTAGAATTTGAAAAAGTGGTCATTCTTCGTGCCATTGATCAACATTGGACAGACCACATCGATGCCTTGGATCGTTTGCGTCAGGGTGTTGGACTGCGTGGTTATGGTCAATTGAACCCACTGATTGAATATCAAAACGAAGCGTTTGACAACTTCAACAAAATGATTGCTGATGTTGAATATGATGCGACACGCACCTTTATGAAAGCAGAAATCCGTCAAAACTTACAAGCTTAAGAGTTACCATGCCTGATGGTTGACGGTTGCATAATTATAACGAACCTTGTGTTCGTTTTTGTTTTGAAGGGATACTGGAATGGAAATTATTGATGCTAAACATGCTTTAGCAGATATCGAAGAAAATATTGCCCGTTTTCGTGGCACACTGGATCTAGAAGCGTTAACAGAAGAAATCGCTGATTTTGAAAACCGCATGACAGAACCAGGTTTTTGGGATGATAATGTTAAGGCACAAAAAGTCATTGAAGAAAATAATATTTTGAAGAATCGTCGGGATTCATTCTTAAACTTGACAAATCAGGCAGAAGAAATCGCTGTACTTATTGAAATGTTGTCTGAAGATCCGGAAGATGAGGATACCGCAGCCGAACTAGCGGCCAGTGTGGAAAAGGTTCAAAAAGATGTTGAAGCCTACAATTTGGAACAACTGTTAACTGAACCTTATGATGCCAACAATGCCATTTTGGAAGTGCATCCAGGATCTGGTGGGACAGAATCAACTGACTGGGGGGCCAACTTGTATCGGATGTATACGCGTTGGGCCCAGCAGCACGGCTTCCAAGTGGAAGTGTTAGATTATCACGCTGGTGACGAAGCAGGGATTGACAGTGCGACGATTAAGATTTCTGGGCACAATGCTTATGGCTTCTTACGGAGTGAAAAAGGTGTGCACCGCTTTGTGCGTATCTCACCATTTGACTCAGCGGGTCGTCGTCATACGAGTTTCGTCAGTGTTGATGTGATGCCGGAATTGGATGACACGATTGAAGTTGAAGTTCGTGATGATGACATCAAGATGGATGTTTTCCGTTCAGGTGGTGCCGGTGGACAAAACGTCAATAAGGTGTCAACCGGTGTCCGGTTGACGCACGAACCAACCGGTATCGTTGTGTCATCAACTGTTGAACGGACACAGTACGGTAACCGTGACTATGCCATGCGTTTGTTGAAGGGGAAGTTGTACCAGCTTGAATTAGAAAAGCAAGCAGCGGAACGTGCCGCCTTAACGGGTGAAAAGATGGAAAACGGCTGGGGATCACAAATTCGGTCATATGTTTTGCATCCTTATCAGATGGTCAAAGATCACCGGACGAACTACGAAACCAATCAGCCACAACAAGTACTTGATGGGGACTTAGATCCGTTCATTAATGCCTATTTGCAATGGCAATTGAGTTTAAAAAACCCAAATTAACCCATAAAGGTCGAAACGGATTGTTTCGGCTTTTTGCATTATGAAACAGATTAGTTTCTAAACCCCGTCACGTGCGTTATAATATAAGTCAATCTGAGACGCGATTGCCTTAAAAATGGAGGGCATAATATGGATAACACATACACACCTAGTGCGCAAAACGTCCTCGTTTTAGCACAAGAACAGGCAAAATATTTCAAGCATCAGGCTGTTGGGACAGAACACCTCTTGCTTGCTTTAGCGATTGAAAAAGAAGGTATCGCGAGTAAAATTTTAGGCCAGTTTAATGTGACGGATGACGATATTCGTGAAGAAATTGAACACTTTACTGGCTATGGCATGACATCACGTTATGACAAAAATAGTTATCTCCCTTATTCACCAAAGGCGGCTGATATTTTACGGCAAGCAGGTGAAGAATCACGGGCGTTAGCCCAACCACGAGTGGGTACAGAGCATATCCTCTTAGCACTCTTGCAAGATGAAAGTATTTTATCATCACGGATTTTGCTAGCTTTGGATGCCAACTTGCAAGAAATGCGGCGTGCAATCCTACGTAAGTTGGGTGTGACAGACGTGCGCAAGCAAATGAAACAACATGACCGCCAGCAACCACAGGGTACGCCAACATTAGACGGTTTGGCACGTGATTTGACACAGTTAGCCAAGGATAACAAGATGGATCCGATTGTCGGGCGTTCGGGTGAAGTGCGACGTGTCGTGCAGATTTTGTCACGCCGGACGAAGAATAATCCAGTTTTGATTGGCGAACCAGGTGTTGGAAAAACCGCGATTGCCGAAGGTTTGGCGCAACGTATTGTGACCAATGATGTCCCTGATTCACTTAAAAACAAGCGCCTGATGGCACTTGATATGGGGTCGCTAGTTGCCGGGACAAAGTATCGTGGTGAATTTGAAGATCGCTTAAAAAAGATCATTGATGAAATTTATCATGATGGGCAAGTTATTTTATTTATTGATGAACTCCACACGTTGATTGGTGCTGGTGGCGCTGAGGGGGCGATTGATGCCTCTAACATTTTAAAGCCAGCGTTAGCACGTGGTGAAATTCAAACATTAGGCGCCACGACCTTTGACGAGTATCAAAAGTATGTGGAGTCAGATGCTGCTTTGGAACGACGTTTTGCACCAGTGACGGTCAATGAACCGTCACAAACGGATGCGATTGCGATTTTGACCGGCATTCGACCAAAGTTTGAAGCGCATCATCAAGCGCAAATCGATGATGAAGCGATTGCAGCAGCTGTGAAACTATCGTCACGTTATATTACGGATCGTTTCTTGCCTGACAAGGCAATTGATTTGATGGATGAAGCTGGTGCTAAGGTACGCATTGATGCAGTTGATAAGCCAAATGCCCTGCAAAAAAACCAGTTACGTCTAGCTGAATTGACAGAAGCGAAGGATCAAGCCATTACGGCGCTTGACTTTGAAAAAGCGGCCGAGCTACGTGCCGAAGAAATGAAAGTCAAAAATAAGTTAGATAAGTTGGCCGCGAAAATGGCCAACCAAACGACGGCTGACCGCCCGCAATACGATTTACACGTGACGGCGGAAGATATCGCGGAAGTGATTTCACAGCAGACTGGTGTGCCGCTAACGCAACTTGAAAAGAACGAAAAGCAACGACTCGTTAATTTGGAAGCTGTGTTGGGCCGTCGTGTGGTGGGACAAAAGCAAGCAATTTCTGCGGTTGCTCGTGCCATTCGTCGTGCCCGTTCTGGCTTGAAAGATCCAAGTCGTCCAATTGGAACCTTTATGTTTTTGGGGCCAACAGGGGTTGGGAAAACAGAGTTGGCCAAGGCTTTAGCAGAGGCTGTCTTTGGTAATGAAGATAATATGATTCGGATTGATATGTCTGAATACCAAGAACGTTGGTCAGCGTCACGTTTAATCGGTTCAGCGCCTGGTTATGTTGGTTACGACGAGGGTGGTCAACTCACAGAGCAAGTCCGTAATCATCCTTATTCCGTTATCTTGTTAGATGAAGCTGAAAAGGCCCATCAGGATATTTTCAACCTCATGTTGCAAGTGTTTGATGATGGTTTCCTAACCGATTCTAAGGGGCGCAAGGTTGATTTTCGGAATACGATTATTATCATGACGTCAAACCTTGGGGCAACAAGACTACGTGATGAAAAAGCCATGGGCTTTGGTGCCGTTGACTTGAAAAATGATAATGCCGCGGTTGCTGAAAAATTCGCGAAACGTTGAAAGAAACTTTCCGACCTGAATTTATTAACCGACTAGATGAGGCGGTTGTTTTTGAACCGTTAACGAAGCCTGAAATTCATACGATTGTGAAACTCATGAGTCGGGATATTTTACAACGGGTCGCTGAACAAGGGATTTCAGTTAAGATCACACCAGCTGCGATTGATGTGATTGCTGATGCCGGCTTTGATCCAGAATATGGGGCACGCCCAATTCGTCGTGTCTTACAAACAAAAGTTGAAGATGCATTAAGTGAGGCACTATTGCGTGGCAATATTACCACCGATAGTATTGTGACGATTGGGGCAAAACAAGGCGATATTAACATCACCATTAAGCCGCAGAAAAAAGTCATCACACATGCTTAACAAAAGTGATCACATCACGGATGTGGTCACTTTTTCAATGGCGATAACCATCAGCCAACTCACGAGTAAAAAGGGTACAAACGGGGCGCATCGTCGCGTATAATACTGGAGATAACCATAAGTGATGAGTGCTGCGGTAAGGAGCGTCAGCGCCAAAATAATGGGGGATGATACCAAACCAATTACCATCAGGACAGGCAAGTCACTGCTCCCCAGGGCATGGCGCACATAAATGAGCCACAGGCAAATCACGGCAAACATCCCAACGACTAACAGTTGTGGTGTTTCCCAACGAATCCATACCAAGTAAGCCAGCCAGGGGAAGAGTAGATTGGCGTGAATGGCTTGTTGGTCCCAGTCTTCTAAAGCTAGGAAAAAGAGGCACAGGGCTGTTAGCCACAGTTCTGATTCAGGGAATAACCAAGTGCCAATAATGCCGCCAAGGCATTCAAATAAGACGTAGGTATAACCGTAGGACTTTTGGCAATAGCGACAACGGCTGTTGGTTAACAGCGCCGACACGATAGGGATGAGATCAAACCAAGCCAATACATGCCCGCAATGCCAACAAAATGAGCGTTGCGTGGTTAAGGGTATCTTGTGAGTTAAGCGGTCGTTGAGACACATGAGACTTGAAATAAGACAAGTATTGAGTAGAAAAATAACGAGTATAGTCATAAGGTATGATACGCAGTCATTGTGGAAAATACTTGCTGAAAGCAACTGTTTTCCACAATTTTTAAAGAGATGCTGTTAAACCTATTGACAATCACTGTCAATCTGGTATTATATTGGACGTGCTTTTAAGTAATCTGTTCTGTGAGCTATTCACAACGTGCTGAACGGCGCTGTAAAGGCAATTGTCAGCAGATTTCCAGTAAGCATTTTTGTTTAAAGACAGAAATGACACACCTGGAACTGTGTAACTAATAAAATTTTAAGGAGACCGTAGCATGCCTACAATTAACCAATTGGTTCGCAAGCCTCGTAAGTCAAAGGCGACTAAGTCAAAGTCACCAGCTTTGAACTTCGGCTATAACTCAATGAAGAAGAAAGCAACAAACAATGTTGCACCACAAAAGCGTGGTGTTGCAACACGTGTTGGTACAATGACACCAAAGAAGCCTAACTCAGCTTTGCGTAAGTACGCCCGTGTTCGTCTTTCAAACTTGTACGAAGTTACAGCATATATCCCAGGTATTGGTCACAACTTGCAAGAACACTCTGTTGTTTTGATTCGTGGTGGTCGTGTTAAGGATTTGCCTGGTGTACGTTACCACATCATCCGTGGTGCATTGGATACAGCTGGTGTTGATGGACGTAAGACATCACGTTCAAAGTACGGCACAAAGGCGCCAAAGAAGTAAGAAGGAGACTGACAAATGCCACGTAAAGGTTATACTAAGCGTCAGGAAGTTTTGCCTGACCCAATTTACAACTCAAAGCTCGTTTCACGTTTGATCAACAAGTTGATGCTTGATGGTAAGCGTGGAACTGCGTCAACTATCTTGTACGATGCTTTTGATCGTATCAAGGAAGCTACTGGTAACGATCCATTGGAAGTTTTCGAACAAGCTATGGAAAACATCATGCCAGTCTTGGAAGTTAAGGCTCGCCGTGTTGGTGGATCTAACTATCAAGTGCCAATCGAAGTACGCCCAGACCGTCGTACAACATTGGGATTGCGTTGGTTGGTAAACTACTCACGTTTGCGTAACGAACACACAATGGATGAACGTTTAGCTAAGGAAATCATGGACGCCGCTAATGACACTGGTGCATCTGTAAAGAAGCGCGAAGACACACACAAGATGGCTGAAGCTAACCGTGCATTTGCGCACTATCGTTGGTAAAACGCGTGGCGCAATTCAGTTTGCGTCATGACTGCTTACGTTGATTTATTGTTGCTTAGAATTTAATTGTTCACGGTCACAATAAATAGTGTAAAATGACAGTAGATGGTAAAACGCTATTGGCTTTTACCGTCAAAAAGCGAACACAATTCTGTGTCGCTTTTTGTTGCATATAGAACAAAAACCAGGAGATAACTCACAATGGCAAAACGTGAATACCCACTAGAACGTACACGTAACATTGGTATCATGGCCCACATCGATGCGGGTAAGACAACCACTACGGAACGTATCTTGTACTACACAGGTAAAATTCACAAGATTGGTGAAACACACGATGGTGCTTCACAAATGGATTTCATGGAACAAGAAAAGGAACGTGGAATCACAATCCAATCAGCCGCTACAACAGCGGTATGGCGTGGATTCTTTGACCAATTCGCTAAGACACCTTACCGTGTTAACATCATCGATACACCAGGTCACGTGGACTTCACAATCGAAGTTGAACGTGCTTTGCGTGTGCTTGATGGTGCCGTAGCCGTGCTTGATGGTGCTGCCGGTGTTGAACCACAAACAGAAACTGTTTGGCGTCAAGCAACAACATATGACGTGCCACGTATTGTCTTCGTTAACAAGATGGATAAGATGGGTGCTGACTTTGAAATGTCAGTTAACTCAATTCATGAACGTTTGCAAGTTAATGCTGAAGCTATCCAATGGCCAATTGGTGCTGAAGATGACTTCGAAGCGATCATTGACTTGATTACACAAGAAGCTTACTACCCAGTTGATGACTTGGGTGAAAAGTGGGAACCACGTGAAATTCCTGCCGAATTGAAGGAACTAGCTGAAGAAAAGCGTAACACGTTGATCGAAGCTGTTGCGGATGTTGATGATGAATTGATGGAAAAGTACCTTGAAGGTGAAGACATTTCTGTTGATGAATTGAAGGCAGCGATCCGTCGTGCCACTTTGGCATTGCAATTCTACCCAGTGCTTGCAGGTTCAGCCTACAAGGATAAGGGTGTGCAAATGATGTTGGATGCGGTTGTTGACTACTTGCCAGGACCTTTGGATGTTAAGCCATATATCGCGACTGATCCAAAGACTGGTGAAGAAGTTGACTTGATTGCCGATGACAGCAAGCCATTTGCTGCTTTGGCATTTAAGATCATGACTGATCCTTTCGTTGGTCGTTTGACATTTATGCGTGTGTATACTGGTACTTTGCAATCAGGTTCATACGTACAAAACACATCTTCTGATACACGTGAACGTGTTGGTCGTTTGCTACAAATGCACGCGACATCACGTACAGAAATCGAAGAAGTCTTCTCTGGTGATATCGCTGCTGCGATCGGTTTGAAGAACACAACAACTGGTGATTCTTTGACTGCTGTGGACCACCAATTGATTCTTGAATCAATGGAATTCCCAGAACCAGTGATCGAATTGGCTATCGAACCAAAGACTAAGGCTGACCAAGACAAGTTGTCAAATGCCATCCAAAAGTTGGCGGAAGAAGATCCATCATTCCGTGCCACAACAAACCCTGAAACTGGTGATACTTTGATCGCTGGTATGGGTGAATTGCAATTGGATATCATGGTTGATCGTATGCGCCGTGAATTCAACGTTGAAGCAACAGTTGGTGCACCACAAGTTGCTTACCGTGAAGCCTTTACACAAACAGTGCAAGCGCGTGGATACTTCAAGCGTCAATCTGGTGGTAAGGGACAATATGGTGATGTTTACATCGAATTTTCACCAAACGAAGAAGGTGCTGGCTTCGAATTCGAAGACGCCATCGTCGGTGGTGTTGTGCCTCGTGAATATATTCCATCAGTTGAAGCTGGTTTGAAGGATGCTTTGAATGCTGGTCCTTTGGCTGGATTCCCATTGGTTGACTTGAAGGCTAAGTTGTATGATGGTTCATACCACGATGTCGATTCTTCTGAAGCAGCCTTTAAGATTGCTGCGTCATTGGCCTTGAAGGAAGCTTCAAAGACAGCCGGTGCCGTTATTCTTGAACCAATCATGGCGGTTGACATTGTTGCCCCTGAAGATAACCTTGGTGATGTGATGGGACACGTTTCAGCACGCCGTGGTATGATCGAAGGTCAAGAATCTCGTGGTCCTGTTTTGGCAGTTAAGGCGAAGGTGCCTTTGTCAGAAATGTTTGGTTATGCAACAACTTTGCGTTCAGCAACGCAAGGTCGTGGTACATTCCAAATGGTCTTTGATCACTATGAAGCTGTGCCAAAGAACATCCAAGATGAAATTATCAAGAACAGCGGTAACAAAGAAGATTAATATCATTAATCTGATACCGTAGATTATGAGTTTATTCAGTAGATAATACTGACAGACGGTCCAGTTAAAACGGCGTCACCCAATCGGGTGACGCCGTTTTGTGTCGATAAATTGAGGAGAATTTATGCTGAAAAAGCACAGTAAGTTTTTGATACCGGGCATTATCGTGATTGGTATGGTCTTACGTATTCCGTTTACGTCGATTCCACCGATTATTTCACATATCGCCAAAACACAATACGTTCCAGTTGGTCAGTTAGGTATTTTGACGACGATACCACTGATTGCCTTTGCGATTTTTTCCTCTATTGCGCCGAAGACGGCAGAAAAATTAGGCTTAGAGCGAACTTTTGCCGTGATGCTGATTGTGATGGTCGTCGGCTCTTGGATTCGGATTATCAATACGCCGCTCCTTTATATTGGGACATTACTGATTGGGGTTGGGATCGCCCATATGAATGTCCTCCTACCTAGTGTGATTCGGCTGTACTTCCCTAATAAGGTTGGGCCGATGACATCAACGTTTACCTTTAGTATGATGTTAGCCACCGCAGTTGGGGCAGGATTATCGGCACCGATTGCTGAAGCAACGCATTGGCACGTGTTTATTTTATTATTAACAACGGTAATCGGGATTGCCTTTTTAGTATGTTTACCCAATGTGCGTTTTGCTGCCAAGCATCCGCAGTCGTTAGCCACCACACCAACCGGTGTGAAGCGGCCGACCAATGCCCATGTTTGGCGTAACCGGTATGCCTGGTTGTTGTTGTATTTTGCTGGTGTCCAATCGGCTATGTTTTACATTTTAATGGCTTGGGGACCGACAATGGCAATTCAAACTGGGCTATCGGCATCAGTCGCGAGTGTGTTTGCCGGTATTAATGCCTTGATCGGATTACCGTTTGCGCTGACGGTGCCAACGATTGTTGCCCGTTTATCGTCTGTTGGTCGGCAATGGCTGGTTGGTGTGTCTTCGGTGATTGGAATTGTGGGCTATCTTTTGCTCTTAGTGCCCAATAACCATTTTGGCTATTGGTTAAGTGTCAATCTATTGATTGGGGTGAGCACGTCGATTTTATTCCCTTATCTCATGACAACTTTTAGTTTGAAAACAACCACACCAATCCAGACCGCAGAATTATCTGGTATGGCGCAAAGTGGTGGGTATGTCATTGCTGCCTTAGGGCCAGCGTTATTTGGTTATAGCTATGGTTGGTTCCATAGTTGGGTACCACAAATCGTGGTGATGATCATTTTGTTCATTTTGATGACGATTGCAATTTTTTTAGTGGAAAAACAACATAAAATCTTATCATAAAAAAAGCACGCAGGTAATGAACTTGCGTGCTTTTCTTGATACAATAGTTCTATTGACTAAAAGTGAGGGTTGGGAATTGACTAACACATCAACACCAATTATTGAATTTAAGAACGTTGGCTTGTCTTATGATGACAACCAAGTTCTAAAGAACATTGACTTAGCGCTTGAAGCGGGGAAGTTTTATACGTTGCTAGGGCCTTCGGGGTCAGGGAAGACAACGATTCTTAATCTGATTTCAGGCCAATTAACGCCGACACATGGCGATATTTTGTTTGAGGGAAAAGTGATTAACGATGTGCCGGTTGAAAAGCGCCACATGAACACGGTTTTCCAAGATTATGGCTTGTTCCCTAATATGGATGTTTTTGACAATGTTGCCTTTGGTCCGAGTATTAAAGGGATGAGCAAGGCTGACATCAAGACCAAAGTGATGGAAATGTTGGACTTGGTAAAATTGTCAGCGTATGCCGATCGTGAAATTAACGAATTGTCCGGTGGTCAAAAGCAGCGTGTCGCCATTGCGCGTGCTTTGGCAAATGATCCTGAAGTCTTGTTGTTGGATGAACCACTATCAGCGTTGGATTATAAGTTACGTAAGGACATGCAATATGAACTACGTGAAATTCAACAACGTTTGGGAATTACTTTCGTCTTTGTCACGCATGATCAAGAAGAGGCTTTGGCCATGTCTGATTGGATCTATGTCATGAATGATGGGGTCATCCAACAAAATGGCTCACCAGAAGATATTTATGATGAACCAATCAACCATTTCGTGGCGGATTTCATTGGTGAATCTAATATTTTGGATGGCGTTATGAAGGCAGATTATCTGGTTCACTTCACAGGCAAAGACTTTGAAAACGTCGACGCCGGTATGCGACCAAATGAAAAGGTTGAAGTCGTGATTCGTCCTGAAGATTTGGATTTGACGAGTGTTGAAAACGGTAAGTTGGTGGTCACGATTGATGATCAGTCATTCCGTGGTGATTATTATGAAATCACCGCCATTGATGATGATGGTAATGAATGGCAAGTGCAAGCCACAAACAAATCAACGATTGGTGAACGCGTTGGTTTGACGTTTGATCCAGAAGATATTCATATCATGCGCTTTAACGAATCAGAAGATGACTTTGACGCGCGTTTGGAAAGTTATGAGGATGATAGCGATGATGGCAAAGCGTAATCAGCAGCGACAATTATTCTACCTGGTACCCTATGGTGCTTGGTTGGTGCTATTTGTCATTGTGCCACTTGTCTTGTTGCTGTTCCAATCATTAACGACCCAAGATGGTCATTTTACGTTGCGTAACTATGAGACCTACTTTAGTAGTGGGACGTACTTGTTAATGACGATTAACTCGGTGTGGTATGCGTTTTTGATTACGGTCATTACGGTCGTAATCAGTTATCCAACCGCCTACCTCTTGAACCAATTAAAGCATAAACAATTTTGGTTGTTGTTGATCATCTTGCCAACGTGGATTAACTTATTGCTCAAAACTTATGCATTTATTGGTTTGTTATCAAAATCTGGTACGGTCAATAACTTTTTGGGCTTATGGGGTATTGTGCCACAGCAACTCTTGTTTTCTAACTGGAGTTTCTTGTTGGTGGCGGCCTATATTGAAATTCCCTTCATGATTCTGCCAATCTTTAATTCGTTAGCCGAAATTAATCCACGTCTCGCACAAGCCAGTCGAGATTTGGGTGCAAATCGCTGGCAAACCCTTTGGCGGGTGATTATGCCATTATCGATGCCTGGGGTCAAAGCTGGTATCCAAGCAGTCTTTATTCCAAGTCTGTCACTATTTATGGTGACACGATTGATTGGTGGTAATCGGGTGATTACTTTGGGAACGGCCATTGAAGAACATTTCTTGGTGACGCAAAACTGGCGGTTGGGGTCAACAATTGGTGTGATTTTAATTGTTGCGATGGTCATTACGATGATTCTGACGCGTGATCGTGCACGTCGTTCGTCGATAAAGCGGGGTTAAGCAGATGCATAAAAAAATTAAGTGGGCCAACATCTATCTCTGGTTCGTCTTTATCTTGTTGTACTTACCCATCTTTTTCCTGATTGTCTATTCATTTAATGCCGGGGATGTCATGCAAGGCTGGGATGGTTTCTCTTGGAAACATTATGGCGAACTGTTTGCTGATACGCGAATTGCCGAAATTGTTGTCAGCACGCTGTTGCTGGCCATCTCTGCTTCATTGATATCAAGTGTCATTGGTACGGCTGGCGCTTTATATGTCTATAATTTAAGAAACGGCGTTATGAAGAATGTCTTTTTATCGTTGAATAACGTCTTGTTGGTGTCGCCGGATGTTATTATCGGTGCGTCATTCTTGGTATTCTTCACGGTACTGGGCTTCTCGTTAGGCTTTACATCGGTCTTGCTATCACACATTGCGTTTACCATTCCGATTGTTGTGTTGATGGTTTTGCCGCGTTTGCAGGAAATGAATCAATCATTGATTGCCGCAGCAAAAGACCTCGGGGCTAATAATTGGCAAATGCTCACGCGGGTTGTCTTGCCGGTAATTTCACCTGGTATTTTGGCTGGTTTCTTCATGGCCTTCACGTATTCGCTAGATGATTTTGCGGTGACGTTCTTTGTCACGGGTAATGGCTTCTCAACGTTGTCTGTTGAAATTTATTCTCGTGCCCGTCAAGGGGTCAGTCTTGAAATTAACGCGTTGTCAGCCGTTATGTTTGTCGTGTCATTAATCATGGTACTGGTATATTATGCGATTTCAACACGTGCTGAAAAAAATAAGAAGCGTGCGACGCACCTGATGTTGGTAGCGTCGGAGGGACTGTGATATGAAAAAGTTGCTATTTGGCGTTGTCGCCATCTTGGTAGTTGTCGGGGGACTATTTGGCACCCAGCAATATCTGGCGACTAAAACAGGGTCAGATGCGTCTTCTGACAAGGTGTTAAACCTGTATAACTGGGGTGATTATCTTGATCCTGATTTGATGACTAAGTTCACCAAAGAAACGGGCTATCAGATTAGTTATGAGACGTTTGATTCCAATGAAGCCATGTATACTAAAATTAAACAAGGTGGCACGTCATATGATTTGGCGGTGCCATCGGATTACATGATTCAGAAAATGAAACGTGAAAATTTGCTGTTGTCATTGGATCACAGTAAGTTGACTGGTCTTAAAAATTACGATCCGCGTTTTATGAACCTATCCTTTGATCGTGGGAATAAATACTCATTGCCTTACTTTTGGGGCACGTTAGGGATTATTTATAACGATAAGATTGTTGATGGGAAAGATGTGCAACATTGGGATGATTTGTGGTCACCAAAATTCCGCAATCAAATTTTGCTTGTCGATTCAGCGCGTGATGCCTTGGGGGTTGCGTTGATTACCCAGCATAAATCAGTTAACACGAAATCTGTGGCTGATTTAGCTGCTGCGCAAGCGAAGTTAGAAGCGTTGATGCCAAACGTCAAGGCCATCATTGCTGATGAAATTAAAATGTATATGGCGCAAAATGAGGCAGGGCTTGCCGTTACCTATTCAGGTGAGGCCGCTGAAGCAATCGATAATAACCCGCATTTGCACTATGTTGTGCCAAGTGAAGGGTCAAACCTGTGGTTTGATAATATCGTGATGCCAAAGACGGCCAAGCATAAAGAAGCGGCTTATGCTTTCTTGAACTTTATGAGTGAGCCTAAGAATGCCGCCCAGAATGCGGAGTACATTGGTTACGCAACGCCGAATGCGAAAGCGAAGGCCTTATTGCCAAAGTCAGTGCGTAATGATCCACAATTCTATCCAAGCAATGAAACGATTAAGAATCTGCAAGTCTATGATGATTTAGGTCAGAAGTGGACTGAAAGATATAATGATGCCTTTTTGGAATTTAAGATGTCAAAACGTTAAAAACCGACAAATTTTTGTCGGTTTTTTCTTTTAATAAATTTTGGTCAAAAGAAAAAGTCTCAGAATTAAATTGATAAAAGCCTTGCGCATGTAGGGTTCTTCTGTTATAGTAGTTAAGTACGCTTTTGGAACAGTAGTCATATAAACCTACCGAAAGCCTGGTGTATCAATGTTTAGCGATGATGATTAAGGTTGCGACACGCGCGGCCGCGTTGCCATGGGCGCGCAAAACACAAGCAGTGTTGTCGGTTTTTAATTGGAGTTAGCTGATTTACAAAATCAACGAGGAGGCACGAAATAATGGCACAAAAGAAGATCCGTATCCGTTTGAAGGCATACGAACACCGCATCTTGGACCAATCAGCAGAAAAAATTGTTGAAACGGCCAAGCGTACGGGCGCAGAAATCGCTGGTCCTATCCCTTTGCCAACTGAACGTACATTGTACACAATTCTACGTTCACCACATAAGCACAAGGATAGCCGCGAACAATTCGAAATGCGCACGCACAAGCGTTTGATCGACATTGTGAACCCTACTGACAAGACAGTTGACGCATTGCGTAAGCTTGAATTGCCATCAGGTGTTGCAATCGAAATCAAGTTGTAATTTTAACGAATACAACTTCGCACCCGTTAGGGTAAAAATAAGTCAAGAAATTATTTAAGGAGATTAGTCATGACTAAAGGTATCTTAGGCCGCAAAGTCGGTATGACTCAGGTTTTCACTGAAACTGGTGAATTGATCGCCGTGACTGTTGTTGAAGCCACACCAAACGTCGTTTTGCAAGTTAAAACTGTAGAAACAGACGGATATGATGCAGTACAACTCGGTTACCAAGACAAGCGCGCAGTTTTGTCAAACAAACCTGAACAAGGTCACGCTTCAAAAGCAAACACGACCCCTAAGCGCTACGTTCGTGAAATCCGCAATGCGGAAGGCGAATTTAACGCAGGGGATGAAATCAAGGTTGATACATTCGCAGCTGGTGAATACGTCGACGTTACTGGAATCACGAAGGGACATGGCTTCCAAGGTAACATCAAGAAGGATGGCCAATCACGTGGACCAATGGCTCACGGATCTCGTTACCACCGTCGTCCAGGTTCAATGGGTGCTATCATCAACCGTGTCTTCAAGGGTAAGCTTTTGCCTGGACGCATGGGAAACCACAAGCGCACAATGCAAAACGTTGCTATCGTCCACGTTGACGTTGAAAACAACTTGTTGTTGTTGAAGGGTAACGTACCTGGCGCAAACAAGTCACTATTGACAATTAAGTCAACCGTTAAGGTTAACGCAAAGCATCCTGAAGTTAAGATGGCCGGTGTTTCAGCACCTGCTGCCGCAGCTGAAGAAGCTTAATATAAACTATATAGAAAGGAGAACAATCAATCATGACTAAAGTTGCTGTATTAAAGCAAGATGGTAGTCAAGCTGCTGAACTCGAATTGAACGATGCAGTTTTCGCCATCGAACCTAACAACGCCGTTATCACAGATGCAGTTTTGATGCAACGCGCATCAATGCGTCAAGGTACGCATGCTGTCAAGAACCGTTCAGCGGTTTCTGGTGGTGGACGTAAGCCTTGGAAGCAAAAGGGTACTGGTCGTGCACGTGCCGGTTCAATCCGTGAACCACAATTCCGTGGTGGTGGAATCGTCTTCGGACCAACACCTCGTTCATATGCCTACCGTATTAACCGTAAGTCTTACCAATTGGCTTTGAAGTCAGTTTTGTCACAAAAGCTTGCTGACGGTAAGTTGGTTGTTGTTGATGCTTTGTCATTTGAAGCACCAAAGACACAAGACTTCAAGAAGGTTTTGGCTAACTTGTCAGTTGACACAAAGACATTAGTAGTTGTTGATGAAGACAACGAAAACGCAATCTTGTCAGCACGTAACTTGACTAACGTTCAAGTTATGACAACAAAGGGTATTAACGTACTTGACGTTGTTAATGCAGATAAGCTGGTGATTGTTCAATCATCAATCGAAGAAATCCAAGGAGGTCTTGCCTAATGGATGCACGCGATATTATCCGTCGCCCGATCATTACTGAAGCATCAATGGCGCAAACAGAACGTAAGCGCTATGTCTTCGAAGTCGATGTTCGTGCCACAAAGCCTGAAATCAAGAAGGCAATTGAAGAGATCTTCGACGTTCAAGTATCTGGCTTGAACACAGCTAACGTTCGCGGTAAGAAGAAGCGCCAAGGTCGTTACGTTGGTTACACACGTAAGTTGAAGAAGGCAACCATAACGTTGTCAAAAGACTCAAAAGATATTCAAATCTTTAACGAAGGTTAATTCTAAATAGGAGGAAAAGACATTGGCTATCAAGAAGTATAAGCCAACCTCTAACGGACGTCGTAACATGACGACTTCAGATTTCGCTGAAATCACGAAGTCAACGCCCGAAAAGAGCTTGTTGGCAAAGAAGTCAAAGACTGGTGCTCGTAATAACTCTGGTCGTATGACAGTGCGCCACCACGCTGGTGGACACAAGCAAGCCTACCGTTTGGTGGACTTCAAGCGTATCAAGGATAACAAGACAGCTACTGTAAAGGCTATCGAATACGATCCAAACCGTACAGCAAACATCGCTTTGCTTGTATATGAAGATGGTATTAAGTCATATATCTTGGCGCCAAAGGGATTGAAGGTTGGCGATAAAGTACAATCTGGTCCTGATGCCGACATTAAGCCCGGCAATGCCTTGCCATTGAGCAATATTCCTGAAGGTACTTTGATTCACAACATCGAATTGAAGCCTGGTAAGGGTGGTCAATTGGCACGTTCTGCTGGAACTTCAGCACAAATCTTGGGTAAGGATGGCAAGTATGTCATCGTTCGTTTGACTTCAGGCGAAGTACGTTTGATCTTGGCAACTAACCGTGCAACAATCGGTGAAGTTGGTAATGCTGAACACTCATTGATTAACTGGGGTAAGGCTGGTCGTAACCGTTGGCGTGGAAAGCGTCCACACGTTCGTGGATCAGTTATGAACCCTAACGATCACCCACACGGTGGTGGTGAAGGTAAAGCACCTGTTGGTCGTCCAAGTCCTATGTCACCATGGGGTAAGAAGACTGCTGGTAAGAAGACTCGCGACAAGAAGAAGGCTTCAACGAAGTTCATCGTTCGCGGTCGTAAGAGTAAGTAAGGGAAAGGAGACAACTAATGGCTCGTAGTTTAAAAAAGGGACCATTTGCGGACCCACACTTGCTTAAGAAGATTGAAGCGCAAGCGGATTCTGAAAAGAAGTCAGTGATCAAGACTTGGTCACGTCGTTCAACAATCTTCCCAAGCTTCATCGGCTTTACAATTGCCGTTTATGATGGTCGCAAGCACGTTCCGGTTTTTGTACAAGAAGACATGGTTGGTCATAAGTTGGGCGAATTCGTACCAACACGTACATTCAAAGGCCACAAGGCTGATGATAAGAAGACCGGTAAAAAATAAAGGAGGAAATTGAAAAATGGCTGAACAAATTACTTCAGCTCGCGCGACAGCCAAGATCGTTCGCGTTGCCCCACGTAAGGCACGCCTAGTTCTTGACACAATTCGTCGTAAGAGCGTTAACGAAGCATACGCAATTTTGAAGTTCCTACCTAACACTTCTACTGAAGATATTTACAAGGTTTTGAACTCAGCAGTTGCTAATGCTGAAAACAACTTCTCATTAGACCGAGAAGATCTTATCGTGAAGGAAGCCTTTGCTAACGAAGGACCTACGCTTAAGCGTTTCCGTCCCCGTGCCAAGGGTTCTGCTTCACCAATCAACAAGCGTACAAGCCACATCACAATTGTGGTTGCTGAGAAGGAGGCAAAGTAATGGGTCAAAAGATTAACCCTACTGGATTCCGTGTCGGCGTTATTCGCGACTGGGATGCAAAGTGGTTTGCTGACAAGGCTGATTATGCTAACCAACTTCACGAAGACTTGCGTATTCGTAAGTACATCGAAAAGAACTTAGCGGATGCCGCAGTTGATCGCGTTGAAATTGAACGTAGCACAAAGTCACGTGTTGACGTATCTATCCACACTGCTAAGCCAGGAATGGTTATCGGTAAGGGTGGTTCAGAAGTTGAAAAGCTTCGTACACAATTGGCTAAGTTGACTGATGTCGATGAAAAGGGACGCTCAAAGCGTGTCTTCATCAACATTGTTGAAATCAAGAAGCCTGACTTGTCAGCACACTTGGTTGGACAACAAATCGCTGGTGATTTGGAACGCCGTGTGGCTTTCCGTCGTGCGATGCGTGGTGCTATCCAACGTGCAACACGTTCAGGTGCTAAGGGTATCAAGGTAATGGTTTCAGGTCGTTTGAACGGTGCAGATATTGCCCGTGTTGAACAATACACTGAAGGTACTGTGCCTTTGCATACTTTGCGCGCTGATATCGATTACTCATGGGACGAAGCAATGACTGCTTACGGTAACTTGGGTATCAAGACTTGGATTTACCGTGGCGATGTTTTGCCACAAAAGAAGAACAGTAAGTAAGGAGGGAAGCGAACATGTTAGTACCAAAGCGTGTTAAATTCCGTCGTGTACACCGTGGCCACATGCGTGGTGAAGCAAAAGGTGGAAAGACGGTAACGTTCGGTGAATTCGGCTTGCAAGCAACAACATCAAGCTGGATTACAAACCGTCAAATTGAAGCTGCCCGTATTGCAATGACACGTTATATGAAGCGTGGTGGTAAGGTTTGGATCAAAATCTTCCCTCACAAGTCATATACATCAAAAGGTGTCGGTGTTCGAATGGGTAACGGTAAGGGTTCACCTGAAGGTTGGGTAGAACCAGTTAAGCGTGGTAAGGTAATGTTTGAAGTTGCAGGTGTTCCTGAAGCAACTGCACGTGAAGCATTGCGTTTGGCACAACACAAGTTGCCTGTACGTACAAAGATTATTGCTCGGGAGGCTGAATAATGGCTAAAGCAAGTGAATTGAAAGAATTGTCACTTGCGGATTTGCAAAAGCGCGAGGCCGAATTCAAGGAAGAATTATTCAACCTACGTTTCCAATTGGCTACTGGCCAACTTGAAAACACGGCGCGTATTGCACAAGTTCGTAAGGACATTGCACGAGTTAAGACAGTTATCCGTGCGCAAGAATTGGCAAACGCCAACAAATAAGACGAAAGGAAGAAGCTGAAAAATGAGTGAAGAACGTAATGCTCGTAAGGTTTACCAAGGCCGCGTTGTTTCAGATAAGATGGACAAGACAATCACTGTCGCTGTTGATACTTATGTGAACCACGCCGTTTACGGTAAGCGTGTTAAGTACACAAAGAAGTTTAAAGCCCATGATGAAAACAATAGCGCTAAGATGAACGATATTGTCCAAATCATGGAAACACGTCCTTTGTCTGCAACTAAGCACTTCCGTTTGGTTAAGATCGTTGAAGAGGCAGTTATTCTTTAATTTGATCGTTATCAAATCGTCGTAATTAATTGCTAACTAAGGAGGAAGAACCATGATTCAACAAGAGAGTCGTTTAAAAGTGGCTGACAACTCTGGCGCACGTGAAATCTTGACGATTAAAGTGCTCGGTGGTTCAGGCCGTAAGTTTGCTGGTGTTGGTGACGTGATCGTTGCCACAGTTAAGCAAGCTATCCCTGGTGGTAACGTAAAGAAGGGTGACGTCGTTAAGGCTGTTATCGTTCGTACTGTTTCAGACGTTCGTCGTGCAGACGGTTCATACATCAACTTTGATGAAAATGCCGCTGTTATCGTAAAGGACGACAAGTCACCAGTTGGTACGCGTATCTTTGGCCCTGTTGCACGTGAATTGCGTGATGCAGACTTTATGCGTATCGTTTCATTGGCACCAGAAGTGCTCTAAAACTGACAAGGAGGAGCCAAATCATGTTTGTAAAAACAGGTGATAAGGTTCGCGTCATTGCCGGCAAAGACAAGGGAAAAGAAGGCACAATCACTAAGACTGTTGCTGCAAAGGACCGCGTTGTTGTCGAAGGCGTGAACATCGTTAAGAAGCATCAAAAGCCTTCTAACGAATACCCACAAGGTGGTGTTATCGATATCGAAGCACCAATCCATGTATCAAACGTGCAATTGCTTGACCCTTCAACTAACGAACCAACTAAGGTTGCGTTCAAGATTGAAGATGGCAAGAAAGTTCGCGTATCTAAAAAGTCTGGTAACGTACTAGGCTAATATTGAAAGGTGAAATCATTTTCATGGCTAACGCATTAAAAGAAAAATATGTTAATGAAGTTCAACCTGCTTTGATCGAAAAGTTTAACTTCTCATCACCAATGCAAGCCCCAAAGATCGAAAAGATCGTTCTTAACATGGGTGTTGGTGATGCGGTGTCAAACTCAAAGAACTTGGATGAAGCGGTTGAAGAATTGAAGTTGATTGCTGGTCAACAACCAGTTATCACAAAGGCAAAGAAGTCAATCGCTGGTTTCCGTTTGCGTGAAGGTATGTCAATCGGAACTAAGGTTACATTGCGTGGTGAACGCATGTATGAATTCTTAGACAAGTTGATCAACATCTCATTGCCTCGTGTCCGTGACTTCCGTGGTGTATCATCAAAGGCCTTCGATGGTCGTGGTAACTACACTTTGGGTGTTCGTGAACAATTGATCTTCCCTGAAATCGATTTTGACCAAGTTAACCGCGTTCGCGGCTTGGACATTGTTGTGGTTACAACAGCTCAAAACGATGAAGAAGGTCGCGCATTGTTGACACTTTTTGGCATGCCATTTGCAAAGTAATTTTGCAAATTAAAAACGTTCGTTACTCTTATAATTAAAAGAGTGACACGTTTTTAACTGTTATTGACTGAAATGGTCTATAATAGTTAAGAGCGTGTCATTTCATTATGTCCGTTCAAAAATAAAAGGAGGATATCGATAGATGTCTATGACTGATCCAATCGCTGATTTGTTAACACGTATTCGTAACGCCAACATGGCACACCGTGACGTTGTTGAAATTCCAGCATCAAAAATTAAAATGAGCATCGTTGAGATCTTGAAATCAGAAGGTTTCGTTCGCGACGTAGAATACATCGAAGATAACAAGCAAGGTGTTATCCGTGTATTTCTTAAGTACGGCGAAGACCGTAACCGTGTGATTACAGGACTTAAGCGTATCTCAAAGCCAGGTTTGCGTAAGTATGCCAAGGCTGATTCATTGCCAAAGGTTTTGAACGGTTTGGGTATTGCGATTATCTCAACTTCTGTTGGTGTGATCACTGACAAAGAAGCACGCGCAAAGCAAATCGGTGGCGAAGTGCTCGCTTACGTTTGGTAATATATCTAAGAAAGGAGACTTACCATGAGCCGTATTGGAAATAAAGTAATTACATTGCCCGCAGATGTTGAAGTATCTCAAGAAGGTACAGTTGTTACTGTTAAGGGACCTAAGGGAACATTGTCACGTGAAATTGCACCGCAAATCACAATGACTATTGAAGGTTCTGAAGTAACATTCACACGCGCAAGCGATGATAACAAGACAAAAGCTTTGCACGGTACAACACGTGCAAACGTTGCTAACATGGTCGAAGGTGTTTCTACTGGATTCACTAAGACATTGAAGCTTGTCGGTGTTGGTTACCGTGCCGCAAAGTCAGGTTCAAAGTTGACTTTGTCTGTTGGTTACTCACACCCAGTTGACTTTGAAGACCGCGAAGATTTGACAGTTGAAGTACCAGATGCTTTGACAATCAAGATTTCAGGTATTTCAAAGCAAAAAGTCGGCGATTTCGCTGCTGAAATTCGTGCCGTACGTGCCCCAGAACCTTATAAGGGTAAGGGTATTCGTTACGAAGGTGAAGTTGTTCGTCGTAAGGAAGGTAAGACTGGTAAGTAATCAAATCGTCAGATTTTTTAACTTATTCGTATTATTTTCAATTATTAATCACAATAAATTTAACATGGCGTAAGCCATCAAGAAAAGGAAAGCACAGCTATGATTTCAAAACCAGATAAAAACAAGCTCCGCTTAAAGCGCCACAAGCGCGTTCGCGGCAAGATTTCTGGTACTGCTGCTCGCCCACGTTTGAACGTTTTCCGTTCTAATGCAAACATCTACGCGCAATTAATTGATGACGTAGCGGGTGTAACGCTAGCAAGTGCCTCAAGCCATGATGCAGAAGTATCAGGTACAAAGACAGAACAAGCTATTAAAGTTGGTGAATTGATCGCTACACGTGGTAAGGCCGCAGGATTAGAAGAAGTTATCTTCGATCGTGGTGGTTACTTGTACCACGGCCGTGTTCAAGCATTAGCAGAATCAGCCCGTGAAAACGGCTTGAAGTTCTAAGGAAAGGAGGAATAAAAAATGGTTGAATTCGTTAACCCTAAGTCACTTGGTGAATTAGAAGAAAACGTTGTTGCTATTAACCGTGTCACAAAAGTTGTCAAGGGTGGTCGTCGTTTGCGTTTCGCAGCGTTGGTTGTCGTTGGTGATAAGCAAGGCCACGTTGGTTTTGGAACTGGTAAGGCACAAGAAGTTCCTGAAGCTATCCGTAAGGCAATCGAGGATGCTAAGCGTAAGATGATCACTGTACCAACAGTAGGGACAACTATTCCTCACGACGTCCTTGGCGTTTGGGGCGGTGGTAAGATCTTGATCAAGCCAGCCGAAGAAGGTTCTGGTGTTGCTGCCGGTGGTGCTGCACGTTCTGTTATGGAATTAGCAGGTATCGCCGATGTGACTGCAAAGTCACTTGGCTCATCAACGCCAGTTAACGTTGTCCGCGCAACTTTTGAAGCTTTGACAAGCTTGAAGGATGCAGAAGAAGTAGCAGCTTTGCGTGGTGTTTCATTGGAACACTTGGCTGAATAAGGAGCGATAAAATGGCTGATTTGAAAATCACTTTGATTAAGAGTGCGGCTCATCGCTTACCAAAGCAACGCGCGATCGTTAAGTCACTTGGACTTGGTCGTGTATCTAGCTCAGTGGTGAAGCCTAACAACGAAGCTACTCGTGGCGCAATTTTCCACATTGCTCACTTGGTTAGCGTTGAAGAAGTAAAGTAATAACGATAAAAATAGGAGGTACCGAAAGATGAACTTGAACGAATTACAACCTGCTGCAGGTTCACGCAAGTTGCGTAACCGTGTAGGTCGCGGTACGTCATCAGGAAACGGTAAGACATCTGGACGTGGTCAAAAGGGTCAAAAGGCTCGTGGCAAAGTACGTTTGGGATTCGAAGGTGGTCAAATGCCTTTGTACCGTCGTATTCCAAAGCGTGGATTTACTAACATTTCACGTAAGGAATTTGCTGTGGTTAACTTGGAAAAGTTGAACGCATTCGCAGATGGCACAGAAATCACGCCAGCACTTTTGATTGAAAGCGGTGTTGTTAAAAATCAAAAGTCAGGTATCAAAGTCTTGGCTGTCGGTCAACTTGACAAGAAGTTGACTGTTAAGGCACATAAGTTCTCAGGCGCTGCTAAGGCGGCTATCGAACAAGCCGGTGGAACGACTGAGGTAATTTAATGCTACGCACGTTATTTAATGCAGTACGTGAAAAGGATATTCGCAAAAAGTTAGGGTGGACCTTCCTACTTCTGTTTATTTACAGAATTGGAACGCACATTACTGTGCCTGGTGTTAACCCTGCTGCAATGGCGGATATGGCCAATTCAGGATTAATGAACATTCTGAACATTTTTTCTGGTGGCGGTTTGATGAACTACTCATTGTTCGCAATGGGTGTTTCACCTTACGTGACGGCACAAATTGTTGTGCAACTTTTGCAATTAGATATCGTGCCTCGCTTTGTTGAATGGAGTAAGCAGGGTGAAGTTGGTCGGCGAAAGTTGAACAACGCCACACGTTGGTTAACCCTCGTGCTTGCATTTGTTCAGTCCGTAGGTATTACAGCTGGATTTAATTCACTGACAGCCTACGGACTTGTTAGCCACACAAATGATGTGATGTCATACCTTGTCATTGGCACGGTTATGACCATCGGAACATTTTTTGCCATGTGGCTAGGTGAAATGATTACTGAAAAAGGATTAGGAAACGGTGTTTCCATGATTATCTTTGCTGGAATCATTGCACAAGCACCTTCAGGCATGTATGACATTTTCAAAGAAAATATCTTACAAGCCAACTCAAGTGATTTAGTCAACGGCATTGTCTTTATGGCTGTGTTGACAGCTGCCATGATCTTGGTCATCGGCATTACAACATGGTTCTATGAAGCCACACGTCGTTTACAAATGCAGTACACACGTTCTGCAACATCATATGGTAGTGAAGCTTATTTACCATTGAAGGTTAACGTCTCTGGCGTTATTCCAGTCATTTTTGCCTCATCATTTATTAGTACACCACAAACGATTTTGTTGGCATTCCAAGGTAAATATGCGTCAGCGCAATGGTATCAAGTTATGCAAGATCTATTTAGCTTGACAACACTACCGGGTGCAATTCTCTACACTGTTTTGATTATCATCTTTACCTACTTCTATGCCTTTGTCCAAGTTAACCCTGAGAAGTTATCAGAAAACTTGCAAAAGCAAGGGGCTTACATCGTCGGTGTACGTCCTGGTAATGAGACAAAGGCTTATGTGTCACAATTACTTTTGAATTTGAGCTTTGTTGGTTCAATCTTCTTAGGTTTTGTGGCCTTGGTACCACTCATTGCCTCAGATGTCTGGGGTTTGAACGAGAAAATTGGACTAGGTGGCACAAGCCTTTTGATTACAATTGGCGTGGCGCTTGATTTGATTCGTCAAATTGATGGCTTGATGCAAAAGAGAAATTATATTGGGTTTATCACAAAAGATCAGTTAGCAAATCGGGAGGCAGCTAATGGCTAAGAATTTGATTTTGTTAGGTTTGCCAGGTGCTGGAAAAGGCACACAAGCAGACCTTATTGTTAAGGATTATCCAATGGTTCACATCTCTACTGGAGATATTTTCCGTGCCAATTTGGCCAATGATACAGAATTGGGAAAGCAAGCACGTGAATATATGGACGCTGGTAACTTGGTCCCTGACGAAATCACAAACGCAATGGTTGCTGATCGTTTGAGTCAAGCAGATGTTCAAGCTGATGGTTTCATCTTAGATGGTTACCCTCGTAATGAAGCGCAAGCGGCATTCTTGGATAAGTATTTAGCGGAAAATGGGACATCAGTCTCTGCAACACTTTATTTTGAAGTTTCTGATTCATTGTTGCGCGAACGTCTTTTGGGACGTGGCCGCGCAGATGATACACCTGAAGTTATTGACAACCGTTTGGCGGTCAATAAAGCAGCGAACTTGCCATTGGTAGATTACTATCAAAAGGCAGGTGTCTTGCACACAATCGATGGCGGACAAGAACTTGCCGAGGTGTATCATGATGTGAAGGCGGTTTTGGATAACTTGTAAGCAAAGTTTCTGAAATCACATTGAGAAGTACTAGCAAATCTGGTATAATTTGATAGGTTAAGCACTTCTCAACAATGTTGAACATTATTAGCACAGGAGGTTAAGTGCATGGCCAACGATGTCATTGAAATCGAAGGTAAAGTGAAAGAAACTTTACCAAATGCGATGTTCCAAGTAGAACTCGAAAATGGCGCAGTTATTTTGGCACACGTTTCAGGTAAAATTCGTAAGAACTTTATCCGAATCTTGCCAGGTGACCGTGTCACAGTCGAAATGTCACCATACGACTTAACGAAAGGTCGTATTACTTATCGTTTCCGTTAAGAAGTGATTTGGAATAATCAGTTAACCGAATAGGAGGAATAGATTATGAAAGTACGCCCATCAGTTAAAAAGATGTGTGATGCTTGCCGCGTTATCAAGCGGAATGGTCGCACAATGATCATTTGCCCAGCTAACCCTAAGCACAAGCAACGTGCTGGAAAGTAATTTTCCAGAACTAGGCAATTTTAAAAAATTATTGTAAATAGACATAACTGTCATTTTCAAAATACTAACAGGAGGTAAATTGTTATGGCTCGTATTGCAGGTATTGATTTGCCACGTGACAAGCGTATTGTCATTGGCTTAACATACATCTACGGAATCGGTAATACTACTGCACAAAAGATTTTGGCTGAAGCAGGCGTTTCAGAAGGCGTCCGTGTTCGCGATCTCACAGCAGATCAAGAAGACGCCATCCGTGCAACAGTTGACAAGTTGAACTTGCAACTTGAAGGTGATTTGCGTCGTAAGGTATCACTTGATATCAAAGCGTTGCAAGAAATTGCTTCATACCGTGGCATTCGTCATCGTAAGGGCTTGCCCGTTCGTGGACAAAACACGAAGAACAACGCTCGCACACGTAAAGGCCCAGCTAAGGCAATTGCTGGTAAGAAGAAGTAATCTCTGATTATTTTTTCTGTTGTATCCTAATCGATACGGCACATGATTATCGTAACCATAGTTACGTAATGTTGGTTAAGTAATTAACCCGAGAAATTATATAAAAAGTATTGAAAAGGAGGCAAACATTATGGCAGGTCGTACAACGCGTAAGCGTCGTGTGAAGAAGAATATTGAAACTGGTGTTGCTCACATCCACTCAACATTCAACAACACAATCGTCATGATTACAGATGTTCAAGGTAACGCAGTTGCTTGGTCATCAGCCGGTGCACTTGGCTTCAAGGGAAGCCGTAAGTCAACACCATTCGCTGCTCAAATGGCAGCAGAAGCAGCCGCAAAGAGTGCCATGGAAATGAACATGCGCACTGTTGCAGTTACTGTTAAGGGACCAGGTTCTGGTCGTGAATCAGCAATTCGTGCTTTGGCTGCAGCTGGCCTGGAAGTAACATCAATCAAAGATGTTACACCAGTTCCCCACAACGGATCACGCCCACCAAAGCGTCGTCGTGTTTAATTGATTTTCATTGCTCTTGCTGTGAAAGAAGGGGTAAGAATTACAGATGATTGAATTTGAAAAGCCAAATATTCATAACATCGAAGAGGATGCCCGCTATGGCAAATTTGTTGTAGAGCCTCTTGAACGCGGATATGGTACAACGCTTGGGAACTCTTTGCGTCGTATCTTATTGTCATCGCTCCCGGGCGCAGCCGTTAACACGGTGCAAATTGACGGCGTTGTTCACGAGTTTTCCACCGTGGATGGTGTCGTTGAAGATGTCACACAAATCATCTTGAACCTCAAGAAGGTTGTGTTGGCGATTGATTCGGATGATGAACGCAGCCTTGAAATCGATGTTCAAGGTCCGGCTGAAGTGACTGCTGCAGATTTGCAAGCAGGTGCAGACGTTGAAGTTTTGAACCCTGATTTGCATATCGCTACTGTGGCAGCAGGTAAGTCATTGCATATGACAGTCACGGCAGTTAAAGGTCGTGGTTACTCATCAGCTGACGAGAATAAGCAATTGCGTGAAGAAATGCCGATCGGCGTTTTGGCAGTTGATTCAATTTATACGCCTATCGAACGTGTGAACTACCATGTAGAAAACACACGTGTCGGTGCACGTGATGATTATGATAAGCTCACTTTTGATATTTGGACTAATGGTTCAATCAAGCCTAGTGATGCTTTGAGCCTAGGTGCAAAAATCTTGGCGGAACATTTGAACTTGTTTATGGATATTTCTCCAGTGGCAGCTGAAGCCAATGTTATGGTGGAAGCGGAACCTGTTGCCGTTAGTGCGTCAGATTCTGCGCCAATTGAAGACTTGGACTTATCAGTTCGTTCTTATAATTGTCTCAAACGGGCCGGTATCAACACTATTGTGGAGTTGACAGATCGCACTGAAGCCGACATGATGAAGGTGCGTAATCTCGGTCGGAAATCACTTGACGAAATCCAAGAAAAGCTGACTGAAATGGGCTTAGGATTCCGTAAGGAAGATTAACACATGTCTTTAAACTACTAAAAAGGAGGATTCACCAATGCCATATCGTAAATTGGGTCGTACATCTTCACAACGTAAAGCTTTGTTGCGTGACTTGACTACTGATCTTTTGATCAACGGTCGTATCACGACAACTGAAGCCCGTGCGAAGGAAGTTCGTAAGACAACTGATAAGATGATTACATTAGGTAAGCGTGGTGACTTGGCGGCTCGTCGTCAAGCTGCTGCCTTTGTCCGCAACGAAGTTGCTGACGTGATCGAAGACGGCGACAACGTGAAAGTACAATCAGCTTTGCAAAAGTTGTTTGATGACGTTGCACCTCACTTTGCTGAACGTAATGGTGGTTACACACGAATTCTCAAGACTGTCCAACGTCGTGGCGATGCCGCTCAATTGGTCATCTTGGAACTTGTTGATTAATTACGTTACATCTAAAAAATACCCCTTGGAATTAAATTCCAAGGGGTATTTTTTAATGATCACGATTAAGTAATAATTGACTTAATTGCTCAAGTTGCGTTTGAATGGTTGGTTCAGGTAAGTTGCCAATTAAGGCTTGTAGTTGTTCAGTGTAGTCTGTGAGTAACGTATTCAGTTTTGCCATCGCGTGACTTTGTGTAATGAGTTCGTGTAAACGAATCATGTCAGCATCGCTAATCAAATCGCGTTGCATGAGTAAGGCACGAATATCATCACGTACAGTTGGATCGGTGAGGGCAAATAAGACTGGGGCAGTGTAGATCCCATTGCGAATATCTTGACCAATGGGTTTACCAAGAGATAATTGTTGGGTAATGGATTCAAAATCTAAGTAGTCATCCAATAACTGGAAGGTAATCCCCAAATTTTCACCTAACTGACTCACAGTGTCTTGTAGGTCGTCTGCGATGGTTTGACCACTAATCAGTCCAAAGGTCACACTGAGTTTGAACAAGGCCGCTGTTTTGCCTTTGATTTGCGACAAGTAAGTGTCAAAGGTCGCATCCACATTAAAGCGATGATGCTTTTGGACTAATTCACCGAATAAAATGTCTTGTAGGGCTGTTAGTGCAAGTTGGTTGGCTTGGGGTAGGTTTGTTTGTTCAAGTAACGAAAACATACCAGTCAACAAGTAATCACCAGCATAGACGGCAGTATCTTTGCCAAAACGACTTTGAATACTTTCGTAACCACGACGTAATTTGGATTCATCAATAATGTCATCATGAATTAAGGTTGCCAAGTGTAAAAGTTCGACACTGGCACCGAGCTGAATCGCTTGTTGGTTATAAGGTGTTGTCGTGAGTTTTGAGAAAATAAGGGTTAATGCTGGCCGAACGAGTTTACCGGCATTCAGTTGTGAGCGAATTGCTGTATCAATGTCTTCGAAGCCGATATGCCAGCTGGTTGCCATGCGATTTAAAACAGCGACTAATGGTTCGGATAATTCGGGAAATTGTTCCCACATTTTTGGAAGAGTAGGGGTTACCATGTTAAATTTCTCTATTTCTCTCGGCCAACTGAACGCGCAGTATGGCTTATTTTATGTACAAAGTGCGAGAATACACATTCTCGCACTTTTTAATTATAACTTATTTATCTAAATCATCGTAGAGTGACTTTGCTTTACCATACCAAAGGACACCAAGACCCTTTTGTAGCAATGGCACGACGTAGAAGTCAAGACCGAAGCCACGACCAGCGCCGTTCATCACCGCGATACTTGAGAAGATCAAGAACCAGTGTGTGAGATCAAAGCCATTAGATGCCCAAGCAGCAATGGTCAAAATAATTGACACTAGCGCTAATGGCCAAGTCATCAAACCAACAATCAAACCGGCACCTGTCACAATTTCAATAAAGCTTGCAAGGCCATGTTGCCAGAAGAGGTCGTTGAGCGGCCCAACTTTACCTAGCGCGGCCAGGATCCAGAAGAGACCCAAGAAGATACGCAAAGGTGTTGACCACAAGACGTTACCAAGGCGAGAAACAGCACCACGGAATGGGTTACGACCGTTGGCAGTACGGAAGAATTCGTCCAACATGTAGTGGAAAATTGAATACATTGAACGGATTTGTGAATAGAAGAAAAGGTTGATACCGTGCTTAGCTAAACTAGCGAAGAAGCCAGAGAAGTTCAAGCCCATCAAGCTGGCAACCGCGTAGTGTGAACCAATTGAAACGGCGTAACCGTGGTAGCTCACCACTTCACCAAATGTCTTTGGCTTGGCAAAACCAAGATCGGCCAAAATATTGTTTGAGGCAGCGCGGGCAGCACTTTCAGCACCTTCAACAGTTTGTGGGACTGGACCAGTCTTTTCATCAACGTAAGACAATGTGTCACCCACAACATAAATGTCTTCGGCTGGTTGATCATCTTCAAGCGTTGCGTGCATGTAGTCGTCGGCTTCGATACGGCCACCACGACCATACTTGAAGCCCCAGTCAGAGATAAAGGACTTAGCCTTCACACCAGCTGTCCAAATGAGGGACTTAGTTGGCAAAGTTGAGCCATCCTTGAAAATCACACCGTTTTCATCAACACCAGTGACCATGGCACCTAGGCGAAGATCAACACCGTTGTCAGTCATGTACTTCAAGGCCTTGTCAGCCAAACGACGGTCTTGTAGCATGTTCAAAATTGTTGGCGCTGCTTCAAGCAATACCAACTTGATTTCAGATTCATCCAACTTGTAAGTGTCAGCCAAGACCTTACGTTGTTCAATAAATTCACCCATCAATTCTGCACCAGTAAAGCCAGAACCAACCACCGCAATGGTCAACATTTGTTCACGCTTAGCTGGATCAAGTTCGCCGGCACCTTGACCGATGATGCTTTCAACATGATGACGGATAGCCAATGATTCTTCCATTGACCACAATTCAAAGCCGTGTTCCTTCACACCTGGTGTGCCGAAATCGTTTGATTGACCACCAACGGCCAAAATCAACTTTTCATAGCTCACGTCACCGTGAGTTGTCTTAACGATTTTAGCGGCCTTATCGATGTCATTAACTTCGGCCGTCAACAACTTGACATTTTTATTTTGGTAGAAGAGATGTTCCAAGTCTTCTTGCACGTGCTTTGGGGCCACACGCTTTGAAGCCACTTCATGCAACTCAGTCATGTACGTGAAGTAAGAATGCTTATCAATCAAAATGATATTGTATTCTTTGTGTGATTTTAATTTCTTTGACAAAGTTTTTGCTGCGAATACACCACCGAAACCAGCGCCAACAATGACAATGTTTTTTTCTGCCATGACTCTTTTCTTCCTTTTGTGAATTATATAATATTCTTGTGAAATACCTTTTTTATTATAGACCTATTTTCGTTACTTTAAAAGCATTTCGGCCAAAAAACCTTTGTGAAAAAAATAGTGATTATAATAAAGCAGGGGGAAACTCAATATAGTATTCAGGCCCTAACCTATGATAGAATAAGGTCTAATGACGCAAGCAATAGAAATTCACAATTTAAACTATCAATATGATGACGACCAAACATTGTTTGATGGGTTCGACTTAACGATTGAAGCTGGACAATGGGTTGCGCTAGTGGGCCATAATGGTTCAGGTAAATCAACGTTAGCGAAGTTGATTTTGGGCTTAATTGAGGCCAATGCCGGTGACATCACTGTTTTTGGTGTGCCATTATCGGCAGAGACGGTGCATGACATTCGTGACCAAATTGGCATGGTCTTTCAGAACCCTGATAACCAATTTGTTGGCGCAACGGTCGCCGATGATGTTGCTTTTGGCTTGGAAAATCAACAGTTACCCAGTGCCGATATGCCAAAGCGAATTGATGACGCATTGACGGTCGTTGGGATGCAAGGATTTAAAGATCGCGAACCCCACACGCTTTCTGGTGGTCAAAAGCAACGGGTCGCCTTGGCCAGTGTGTTGGCCTTAACGCCTAAAATTATTATTTTAGATGAGGCGACGGCTATGCTTGATCCAGATGGTCGTGAGACCGTGATGGCAACCTTACAGGACCTCAAGGCCCGTTTTGGTGATGCGTTAACGTTAATTACGATTACGCATGATATGGATGAAGCGGCACTAGCTGATCGTGTTATGGTGATTAATGACGGGCAACTCATCCTTGATGGCACCCCAGAAGCGGTCTTTAGTCAACGACAGGTGATGCATGACAATGGGTTGGCATTACCTTTTGCAGGTGAGTTAGCGGCACAATTGACGCCGACACCTGAACAGTATTTAGATGAGAGAGAATTGATTCAGTGGCTATCACGTTCGAAAAAGTAAATTTTAGTTATGGCGCCGGCACAACCCTGGCCCAAGCTATTTTGCATGATGTCACCGTGACCATGCCAACCGGCCAAGTGACCGCAATTGTTGGCCAAACCGGCTCAGGGAAATCAACCCTTGTGCAGCATATTAACGGCTTGTTGAAGCCAACTGAGGGGCGGGTATTGGTTGATGGGTTTGAACTCACGCCACGGACAAAAGAAAAGCAACTGATGCAACTGCGGAAAAAAGTGGGAATTGTCTTCCAATTTCCAGAGAATCAGTTGTTTGCCAATACCGTGTTGGCGGATGTGATGTATGCCCCGTTAAACTTTGGTGCCGATCAGGCGACAGCTAAGGCTGCTGCCGAAGCGGCTTTGCGTCGTGTTGGTGTTGATGAATCACTTTGGGAAAAGTCACCCTTTGAGCTTTCTGGTGGGCAAATGCGTCGTGTCGCCATGGCCGGAACGTTAGCAAGTGATCCGAGCGTGGTGGTGTTAGATGAACCTGCGGCGGGCTTGGATCCGAAAGGGCAAGCAGAACTGTTGCAATTGGTATTAGAGTTGAAGAACCTGGGCAAAACGGTGATCTTTATTTCGCACCATATGGATCATGTGGTGGCGGTGGCTGACCAAGTCGTTGTCATGCACGATGGTCAGGTCGTGGCCAATGAAACGCCGGCGCAACTATTTAATCGCGATATGGCATGGTTTAAAACCATGAAGTTAGATCTACCAAAAGCAGGGCAATTTACGGAAAAGTTAAAGGCGGCTGGGGTCGTGTTGCCAGAGCGGCCACTAACATTGCCGAGCTTAGCCACAGCCATTAATGCGGAGGTCGGCCATGAATAACATTATGATTGGCCGTTTTGTGCCAGGAGATTCCTTTATTCATCGCCTTGATCCACGGACTAAAATGATTGGGACGTTTGTCTATATTTTGGTGTTATTGTGGGCCAATAGTTGGGCGACGTATGCTTGGGCGGCAATCTTTGTCTTGGGCTTGATTCGCTTAACGGGTCAGCCGTTTAAGCTATATTGGGATGGGTTAAAACCGATTTTTTGGCTGATTTTATTTACGGTCATCTTGCAGTTAATCTTTACCCCAGGAACGCCCGTCCTTTACCAGCTGGGGCCGATTAAAATTACGACCCCAGGGTTAATTAATGCAGTTTATGTGATGTTGCGGTTTATCCTCATCATCTTGATGTCAACAATTCTGACATTGACGACCCCACCAACCAGTATTGCCAACGCCTTGGAAATGCTGTTAGGGCCGTTAAAAAAGCTGCGGGTGCCGGTGGCGGAGTTAGCGTTGATGTTGTCCATTGCGCTACGATTTGTCCCGCTATTAATGGATGAAACCCAGAAAATCATGAACGCTCAAAAGTCACGTGGGATGAGCTTTTCTACGGGTGGACCGATTAAACGGGCCAAGGCGATTATTCCCTTGCTGATTCCGTTGTTTGTAGGGGCGCTACAACGCGCCTTGGACTTAGCCAATGCGATGGAAGTGCGTGGGTTTAAAGATGCTGTGCAACGGACAAAATACCGTGTATTGCATTATGGGCACAATGACATGCTGGCTTTTGTGGGCTTAGGTGTTTTTGTGGTGATTTTTGTGATTGTGAATTTATATTTGTAAGCTAACGCGTCAAACGTTATGAGAGAGTGGGGAGTTATGCCACGATATAAAGCAGTCGTCGCTTATGACGGCTCAGAATTTTTCGGATTTCAAGTCCAAACGAAAAACGGCGTAGAACGCCAACGGACAGTGCAGGGTGAACTGAACCGCGCTGTGAATCAAATGGCCAAGTTGCCAACGCCCGCTATTAAGGTCGTGGGTGCTTCACGGACGGATACAGGGGTGCATGCTTTTGGTCAAGTGGTCCATTTTGATTTACCATTTGACATCCAACCGGAAGGGGTTCGTAAGGGACTCAATACCTTGTTGCCCCGCGATATTATGATCAAACAGGTAGAAAAAGTGGCGGATGACTTCCATGCCCGCTTTAACACGCATGCGAAGCGCTATATCTACCGTGTCTCGACCCAAGACTTTACCGATCCCTTTAAGCGCCGTTATACAGGCCATTTCCACTGGCGTTTAGATGTTGCACGGATTCAAGCAGCGTTACCTGATTTGCTTGGGGAGCATGACTTTGCTAGCTTTGCAGCTTCAGGGAATCAAACGGCCACAACCGTGCGAACCATTACGCGTGCGGATGTTGAAGTGAAACCAGATGAACAAGAGTTAGTCTTCACATTTGAAGGGAATGCCTTTCTATATAACCAGATTCGGATTATGGTTGGGGTATTGCTGGAAATTGGGAACGGTCGGCGTGACGTGCATGATATCGTCCGCTTAATTGCCGTGAAAGATCGCGAACAAGCCCGCTTTACCGCCCCAGCCAGTGGGTTGTATCTGGATGAAATTTATTATGATGCACCAGTGATGGATAAATGATAAACAGTTGGGGATGGCGTGTTTAAGAAGTGCTTGTCGCGGAAGGAATTTGGCGACAAGCATTGACAATACGGATTATTTTAGGTAAGATAATACACGGTATTGTTTACCTCACGATAAGCCCCGGAAACTTATTGTAATTGCGTGGCAAGGAACGGCCGCGTTTGTAAACAACTAATCAAAGGAGCGCACACATGCGTACAACATTTTTAGCAAAACCAGGTGAAATCGAAAAGAAGTGGTATATTATTGATGCCAAGGACGTCGTTTTGGGACGTTTGTCAACAGTAGTTGCTTCAATTTTGCGTGGTAAGAACAAGCCAACGTTTACACCAAACGTTGACATGGGTGACCATGTAATCATCATCAATGCAGGCGAAGTTAAGTTGACTGGTAAGAAGGCCACTGATAAGGTTTATTACCACCACTCAAACCACCCAGGTGGTTTGAAGGCTCGCACAGCTGGAAACTATCGTGAATTCAACCCTGAAAAGTTGCTTGAATTGTCAATCCACGGTATGTTGCCAAAGAACACTTTGGGTCGTAAGCAAGGCTTGAACTTGCACGTGTATGCTGGTGCAGAACATGCCCACGCCGCACAAAAGCCTGAAGTACTTGACATCAACAAGTTAGTTTAAGAAAGGAGAATCTAAATTATGGCTACAGCAGTACAATATGCCGGCACAGGCCGTCGTAAGAACTCAGTTGCTCGTGTGCGTTTGGTTCCAGGTAATGGCCAAATCACAATGAACGGCAAGTCAATCGAAGAATATATTCCTTTCGCTAACTTGCGTGAAGTTGTTTTGCAACCATTTAACGTTACTGAAACATTGGGGAACTACGATGTTTTGGTTAACGTCGTTGGTGGTGGATATTCTGGTCAAGCTGGTGCAACACGTCACGGTATCGCCCGTGCCTTGTTGACAGTAGATCCTGACTTCCGTGAAGCATTGAAGGCAGCAGGTTTGTTGACTCGTGACTCACGTATGAAGGAACGTAAGAAGCCAGGTTTGAAGAAGGCTCGTAAGGCTTCACAATTCTCAAAGCGTTAATCTTCTTTTTCCCACAACGGTTGTTGCTATTATGTGGTGGCAATTGGTGGTATCGATCATTAATGTTAGAGCAAATCTAGCAATTTTAAAAGCATCAGCATTTTGCTGATGCTTTTTTTGTGGTGTTTGTATGCGTGTTATAAATCATATTTTAAATGTTGATTCGATATTCTAAAAAGGACAAGGATCTATGTGGAATTCATTAATCAACGGTAGGTTCATTTAGTGATAGTTTATTTGAAATAATTAACAATTTGTTTGATAGTAAGCTAAATAGCAATTAATATTTAAAACACTGATCTAGCTAATTTTTAATATCATAGTAAAATAAATATAAGACACAACAACATTGGTTAGTCCGGACATGAAGGGATAGGGTATGAGAAGCAAAGAGATTGATTCAGATCTGAAGAGAATTAGTGAGTTTTTTCAACAAGTTGAAGGAAAATTTGTTGTTCCAGAATATCAACGTGCATATAATTGGGATATTAATGGTCAAGTTGATCGTCTGTGGCAAGATCTACTTGATTTTTCAACAGAAGATAATAAAGAAAATTATTTCCTGGGCTCAGTGATTCTTAATGCAACAGTTTGACGAGAAGATTTAATTTTGATTGATGGGCAACAACGAACCACCACGCTAATTATTTTGCTAAAGGCATTAATAATTAGAATAACTGAACTACTAAATAAAATATCTGATGATGAAGACTACCGAAACTTGAAGCGTCAACTGGGTGCAAGTAAAAAGGAAATCATACAAAGTTTATATCATGTGGATGAAGAAAATGTATATGATGTTGTGGATGGCGAGATAGGATTTGATACATTAGAATCAAAATATCGAAATACATCAATTAATGAAGCTTATAAAGATGAACTTGAGATAATTTTACGTGGAACAGACGTGTCGGATATTGAAAAGAATGTTGCTGACATTAAGTATAAGCGTGGAGATAATCGACATACTAAATTTTTTAATAACTTTAAATTCTTTGTAAATAAGCTTGCTGAGTTAGAAGTTACAGAAGTGAATTCATTTGCAAAGGCAGTTTTGAATAAAGCACAGTTAATTACAATTACGTCTTTTGATAATGAAGAAGCAATTGATATATTCAATTCCTTAAATTCTACTGGGTTGCCTTTGGCTGATGCAGACATTTTTTCTGCAAAACTTTATAGTTATTATGACGAAGATAACCGTGAAAAGTTTGTTGATCAATGGAAACAGTTGATGGATTTAACTGATTCATTGGCAAGACAAAAGGTTGTAAATATAGATGAAGTATTGAATCAATACATGTATCTTAAACGATCCGAGTTGCAAGAAGCTTCAACAACTATGCCAGGAGTACGTAAGTTTTTTACCGAAATCCATCCAGAATTGCTCAAAAATGGTGATGCATTTGTTTCGGCGTTAAGTAAGATCGCTAATAACTGGATTCTCAGTGATAAGGATAAAGATAATCAGTATGCTTTGAAGTTATTGTTTAAATTTAACAGTAATTTCAAATTGTTTTACGCCCCATACCTATACTTGAAACAAAGTGATAGTAATACGACAAAATTGAATTACGCTCTTACGTTATTGAAATTATTTGTATTATTAAATCTGAGTGAAGCGGGATACTCGTCAAAGAACTTCAAAGTGTTTTTGTTTGCCGAAAATATGAAACTAGGTAAAGGTGTTGCGACAGAAGATATCATTCGTGATTTTGAAAAACATATTGCAAATAATTTTGACCCAGAGTCGATTAAATCGATTTTGATTGATTCATCTGCTGATAGTGCCTTAGTGACACTGAATGAATATTTATTTGCTAAAGAACATGGTTTGTCGCAAGACTTCTTATTATTTGATAAAGAACCAGATATTGAGCATATTTTGCCAGCAAGTGGTAAAGACCTATCTACTATTAGAACGCAAGCTGGATTCAGTAGTGAAAACGATTTTGAAGAATATAAAGATTCATTAGGTAATAAAATTTTACTCGAATCAAGTCTTAATCGAAAAATTGGTAATGCCATGTTGGACGAAAAAATTCATGGAAGTAAAACTAACTTAGAAGATGGGTATAAAAATTCAAAATATCCAATTGCACAATCAATTTCTAAAGCCAATATAAATGTATGGGCCGAAGGTGATATTGAAGCCGCCACTGAAAAAGCAGCGAATAGAATTGTAGAATTTATTTTTAGTCGGTTTACTGATGACGATGAATCAAATCTATCAGCAGATCAGCTAATGGAGATGTATAGATCTGGAAAGTTAAAAATTCAAAATTGATTTATATATTTATCCACCAAATAAATAGTATAAATATAGTGAAAATGATTACTAAAAATAGATTAAGTAAAGTATTTTTAAAAGCATCAGCATTTTGCTGATGCTTTTTTGTGGAGTTATTGAATAACGATCGCGTTAGGGATAGATATGTTATATCGTCAAAAAATGAATGGAATGCCAGATTTTTTACATTTAATGCTATTCTTATGTAAGCCCTTGCATTATAATAAAAATAATGAGTCAAATACACAATTAAAGAGGTAAATAATGGATAAACTATTAACGTTTATTTTGATAATTGCCGCGCCGTTCATCGTGATTGGCATTGTTTATTTGTTTGGATGGCTTCTTACTGGTCTTATCATGTTGTTTGGTGTGAGCTATGCAAGCGCCAGGCTTGTAGGCATTGCTTTAGCGGTGTTGATCAGTTTTGGTTTTATCGGTTATCAGGGATTTAAGTAAATGGCCTTGTATACCATCATAATGAACACATAGCCAAATATAAAATCCCCTCACACGTTAATCCGTGTGAGGGGATTTTTACTAGACAATATAATCCGCGTACAACTTGCGTTCCAACTCGGACAATTCAACGGTAATCAGCGTGCCGGTCTCATCATAGTCCTCTTTGCTAAAGGTATGCTTAGCGGCGAGCTTGGCTTGCACAGCGCCTTGGTCAAATGGGATGTGGAGCGTGACTTCTTGGACGTCGTTGAAGATTTGCTTCTTGATTAAATCAATTAACGCATCTTGTGAGGCAGGGTCTAGCGCTGAGATGGTAATCGTATTTTCGCCAGACACGTCAGGGTAGACGAGTTCGGTGCGATCAGCCTTATTGTAGACAGTAATCATTGGTACGTCGGTTACGCCGACTTCGGCCAAGGTCTTTTCCGTGGTGGCCATCATGTCTTTGTAGTGTTCATCTGACACGTCCACAATTTGCAGCAGCAAATCAGCATTCGCGGCTTCTTGCAAGGTTGATTTAAAGGCAGATACGAGGTTGTGTGGTAACTTTGAGACGAACCCGACCGTATCACTCAGTAAGAATTGCTTCTTATCTGGTAAAGTCAATTGACGAACGGTGGTCGTTAACGTGGCAAACAACATATCTTTTTCCAAGACTTGCTTGGTGTCGTCCGTGTCCGCACCGACGCCAAAGCGAGCGAGCAGGCGGTTCATCAACGTGGACTTACCAGCGTTGGTATAACCCACCAAGGCCACATTGGCCAATTCGTTGGTTGTCCGCTTAGCTGAACGTGTTGACGTCCCTTTGGATAACTCGGCGAGTTCCTGGCGAATACGGACCATTTGTGACGTGATGCGACGGCGTGATTCTTCGAGTTTCGTTTCACCCGAACCACGTGACGTAAAGCCACCGCCACCCGCACCAGTTTGCTGATCAAGACTGACAGACATACTTGTGCGCAAGCGGGGGAGCTGGTATTGCAAGCGGGCCAACTGGACTTGTAGCTTGGCTTCCTTAGTTTGGGCGCGTTGGGCGAAAATATCTAAGATCAACCCCGTGCGATCCAGCACCGTTGTGTTGGTTAACTTTTCTAAGTTACGAATCTGTGATGGGGATAACTCATCGTTGGCGACGATCATATCCACTTCGTAAGTCTTGGCGGCTTCCGCCAATTCTTCCACTTTTCCCTTACCAAAGTAAGTAGCAGGGTTGGGCCGTTCCAGCTTTTGGGTAAACGTTTCCACTGGTACCAAATTATTGGCTTTTGCCAGATTGGCAAGCTCTTCTAGTTCATAGGTTAAATTCGCTTGGCTCGTTGTGAGGCCAACCAGAAAGACCTTACGTGGGTCTTGGGCGTTAATGTGTTGTTCAGTCATAAAAAAATACCTCCAGAGAATAGCGAGACTGGGGGCATTTTACGTGTCGAGGGCAAAATTGCTGACCAATCTCAAGATGTGCACATAAAAATAGAGACTCTACTCTTATCTACGGGATCTTAAAATTCGTTTGACAATTGATTGCACTTCCTTTATTTAGACTACTGATAGTGTAACAGTTTTTTGCGAAACTGTCTATTAAAAGACCGTCGTATCATCGTTAAAACGGACGATCTTGGCGTCATGGGGGTCAAGTTCGAGCTGCATGACCGCCCCGTTTTTAACGGGTTCACTGGCGAAATCATGGCGGCCAAACTTTTCGGCAATCCCACGAATTGTTGTGCCGTGTGACACGATGAGGACGTTATCGCCGTCTTTATGACGGAAGCGAATATCATTAAACCCACGTGAAACGCGCGTCCACCATTGTTCGTCGTCTTCGGCGAAGTGATAAGGATCTGCTTGACGGATAGTGTTCATCGCATCAGCCATGCCGTAGATGGTAATCAAGTTTGTGTAAGTCTCAAAGGGTGTGTCTTTGAAAGCAGTGAGCGTAGTGGTCACTGTTTCACCGTTAATGCCTTCAAACGACCCAAAGAACTGTTCACGGAAATCAAAGAGTTGCGTCGGTTCCTCTGGTGAATCCGCCGTATTATTTTTCAAAATGTAACGTGCGGTATGAATGGCACGAGTCAAATCAGATGAGTAAGCGCCATCAAAATGAATGTCAGCCAGTCGCTTACCGGCATTCAAGCCATGTTCGATCCCTTTTGGGGTGAGGGGTGCATCAGACCAACCTTGAAAACGGTGTAAGAAGTTGAAGTAAGTTTCGCCGTGACGGACAATATAGACGTTAATTGACATAGTAATAGTTGTAGGGCATTATCTTGAACGGTCGTTCCGCAATACGCTACAATTGCCTCCTAAATGGTTATTATCTCCATTCTAACATAAAATGTTAGACACCAAAAAAGACCGCAAATGCGGTCTTGTCATTAAGCGGGTGAATCCGCTGTATTTGACTTGTCATCTTTTTCATCTTCGTCGAAGATGCCATTATGATTTAAGTCTTGTTTTGGTGTTGGTAACTCTTGGACAATAAATTCTGAAATGTAGGCATTGTCATAATCCAAGGCCGTTAATTTGAAGTTGGCCACTTGCATCGTGTCACCAGCTCTAAATTCAGGGTCATGATTTAAGACATAACCGGTCAAAGTCACCGCTTCGTCTTCTTCAAGTTCTTTAATTTTCTTGTTGAAGTAACGTTCAAAGTCATAAAGGGTCATCTTACCAGAGACTTTATAACGGTGATCACCAAGCTTTTCGATGTAATCATCTGAGACGTCATCGATTTCATCACGGACCGTACCGAAAAGTTCTTCGTAGATATCCTTATCCGTGATCATACCACTGGTACCACCGTATTCGTCCACGACAATGGCGATCGGCGAACGCTTGATAATCATTTCATCCATGACATCGTGCAAGTCCATGTTTTCAGGGACGGCGGGAATATCACGCATGATTTTAGCGACTGTATCTTGATCGTTAATGCGAGATTGACGCAAGAGGTCATAGATAAAGACATAACCTAACACTTTATCCTTGTCATTATCAGCAATGACTGGGAAACGTGAGTAACGATCTTGTAGGTAAAGATTGATGGCATCAGCGATTGTTGTCGTCACATCAATAGCAGTCATTGATGTGCGATCAATCATGATATCCACGGCAACCTTATCGTTCATCTCAAAGGCGCGCTTCATAAACGTCAAATCTTCTTCGTCCAGCTCACCAGCAGCGGCGGCATTACGTGACAGTGAGAGAATTTCAGTTTGTGAATAAATGTCTTCTTCGCCATCCGTACGGAAGCCCAACATGTGGGTGATCATATTTGATAGATGATCTAATGTCCAAATCAACGGGAACAGCAGAATGTGGAAGAAACGCACAGGACGAACGATTAGCATTAAGACCTTAATGGGTTCTTCAATCGCGATGTTTTTCGGTACCAAATCGGTAAACACCGCATGCACGACCGTGAAAATAATCATGGCAGAGACTGACGACACGACGCCAGAATATTCTGCTGGAATCAAACCGGTCTTTAGAATGATTTCGGCGACTGTCTCTTCACCAATCCAACCTAAAATCAAACTCGTAAGTGTAATACCGACTTGTGCAGTCGATAGATATTCAGTTAAATGCGATGCCATATAAATGGCGTGCTCAATATTACGTGAAGGCTTTTCACGATTTTCTTGCAAATCGCGGAGCGCACTCAAACGTACTTTAACCAGAGAGTATTCTGTTAACGTGAACAAAATAGCAAGTAACAGCACCAAAACAATAATGACAAAGTTAAGGAGCATAGACGGACCAGAATCCAAAGTCGTAAACCTCTTTTCTTATGTATACTACACGGTATTATACCAGAAAACACCATGAAATAAAAATGAGACTGGGGGATGATGCGGCTGGTGTGAGCGAAAACGAACACATTTTCGCTTGTTGTCAAGTGGGTCGCTGCGTACAAAAGGCCATGATGCGCAAAAACTGGCACTTTTGACGTGTTTTCTAAGATTTTTGTGATAGTTTCATTTGTGGTGAAATTGGCATAATCGTTGATATATCGGGGGTTTTTCAGGCACAAAAAATAAGTTTGTGAAATTTAAAATCATTTTTCTCGGCAAACAATTGCTAACATTGTCTCGTGTCGAACAACTGTTTGTGAAGACGTATATTGTCCTTGTTTAATTTCCAAAAGAGGGTAAACTAGCAATAACAATTAAGACAAAAGATTGAGGCAACGATTATGGAAAAAGTAACTGTCTATACAAAATATAACTGCGTACAATGCAAAATGACGAAGAAGTTCTTGTCAGCGCAAGGTATCCCCTTTAAGGAAATCAATATTGAAGAAGAAGTGGCGTATGTGGAAACGTTAAAGGCTGACGGGTTCCGACAAACACCAGTTGTCGCCATTGAGGGCATGCCAAAGTTTTCTGGTTTCCGCCCAGACGTACTCAAAAAGATTTCAGCTTAATTTAAGCCATTAATGAATGAAGACCAAAGGCGGAAGTCAACGGCGATGAGTTGTTGATTTCAGCTTTTATAACAAATACAATAATAGAGTAAGGATTGTAATTATGCCATTAAAAGAGATTAACTTAGATAAGGTGACTTATTTTGACTTAAATAACCAAGTCAACATTCCAAAAAACAATCAAATTCAACTTGAAAAAGACCAAGAGGCGCTCGATGCTTTTCTGACGGAAAACGTTTGGCCGAATGTTTTAAAGTTCGACTCTTTGTCAGAACGTTTTGAGTGGCTTTTTGAGAACAACTTTTTGGAACGTGCCTTTATCGAACAGTATCGCTTAGCGTTTATTGAAGAATTGTATGCTTACCTTGAAGGCGAAAACTTTAACTTCAAGTCATTTATGGCGGCGTTCAAGTTCTATAACCAATATGCGCTGAAAACAAATGATGGCCAATATTACGTTGAAACTTACATCGATCGTGTTGCGATGAATGCATTGTATTATGCTGCGGGTAATGAAGCGTTGGCCTTGCGTTTGGCCGATGAAATGATTCACCAACGTTACCAACCAGCCACACCAAGTTTTTTGAATGCTGGGCGGGCGCGTCGTGGTGAATTGGTGTCATGTTTCATTATTCAAACGTCGGACGACATGAATTCAATTGGACGAACGATTAATTCGGCGTTGCAACTTTCAAAAATGGGTGGTGGTGTCGGCATTAACGTGTCGAACTTGCGTGAAGCAGGGGCCCCAGTCATGGGGATCGCCAATTCAGCAGGTGGCGTTGTGCCAATCATGAAGTTGTTGGAAGACTCTTTCACATTTTCATCACAAGTTGGGGCACGTCAAGGGGCCGGTGTTGTGTATTTGTCAGTGTTCCATCCTGACATTATGGCTTTCTTGTCAACGAAGAAGGAAAATGCGGATGAAAAGATTCGTGTGAAAACATTGTCACTTGGCTTGACTGTGCCAGACAAGTTCTATGAATTAGTGCGCAAGAACGAGGACATGTACTTGTTTAGTCCCGCTGATGTGGAAAAGGTGTATGGTGTCCCATTTAACTATGTCGACATCACGGCTGAGTACGACAACATGGTGGCCAATGATCAAATTACAAAATATCGGCTCAATGCGCGGACACTTGAAGAAGAAATTTCAAAGTTACAGCAAGAATCTGGCTACCCTTACATTATTAACATTGATGTGACCAACCGTGCTAACCCCATTGCAGGTAAGATTGTGTCATCAAACTTGTGTTCAGAAATTTTGCAAGTTCAGACACCGTCGGAACTTGATAATGGGCAACAATACACACGTTTGGGATCAGATGTCAGCTGTAACTTGGGATCAATCAACATTGTGAACATGATGGCAACGCCTGATTTTGAAACCTCTGTTGATACGATGGTACGTGCCTTGACGTTTGTTTCTGATACGTCAAACTTGGATGTGGTCCCATCAATTGCCAAGGGTAACCAAGAAAAGCATGCCATTGGCCTTGGGGCAATGGGCTTGGCAGCTTATTTTGCACAAAACCAAATGTATTATGGTGACGAAGCGTCCCTTGACTTTACGTCAACATTCTTCATGACGTTGAACTATTATTCAATTAAAGCGTCAATGAAGTTGGCCAAGGAACGCCAAGAAAAGTTCTTTGAGTTTGACAAGTCAGCGTACGCCGATGGCACTTACTTTGATAAGTATCTCACGCAAGATTGGGCACCAAAAACACCACAAGTTGCCGCTGCCTTTGCTAATCACCACGTGCCAACACAACGTGACTGGTTAGAATTAAAGGAAAATGTCATGACGTATGGGATGTATCATGCCTATCGTCATGCGATTGCGCCAACCGGTTCAATTTCTTATGTGAATGACACCACCGCAACATTGTTACCAATTGTCAATAAAATTGAAGAACGTCAAGAGGGGATGATCGGAAAAGTGTACTATCCTGCGCCTGGTTTAAACAACGAGACAATGCCATATTACGTGTCAGCCTATGATACGGATATGCGCAAAGTCATCGATGTTTATGCCGCGGCACAAGAACACATTGACCAAGGGATGGCCTTAACGTTATTCATGCGTTCAACGTTGTCAACGGCGTTGTATGAATGGAAAAAGGGTCGGACAGAAAAGATGACCACACGTGATTTGACGATTTTGCGTCACTATGCCTTTAATAAGGGGATTAAGTCATTGTATTATGTCCGCACATTTACGGATGATCACCAAGAATCTGGTGTGAACGAGTGTGAAAGTTGCTCGATTTAAGCACATCACGTTACAAGGGATAAGAGGGTCATGGTCAAAATTAATATTTTATATGCGTCAACAGAAGGTAACACAGTATCATTTGTCTCAAAGTTAAGCGAAGTGGCAGCAGCGCATGGCGACACGGTCGTCGCGCGTTGTATTGGGGATGAAACGGATTACGCTAACGAGACAGAGCCGTTTGTGGCTATTGTACCAACCTATTTAACAGGGGGTACAGGGACTGGGCCAGAAGTCACCGAGATTTTTACGAACGCTTTGGGCGACTACATCGCCTTTGGACGGAATCAACAGTATCTCAAAGGTGTCATCGGCTCAGGGAACCGTAATTTTAACGTCCAATTCAATTTGACAGCGATACGTTATGCTGAACGGTTTAACGTACCGATGTTATATGCCTACGAATTACGCGGAAGCACATTCGATGCAGACAAAGCTTATCACTTAATCAAACCAATATTTGGAGAATAACTGTGGTACAACATTTAAAAGACAATTCATATACAGCAATTAACTGGAACAACATTGAAGACGAGTTGGACAAGGCAACGTGGGAAAAGCTCACCCAACAATTTTGGCTCGACACGCGTATCCCGATTTCAAATGATTTGCGGCATTGGCGTGGTAATATGACACCGCAAGAACAAAAAACGATGAACCTTGTCTTTGGTGGGCTCACGACGTTGGATACTTTGCAATCACAAGATGGGTTGGCCCAACTGAAGTTTGATGCCCTTAACCAAAAAGAAGAAGCCGTTTTGAATAACATCCAATTTATGGAATCAATTCATGCGAAGTCTTATTCATCAATTTTTGAGACGTTAAATGAAAAGTCAGAAATTGAAGCGATTTTTGAATGGGCTGATAACAACGAATTTTTGCAATATAAGGCCAACCGTATCAATGATGTATACCAAACAGGCACACCATTGCAAAAGAAAGTGGCCTCTGTCTTTTTGGAAACATTCTTGTTCTATTCTGGTTTTTATACGCCGCTTTATTTCTTGGGACACAACAAAATGCTGAACGTGGCGGAAATCATCAAGTTGATTATTCGTGATGAATCTGTTCACGGTACGTATATTGGGTATAAGTTCCAAATTGGCTTTAACCAATTATCTGAAGCGGAACAAGCAGAATTGCAAGCTTGGATGTATGATTTGCTCTATGATCTTTATGAAAATGAAGAGAATTACACACATGAATTGTACGATGACTTGGGCTGGTATGATCAAGTCATGACCTTCCTCCGTTATAATGCCAATAAAGCATTGATGAATCTTGGTCAGGAACCAATGTTCCCTGATGGTGCCGAGGATGTGAATCCGGTGGTCATGAACGGTTTGTCAACGTCAACGGCGAACCATGACTTTTTCTCAGGTGTTGGGAACGGGTATCTCTTGGGTGCTGTTGAGGCGATGGAAGAAGACGATTACACAATCGGACAATAATAAAAAGCGTGATTGCAAACAGCAATCACGCTTTTTAAATTTCTTCATGTTCAAATAATGGGACGCGTCGTTGGAGAAAAGTGGCAAACTTTGGATAAAGGGTGGCTGAAAGAATCACCCAAGCATAGGCGAATAGAATCGCCGCAACCGTATCACTTAAGAAATTAGCGTTGAAATACAAACGACTCATAATGGTTAGGGCACCGATGAGTTGGGTCAACCAAGTGATAATGATTTGCGCACGGTGGCTGTTGATATTGGGCGTCACTAGGATACCAATAATGAAAATGACGACGAACAGGCCAAAGACGTGCGAGCTGGGAAATGAAGAGGCTGTATCCGATAATAAATGACCAACTGGCCGTGGCCGATTGACAATGAAGCGGATGATACTCAACACCACGTCACCAAGTAAGACGCTGACAACGGTCCAAATCGCTGGGACACGCAATTGCGCAATGACGAGTACGCCAGCCAAAATAAAGGCATAAATGACGTCGACGACAGGATTACCTAAAAAGGTCGCAATGGCCATAACAGTATCACCAAAGTTAGACTGTACCGTGTTGAACAGACTGTGTAACAGTTGGTCGAGTGCGACAGGCACTAGAATATTAAATTTAGTGAGTAGGCCGAGCAGACAGGCGATCAGAAAGCAAATCAGAGCGTGCCGGCGCTGTTTATTGGTGGCGGATACAATCATGAGTTACAACTCCAAATGCAGTTTTTTACCTTATTCTAGTATAATGAATGCCTGCGATATAAACAAGATAATTTACTTGAAATCCAGTCAGCATTAGCAGAATCAGCATCAGCCAAAAAAATTAAAAAAATTCGCGAAAAGGGGTTGTCAAGGTTTTAAATATTTGTTATTATAATATAGTTGTTTGAGACATGGGAGTGTAGCGAAGTCTGGCTAAACGCGACGGACTGTAACTCCGTTCCTTCGGGTTCGTAGGTTCGAATCCTACCGCTCCCATAGCCGATTAATAGTTAACGGCTGAATAAATTAACTATTGCCCCTTGGCCAAGCGGTAAGGCAGCGGTTTTTGGTACCGCTATGCGCTGGTTCGAATCCAGCAGGGGCAATCAGAAAAAAAGGCATACAGGATGTATGCCGGTTTTTCTTTGTCGAAAAAAAGGCCATAAAAAAACCTAGCTATCTGATGATAACTAGGTTAATGCATTACTTTGTCAAAGTCTTCTTAGAAACAACTGACAAGTCATCAGCAAGGTCGTAAACCAATGGTTGACCGTTAGCAATTTCAACATTCAAGATGTCTTCATCTGAAATGTTTTCCAAGTGCTTAACCAAGGCGCGCAATGAGTTACCGTGGGCAGCGATGACAACGTTCTTGCCAGCCTTCAATTGTGGGGCAATGTCTGATTCCCAGAATGGCAAAACGCGTTCCAAAGTAATCTTCAAGTTTTCACCCAATGGCAATTCACCTTCAGGTACATCAGCGTAACGACGGTCAAAGGCAGGGTATGTCTTGCCTTGTACAGTCACTTCTTCGTCGTAACTGTCCAACAATGGTGGCAAAACGTCGTATGAACGACGCCAGATGTGGACTTGTTCAGCACCCCACTTTTCAGCAGCTTCGGCCTTGTTTTGGCCTTGCAAAGCGCCGTAGTGACGTTCGTTCAAACGCCATGACTTCACTTCAGGGATGTACAATTGACCAGCTTCTTCCAAAGCGTAGTGCAATGTTGTGATGGCACGTGTCAAAACAGATGTGTAAGCTTGGTCAAATTGGATGCCTTCAGCAGCCAACAATTCACCAGCTTCTTTTGCTTGGGCGATACCCTTGTCCGACAACTTTGTGTCAACCCAACCGTTGAACAAGTTCAATGCGTTCCATTCACTTTGACCGTGACGGATCAATACTAACTTAGCCATGTGTGCTAAACTCCTTAATTTGTGTTTAATCTAACATATTCATTATACCACGAAATTTGGACACAAAAAAACTCGCCGAAGCGAGTTTTTTGTGTTAGTTGTTTAAGATTACAACTTAACGATGTTTGCAGCTTGCAAACCGCGGTCTGAAGTTTCAACTTCAAATTCAACAGCTTGGCCTTCTTCAAGAGTCTTGAAGCCGTCGCCTTGGATAGCTGAGAAGTGTGCAAAGACATCTTCACCATTTTCGCGAGTTACGAAACCGTAACCCTTTTCGCCGTTAAACCACTTTACTGTGCCTTTTTCCATGATATGTTTCTCCTTGGTGTGCTCACCAATGTTATATTTTGTAACTTAAATAATTGGTACTTGAGCGCCTTCCGAGAAAAACAAATCAAAATCAATAACTTTTATTACAAGACCAGTGTACCACACTGAGAGAAATAAGCAAGATAAAAATATCAAAGAATTTTTGCGTTAATAAAAGTCTTCTATATGAAGCAGAGGATTTTTTTGCGGATTTGGGATGGGAAAGAGGGGCGGTGCAGGGGCTAAATGGTGTTTTATTAAGTTATCATTTTTAGGATTTTTGATAAAAAATATTGACATCTTGTGTTGAGTAAGCTAAACTAATGGAGTTGTCAATACAAACAACATCGCAGCCGTGGCGGAATTGGCAGACGCGCAGGATTAAGGATCCTGTGCCCGTTTAGGGCGTGCGGGTTCGACTCCCGCCGGCTGCATCCAAGCTATTTTATCAGGTGACTGATAAAATAGCTTTTTTGTTATGTCAGGCACGCAATGCTGATTTTTCTTGTGGTAAAATAGTGGTAATGGAGAATAATAATGTTACTTTTCAAACGAACAAAGCGTGAACCAAAAACTGAAGATGTCTTATCACAATCAGATTTTGATTTAATGCAGCAAGAAAATGATAAAATGCTCGATCAGATTGAAGCATTGAAACTGGATGTGTCAGAATTACAATCAGAAAACCAACACTTATCAGAGTTGTTGGCACGGAGTAAGCATCAACGATCACTCGTGAAAACGGGGATGGGATTAGGTGTGCTGGTTGTGAGTTACATTTTATTACGTCTAGTGAATGAAGAAGCGCAATATACAGCGATGTTGCTACTAATTGAAGCAATCTTCATGTTTGTCATGTTGCGAGGAGATGATAAATGATGGCGAAGATGCACAAGGCAAAACGCGTGCCGTTTGTGGTCGCAAACTGGAAGATTAATAAGTTGCAGGCCGACGTCACGGATTTTTTGGCGCAAGTTAATGGCAGGGTGCCGGATCAACATGTTGTTGAAACGGGCATTGCAGCGCAAGATTTGTTTTTGGCAGATATGGTGCGAGCAACGAAAGAAACACCCGTTCATGTTGTCGCGGAAAATGTGCACTGGGAAGACAGTGGGGCCTATACTGGCGAAACGTCACCCAAAGCGTTAAAAGATATTGGGGTAACTTATGTCTTGATTGGTCATTTTGAACGTCGGAAGTTCTTCAACGAAACGGATTCGACGGTGAACTTGAAAGTCACGGCCGCTTTACGTAACGGCTTGCGACCAATTATTGACGTAGATGAAGACATGAGCACGTACGCGCAGTTTATGGATGCCGAACCCTCTGTGGCGCAAGTGGCAGCAGCACTTGCTGGTGTCTCAGTTGATCAAATTCGGAATGTGACGATTGCTTATGAACCAACGTGGGCCATTGGCTCAGGTGAAGCAGCCAGTGCGGATCAAGCGCAAAAGGCTGCGCATTTGATTCGTCAAACTTTGGCGAAGTTGTATTCACCGGTGATTGCTGAACAAGTCCGTATTTTATATGGGGGTTCAGTGACACCGCATAATGCTCGCGAAATTATGCGACAAAAGGATATTGATGGCGTGCTGGTTGGGACAGCGGCACTTGATCCAGATAATTTCTTACAATTAGTTGATATTGCGCGTGATCCAGATGTCCCAGAATTTGATGTTGAACATGTTTAATTAAAAGGGGTAGCACCACTGTGTGTCTCCCGCAAAGGGCTTGCAAATGATTGCAAAAGGCGTATAATTATTCTTAGTAATACTGTGAATAAATATGGCTTTTTGCGAAATATTGTCCGCAATACCTTTATATTGAAGCAAACGTTGTCTGCGGAAACAGCGGCGATTGCTTTTTTTGTGCCTATTCGGGGTCAAGTTCGGTGGGAATCACCATCTTGTAACTGAATTGTAACAAACAAAACGCAGCGAAAAACAAACGAGGTGATAAATGTGGCAGGACATTTAGTAAAGTACGGTAAGCACCGCACTCGTCGTTCATATGCTAGCATCAAAGAAGTGCTTGATGTGCCAAATTTGATTGAAATTCAAACGGCGTCATATCAATGGTTCTTGGATGAAGGTATTAAAGAAATGTTTGGCGACATCATGCCAATCGATGATTTCCAAGGCAACTTGTCATTGGAATACGTCGATTACAAGTTGATGGAACCAAAGTACAACATTGATGAGGCGCGTGAACACGACGCCAACTACTCAGCACCATTACACGTTACTTTGCGTTTGACGAACCATGAAACTGGTGAAATCAAGTCACAAGACGTGTTCTTTGGTGATTTCCCATTGATGACAGAACAAGGCACGTTCATTATCAATGGTGCTGAACGTGTTATCGTTTCACAACTTGTGCGTTCTCCTGGTATCTATTACAACCAAGAAAACGACAAGAACGGTCGCCCACGCTATGGCACAACGGTTATCCCAAACCGTGGTGCTTGGTTGGAATACGAAACAGATGCTAAGGGTATCGCTAACGTGCGTATTGACCGGACACGTAAGTTATTGATGACAGAATTGGTCCGTGCCCTTGGTTTCGGTTCAGATTCTGATATTATCGACATCTTCTCAGACCAATATGACGCTTTGAACATGACTTTGGAAAAAGACGTGCACAAAGATATGTCAGATTCACGTGTTGAAGAAGCGCTGAAGGACATTTACGAACGACTACGTCCGGGTGAACCAAAGACAGCTGATTCATCACGTGCCTTGTTGGTTGCGCGTTTCTTTGATCCAAAGCGTTATGATTTGGCATCAGTTGGGCGTTACAAGATCAACAAGAAGTTGTCATTGAAGACACGTTTGTTGAACCAAACATTGGCTGAAACATTGGCTGATCCTGATTCAGGTGAAATCATCGCCGAAAAGGGCACATTAGTTGATAAGACAGTGATGTCCAAGCTTAGCCCATACTTGGATCGTCCAGACTTCAAGACAACAACGTATACACCATCTGGTGATGCTGTGTTGAACGAACCAGTAACGCTTCAAAAGATTAAGATCGAATCACCTGAAAACCCTGAAAAGACATTGCTTTTGATTGGTAATGGTCACATCGGGGAAGACGACCGCACAGTGCGTCCAGCCGATATTTTGGCAGGCATGAACTACTTCTTGAACTTGCAAGAAGGTGTTGGTAACGTTGACGATATCGATCACTTGGGTAACCGTCGTATTCGTTCTGTTGGTGAATTGTTGCAAAACCAATTCCGTATTGGTTTGACACGTATGGAACGTGTGGTTCGCGAACGGATGTCAATCCAAGACGCTAACACTGTGACACCACAACAATTGATTAACATTCGACCAGTTGTGGCAGCCGTGAAGGAATTCTTTGGTTCATCACAATTGTCACAGTTCATGGATCAGACAAACCCATTGGGTGAAATGAACCACAAGCGTCGTTTGTCAGCCCTTGGACCTGGTGGTTTGACACGTGATCGTGCCGGCGTTGAAGTGCGAGATGTGCACTACACGCATTATGGCCGTATTGACCCAATCGAAACGCCCGAAGGTCCTAACATCGGTTTGATCAACTCTTTGGCAACGTATGGTCGCATTAACAAGTATGGCTTCATTGAAACACCATACCGTCGTGTTGACTGGACAACGCACAAGGTAACTGACAAGATCGATTACTTGACTGCCGATGAAGAAGATAACTACATCGTGGCACAAGCGAACTCACCATTAAATGAAGATGGTAGCTTCGTTCATGATACAGTTATGGCACGTTTCGGTGAAGAAAACATTGAAACACCAATTGACCGCATTGACTACATGGACGTTTCGCCTAAGCAAGTTGTTTCTGTTGGAACAGCTGCGATTCCGTTCTTGGAAAACGATGATTCCAACCGTGCCTTGATGGGTGCCAACATGCAACGTCAAGCGGTACCTTTGCTTGATCCTCATGCACCACTTGTTGGGACAGGGATCGAATATAAGGCTGCGCACGACTCAGGGGTTGCCATGATTTCTCGTGCCGCTGGTGTCGTTGAATATGTTGATGGTCGCGAAATTCGTGTTCGTCGTGAAGACGGTCAATTAGATACGTATGAATTGATGAAGTTCCGCCGTTCTAACGGTGGTAAGAACTATAACCAAAAGCCAATTGTTCGTGAAGGTGAACATGTCGAAGCTGATGAAGTTTTGGCGGATGGACCTTCAATGGAAAAGGGTGAACTAGCTTTGGGACAAAACCCATTGATCGCCTTTATGACTTGGCAAGGTTATAACTTCGAAGATGCCATCGTTTTGAACGAACGTTTGGTCCGTGAAGATGTTTATACGTCAATTCACATCGAAGAATATGATTCAGAAGCCCGTGATACAAAGCTCGGACCGGAAGAAATCACACGTGAAATTCCAAACACTGGTGAAGATCAGTTGAAGGATTTGGATGCGAACGGTATTATCCGTATCGGTGCCGAAGTGCATGACGGTGATATCTTGGTTGGTAAGGTAACGCCTAAGGGTGTGACTGAATTATCAGCCGAAGAACGTTTGCTCCATGCCATCTTTGGTGAAAAGGCCCGCGAAGTACGTGACACTTCATTGCGTGTGCCACACGGTGGTGGCGGTGTTGTGCAAAACGTCCGCATTTACACACCAGAAAACGGTGATGAACTTGCCCCAGGTGTGAACATGATGGTACGTGTGTACATCGCGCAAAAGCGTAAGATTCAAGTCGGTGATAAGATGGCCGGTCGTCACGGTAACAAGGGAACGGTTTCCGTTGTTGTCCCTGAAGAAGACATGCCATACATGCCAGATGGTACGCCAATTGACATCTTGTTGTCACCCATGGGTGTGCCTTCACGTATGAACATTGGACAAGTGCTTGAATTGCATCTTGGTTATGCAGCTAAGGAACTTGGTATTCACGTTGCCTCACCAGTCTTTGACGGTGCTAGCGATGATGAAATCGAAGCAGCTTTGCGTGAAGCTGGTTTGCCACGTGATGGTAAGTCAGTTGTTTATGATGGTCGTACTGGTGAAGCCTTCGACAAGCGTGTTGGTGTTGGTGTCATGCATTATATGAAGCTGGCCCACATGGTTGATGATAAGATTCACGCCCGTTCAATCGGACCATACTCATTAGTAACGCAACAGCCTTTGGGTGGTAAAGCCCAATTCGGTGGTCAGCGTTTCGGTGAAATGGAAGTTTGGGCCCTTGAAGCTTATGGTGCTGCTTACACGTTGCAAGAAATTTTGACTTACAAGTCAGATGACGTTGCAGGTCGTGTGAAGGTCTATGAGTCAATCATTAAGGGTGAACCAATCCCACGTCCAGGCGTGCCAGAATCATTCCGAGTATTGGTGAAGGAATTGCAAGCCCTTGGCTTGGATATGCAAGTCTTGGATGGCGCAGGCGATGAAGTTGAACTTCGTCAAATGGATGAAGATGACTCAATCTTGCCAGTTGATGCGCTTGAAAAGTTGGTACGCTCAAATCCTGATCTCTTAAACAAAGAAGATGAAGAAGTTGCGGCTGCATTCTCTAAGGTAGAAGCCCAAGAAATGACAGACACAACTGACGAAGCTTAATCATATACAATTAACGTGCACACAGTTTGTGGCACGTTTGTTATAAGGTAGGTTGAATGCCATATTGAACTTAGCTTATAGCAAACGTGTCGGGGACTGGCTGGCAACGTTAACTTAATAAATAACGAAAGGTAACAGCAAATAGATGGCAATCGATGTTAACAAGTTCGAGAGCATGCAAATCGGTTTGGCTTCGCCTGATAAGATCCGTTCATGGTCTTATGGTGAAGTAAAGAAGCCAGAAACGATCAACTATCGAACACTTAAGCCAGAAAAAGACGGCTTGTTCGATGAACGCATCTTCGGACCTACAAAGGATTATGAATGCGCCTGCGGTAAGTACAAGCGAATCCGATATAAGGGAATTGTTTGTGACCGCTGTGGTGTTGAAGTGACATCATCAAAAGTTCGTCGTGAACGCATGGGGCACATCGAATTAGCTGCACCTGTTACACACATTTGGTACTTCAAAGGTATCCCATCACGTATGGGACTTGTCCTTGACATGTCACCACGTTCACTTGAAGAAATTATTTACTTTGCGTCATATGTTGTCATTGAACCTGGTGATGCACCAGTTGAAAAGAAGCAATTGTTGACTGAACGTGAATACCGTGAATTGAAGCGCGAATATGGTGCTAGCTTTAAGGCTGGCATGGGTGCTGAAGCAATTAAAGATTTGTTGGCAAGCGTTGATTTGGCTGCCGAAGCAGATCAATTAAAGCGTGAATTACAAGAAGCAACTGGTCAAAAGCGTGTACGTGCCGTACGTCGTTTGGACATTATTGAAGCCTTCTTGCAATCAGAAAACAAGCCTGAATGGATGGTAATGGATGTTATTCCAGTTATCCCACCAGACTTGCGACCAATGGTGCAATTGGAAGGTGGCCGCTTTGCCACATCTGATTTGAACGATTTGTACCGTCGTGTCATTAACCGTAACAACCGTTTGAAGCGTTTGCTTGATTTGAATGCCCCAGGCATCATTGTGCAAAACGAAAAGCGTATGTTGCAAGAAGCCGTCGACGCCTTGATTGATAACGGTCGTCGTGGCCGTCCAGTGGCTGGTCCTGGTAACCGACCATTGAAGTCTTTGTCTCACATGTTGAAGGGTAAGCAAGGTCGCTTCCGTCAAAACTTGTTGGGTAAGCGTGTCGACTATTCAGGTCGTTCGGTTATCGATGTTGGACCATTCTTGAAGATGAACCAAATGGGCTTGCCACGTCCAATGGCAATCGAATTGTTCCGCCCATTCATCATGAAGGAATTGACAACACGTAAGTTAGCCGGTAACGTCAAGTCTGCTAAGCGTAAGATTGACAAGGCTGATGAAGATGTGATGGACGTATTGGAAGACGTGATCAAGGAACACCCAGTTCTTTTGAACCGCGCCCCTACGTTGCACCGTTTGGGAATCCAAGCCTTTGAACCTGTGTTGGTTTCTGGTAAGGCCATGCGGTTGCATCCATTGGTTACTGAAGCCTATAACGCCGATTTCGATGGTGATCAGATGGCCATTCACGTGCCATTGTCTGATGAAGCGCAAGCTGAAGCACGTTTGTTGATGCTTGCCGCAGGCCACATTTTGGCACCAAAGGATGGAAAGCCAATCGTTGCCCCATCTCAAGATATGGTGATTGGAAACTACTACTTGACGACTGAAGAAGCTGGTCGTGAAGGTGAAGGTATGATTTTCTCTTCTGTTGAAGAAGCAAAAATGGCCTTTGCAAGTAAGGTTGTCCACTATCATACACGTGTGGGTATCCAAACATCATCATTCCCAGCAGAAAAGCCATTTACGGACGAACAACGTTCAAAGATTATGGTAACTTCTGTTGGTAAGTTGCTGTTCAACGAAATTTTGCCAGTTGATTTCCCTTATATTAACGAACCATCTGAAGAAAACTTCAAGGGTGTTGATGACCGCTTCTTCATTGAAGCTGGTGAAAACATTCATGAATACTTGGCGGAAACACCAGTTGTTGGTTCCTTCAAGAAGGGCTTCTTGTCAGACATCATTGCTGAAGTCTACAAGCGTTATAAGGTAACGGAAACATCATTGTTGTTGGATCGCATGAAGGATCTTGGTTATGAAAAGTCAACAGAATCAGGTTTGACTGTATCCATGACTGATGTGACTGAATTGCCAGATAAGCCAGCAATCTTGGAAGACGCCCATAAGCAAGTCGCAACTGTGACAAAGCAGTTCCGTCGTGGTTTGATTACAGATGACGAACGTTACCAACGTGTCATTGAAATCTGGACTAAGGCTAAGGATGTTATCCAAGAAAAGTTGATTGCTTCCTTCGAACCAACCAACTCAATCTTCATGATGCAGGACTCAGGTGCGCGTGGTAACATTTCTAACTTCGTGCAGTTGGCCGGTATGCGTGGTTTGATGGCGGGTCCTGGTGGTAAGATTATTGAATTGCCAGTTACAGCGAACTTCCGTGAAGGTTTGACTGTGATGGAAATGTTTATTTCAACCCACGGTGCCCGTAAGGGAATGTCAGATACGGCCTTGAAGACGGCCAACTCTGGTTACTTGACACGTCGACTTGTCGATGTGGCGCAAGACGTTATCGTGCGTGAATGGAATAACAATTCTGATCGTGGTGTGGCTGTTCGTGCTATCATGGACGGCACATCTGTTGTTGAGCCATTGTACGACCGTATCTTGGGTCGTTATGCCATGAAGTCAGTCTTTGATCCAGAAACTGGTGAAAAGATTGTTGCCCGCAACGCAATGATTGATGAAGATATCGCTAAGCGTATTGTGGCTGCTGGTATCGAAGAAGTCACAATACGTTCAGTCTTTACATCAACAACTGAACACGGTGTTTCTGTGTTGGATTATGGTCGTAACTTGGCAACTGGTGAAGAAGTTGAAGTCGGTGAAGCTGTTGGAACAGTGGCTGCCCAATCAATCGGTGAACCAGGTACCCAATTGACGATGCGTAACTTCCACACGGGTGGTGTTGCCGGTGGAAACGATATCACACAAGGTTTGCCTCGTGTGCAAGAAATTGTTGAAGCACGTATTCCTAAGGGACGTGCTGAAATTTCTGAAGTGACTGGTACAGTTGTTTCAATCGAAGAAAATCCAGCCGAACGTACAAAGGCTGTGACAATCGAAGGCGAAACAGACACACGGACATACACATTGCCATTGGCTGCGCGTATGCGTTTTGCTGAAGGTGATGCCATTAAGCGTGGTGATGCCATTAACGAAGGACCAATCGATCCAAAGGAATTGTTGGCTGTAACGGATACTTTGACGACTGAATCATACATGTTGACGGAAATCCAAAAGGTTTACCGTTTGCAAGGTATCGAAGTGTCAGATAAGCATATCGAAGTCATGATTCGTCAAATGTTGCGTAAAGTACGTGTCATGGATCCAGGTGAAACGAATCTTTTGCCAGGTATGTTGATGGATATTGCTGATTTCCAACGCGCCAACGAACCAGCCTTGTTTGCTGGTCAGGTGCCAGCAACGGCACGTCCAGTGTTGCTTGGTATTACTAAGGCTGCCTTGGAAACAAACTCATTCTTGTCTGCCGCATCATTCCAAGAAACAACACGTGTCTTGACTGATGCCGCAATCCGCGGAAAGAACGATCCATTGGTTGGTTTGAAAGAAAACGTTATCATTGGTAAGATTATTCCTGCCGGAACAGGTATGGCTGAATATCGTAAGATTAAGAGTAAGGTGGTTGGGGATGTGATTGCACAACCTGACGCTGAAGCTGATGCCTCTGCTGATATTCCAAAGTTAGATGATGTGGCTAAGTCATTTGACGCCTAATTCATCATCAAAAACGTTCACAGTGATGTGAGCGTTTTTTTTGTGCCATTAACGTCTGTCATACCAATTAGGCCACAAAAAGTACCAATTAGGCCAAAAATATAGGCGCACTGCCTGACGCCGGTTATACTAAAGAAGTTCTTGCTTTAGTCAGGAAACTCGTACGCACAAACGTTATCTCGCGTATAATAGGAGTATGACTAATTTACAATATGAACAAATGAACGGGTTATCGTTGGCTTATATCGGCGATGCAATCTATGAACTTGAAGTGCGCCAACATTTGTTATCACTTGGTTTAACTAAAGTGAATGACTTACAAAAGCGCAGTAAACACTATGTTTCAGCCAAGGCGCATGCCGCTTTGTTTGACTTGATGATAACAGACAATCTGCTAACCGATACCGAACTGAGTTATTTCAAACGTGGTCGGAATGCAAAATCGCATACGAAAGCGAAAAATACGGATGTTGTGAGCTACCGTGTCTCTACGGGGGTAGAAGCCCTTTTTGGTTTCTTATATCTATCGCAGCAACATGACCGTATTCAATCACTTATGACATGGATTTTTGAACAAGTTGAATCAGGGAGAACAGTAAAATGAAACGTGAACAAGAAACGCCTAACCAAGCCGAATTTGTCTATGGCCACTATGCCAGTGTTGCCGCACTACAAGGGACGCAAGAAATCAATAAAGTATGGCTACAGACTGGCTTGCAAGATAAAATTCGCAATGAAGTGACGCAGCTGGCTAAAAAAAGAGGTTTAGTTATTCAACAAGCGCCAAAATCAAAGCTGGATGAATTGACTGATGGTGGTAATCATCAAGGTGTCGTTTTGAGTGTCGCAGCCTTTACCTACGCCACAATTGATGATCTTTTTGCCCGGGCAGAAGAACGCCAAGAAGCACCATTTTTCTTAATTTTAGATGGGATTGAAGATCCCCACAATTTGGGGTCGATTTTACGTACAGCGGATGCAGCCGGTGTGCATGGGATTATCATTCCAAAGCGACGAGCAGTCCAGCTTACGGCGACAGTAGCGAAAATTTCAACCGGTGCGATCGAATATGTACCAGTTGCGCGTGTGACAAATTTGGTGAATACGGTTAATGAACTTAAAGACCGTGGTGTTTGGATTTTTGGGACCGATATGGCTGGGGAAGACTATCGTCGTTGGGATGCCAAAGGTGCAACAGCGTTGGTGATTGGTAATGAAGGCAAGGGAATTTCACCTCTGTTGAAGAAAAAGGTTGATGGCATGCTTACGATTCCGATGGTTGGTCATGTCCAAAGTCTGAATGCCAGTGTTGCCGCAAGTTTGTTGATTTATCAAGGATTTAGCTCACGTAACCCACTGTAATGGTGTGCGAGTAGTTGTTGCAGCGTTAATCGATTGATGACCTGAATACTAACTACTGCCACTTGTAGTGTGGGGGATTAGTGTTGGGGAAAGATAGATTACTTGCTGCCGTTCGTGCGGCACAAAATGGCCATGATATTGCGTACAATGTTTTAATTAAGCATTTAAAAGGTGCGATGTTTGACATTCATCGACGTAAAGTGAGTAGCCGCATCACGGCTGACGACTGGTATGCAGATGGGTTAGAAATTTTACTACGTTGTGTACAACGGTTTGACACGATTCAGCCAAGAGCAAAATTTTTAACTTACTTTATGACGGCCTTATCCAATCATGCAACGGATTTAATTCGGTCATATTACACCGCAAAATCTGAATTCGAAAAACAAATGATTTCAGATACAAATGATGTTGCAGAAACTGTTATTGATTGCGGCACCGATACGTATAATCCAGAACAGCTTGTCGTATTACGCGAAATGTTGAACACAACGCTGGTTGCGAAAACACCAGAATTTCGACAAACTGTTTTGCAGTTGTTAGGAGCTGAAAGTGGCGCAATGCCGGGCACGACACGGCTTTTTGAACAGATGCAATACCGTTTAAAAAAGGCGATCCAACAGGCCATATCTTCTTAATGATCATGAATTTTGTACACAAATTATGTTTCAACCACTGGCCTGTGATATAATATACATGGTAGAAAACCATAAACCAAAGGAGAAATAGACAGATGTCTTTAATCACTGATATTATCGCACGTGAAGTTCTTGACTCACGTGGAAACCCTACACTTGAAGCAGAAGTTATCACAGAATTAGGTGGTTTCGGTCGCGGTATGGTACCTTCAGGTGCCTCAACTGGTGAACACGAAGCTGTTGAATTGCGTGATGGCGACAAGTCACGCTTTGGTGGCAAGGGAACAACAAAGGCCGTTGCCAATGTTAACGATGCTATCGCTAAGGCTTTGGTTGGTAAGTTCGACGTAACTGACCAACGTGCAATCGATCAAGCTATGATCGAACTCGACGGTACAGAAAACAAGGGTAAGTTAGGCGCAAACGCTATTTTGGCTGTGTCAATCGCTGTTGCCCGTGCAGCTGCGGATGAATTAGGTGTGCCTTTGTTCTCATACTTGGGTGGCGTTAACTCATACGTTTTGCCTACACCAATGATGAACGTTATTAACGGTGGTGCACACTCAGCTAACAAGGTTGACTTCCAAGAATTCATGATCATGCCTGTTGGTGCCCCAACAGTTAAGGAAGCTATCCGTTATGGTGCCGAAACTTTCCACGCTTTGAAGAAGTTGTTGGAAGCTGACGGTAAGGCAACATCAGTTGGTGATGAAGGTGGCTTCGCGCCTGACTTTGCTGACAACGAAGAACCTTTGAAGTACTTGATCCGTGCGATTGAAGCTGCTGGGTACAAGCCAGGTCAAGATATCGCTATTGCTGTCGACGTTGCCTCATCAGAATTGTATGATGCTGAAACTAAGACATACAAGTTGCGTTGGTCAACAGGTGAAGAATTCACAACACCTGAATTCATCAAGTACCTTGAAGATTTGACAGAACGTTACCCAATTATCTCAATCGAAGATCCTATCGATGAAAACGAATGGGAAGACTGGGCAACAATCACTGCTGAATTGGGTAAGAAGGTCCAATTGGTTGGTGACGACTTCTTCGTTACAAACACACAATACCTACAAAAGGGTATTAACATGGGTGCCGCTAACTCAATCTTGATCAAGGTTAACCAAATTGGTACTTTGACAGAAACTTTCGAAGCTATCGAAATGGCTAAGGAAGCTGGTTACACTGCTATTGTGTCACACCGTTCAGGTGAAACAGAAGACACAACAATTTCTGACTTGGTTGTTGCAACAAACGCTGGTCAAATCAAGACAGGTTCATTGTCACGTACTGACCGTATCGCTAAGTACAACCAATTGATCCGTATTGAAGAATTGTTGGGTTCAACAGGACAATACAAAGGTATCCAATCATTCTATAACTTGTCAGTTGCTGCACGCGATGCTATCCAAGCAAAGTAATCAGTGACTTGACTTAAAATCATACCTTTTGGTGTGATTTTTTTTTACCAAAAAAAAGAAGAGGTAGCTATTTACGATGACAAATAAAACGATATTGGCGCTAGGCGTTAGTGTGATTGCGGTTGCGACAGTGGCGCATGTTATTTACTGGGAAACCCGTCCAGCAGAAAAAAGAGCCCAAGATCCCGTAAGAAAGGTGCTGACATGGTTGAAAAACAAGTGACGAGATGTCAGTGGGTGACGCATTATCGGCCATCAGAGACGATGGTTGCCTACCATGATGTTGAATGGGGACATCCCATTAGACAAGACGATCGGTTATTGTTTGAACTGCTAACGTTAGAAATTTTTCAAGCCGGGCTCAGCTGGGAAATTGCTTTAAACAAGCGAGCGGGTCTGAAACAAGCCTTTAAAAATTTTGATCTGACACAAGTCAGCCAAATGACCGCACAAGATGAAGCAATATTACGCGATGATGCAACAATTATTCGAAATCGGTTGAAGATTGCAGCCACGGTTAATAATGCACATGCCATTAAACGTGTACAAGCAGCATTTGGAAGCTTTTCAAACTACATGTGGCAGTTTACGAATGGGCAGGTGATTGACCATCATGTGACTGATGTCGCTCTGATTCCAGCGCAAAATGAGTTATCACAAAGTGTTGCTAAGGATATGAAGCAGCGGGGGTTTAAATTTGCGGGCCCAGTGACCATTTATTCATTTTTACAGGGGATGGGGGTCATTAATGATCATGAGGAAAGCTGTACATTCAAATACCATCAATAATTTAAAAATTTTAAATTAATTAGAATTATGATATTTTTCGTGAATTAAAAGAGAATATTATGTGATAAACTGATAATATCACATTGATAGCATTTGAGGTGGACATGGCAACAATTCAGGGGATTATCTTATTAAATTCTAGTTCGGCTGCCTTGCAGATCGTTAATCAGAAAACTGGGGAAAAAATTGAAAAAGTAACGCGTGATTTTGGTGAAACTGATATTAACGCACCTATTTTCACAACGGAAATTATGCGACGTGCGTTAGCGCAAGTGCATAAATTTCAACAATTATTACGCGATTATGCCGTCAAAGAAGTGACATTATATGGTAGTGAAACATTGTCACAAATGAAAAATGCGGTTTATTTTGCTGATCAAATTGAAACAGCAACTGGTCTTAAAATACAGTGGTTGAATGGTAATCAAGAAAGTTTTTATCGCCAATTAGCGCTACGGCAAGCTTATCAACAGCAAAAGGTCAGTGAGACAGACGGTCAATTTTTTGTTTTGGGCATGAGCTCTGCGCGACTTGATCTGAGTTATTTTAACAACGCACGGTTTGTGTTTTCGCAACATTCAGCAGTTGGGCCGATTCGATTGGCGCAAACCATTCATGATATGGCTATCGGGGTCGCGCAGGAAACGGCCTTTGCCAGAGAACTGATTAATAGTAAATTAGCTGATTTTTGGCATATGTTACCACCTTATCAGCCAGCAGAGTCATTAATTTTACTGGGTGCTGGTGCCGCGCAACAGATATTCTTGCCGGAACATGCACATTGTGTTCGTGTGTCAAAGGCGGTCATTCAAACGTTAGCGGACGATTTGGCTAATTTAAATGATCAAGCCATTATTGAAAAATATGCGGTTGATTTTAATGATGTGCCATTTATTCTCACAGAAATGTTACTGCTTTTGCATGTCATGTCAGCGCTGCAGGTGTCCACGTTGCAAATTAGTGATATTACCGTTTTAGATGGTTTATCGGTTAATGATGCACAAGCGGAAGCGGACATCGTGACGGCGGCACGTGGTATTGCGGATCGTTATTTGGTTGAACAAGTGCATCGTGAAATTGTGTTAACTTTTGCGACGCAATTATTTGACCGTCTCAAAAAAGTCCATCATCTTACAGCGCGTGACCGCTTGCTATTAATGGTTGCGGCCCTCGTGCATGATGTTGGGAGTTTTATTAATTCGGCAGATTGTAAAATTTAAGTTGAACATTTAAGTGGACAGAAAAACCCATCAAGGTCTTTAATGGTGTTAC